>JAEEPZ010000081.1 GCA_016285055.1 Prevotella sp.
CAGGATTCTCACATGGGTGGAAATCCATAGAAAAGCTATTGTCCCAAATTGTTTTTATTTGTTTTTCTTGTTTTTATTGGTTTTTTCTAAGTCCGCTTAGCGGAACAAACTGACCGAGATAGCGACGTTACTATGTCTTATTTCATCCGCCCAGCACGTTTTTTTCTAACAAATGTTTGTTGTTTTGATTGTTTTTTGTAACTTTGTGGCCTGTTACGCGATATAAAATACTAATAACCATAAAAAAACATCGATATGAAACCTATAGCAACATTTTACCCTATGACGCATCAGTCACAGCGCTACTGCAGCTTTACACATAGGCTTCTGCTCCTCATCCTGATTCTTTTCTCCTTTAGTGGAGGCGCAAAGGCAACCGACGAGCTTACCGTGTACGACGGTACAAATACACAATCCTTTATACCTGTGTATATTGACCGATTCAAAGACAACTATTGCAGAAGCCAATATGTTATACCCGCAGCTGAGCTGACGCCTATGAACGGTGCTACCATCTACAGCATCACTTACTATGGTTATTATTACTCTTTCGATAATGTGTCTTTTCCTTACACTACAAGCGCCAGCGTAAATGTCTACATGAAGGAAGTCGGCTATTCAACTATGACCTCCTTTGAGGAACCATCGACAGCCACCAACGTCTATAGTGGTCAGCTTACCTTTACCGGGGATAAGGACAATGTGACGCTCATCATCACGCTCACCACTCCCACTCCGTTCACTTATCATGGCGGCAATCTCCTCATAGGCATGGACAACACCACACATGGCTACCAAACAGAATATAGTCCTAATTTTTATGGGCAGTACCTTGACTATGCCGTTTCCGTAATGGATTATTCACAGAGTCCCAATCCCCCTTCTCATGATGGTGGGAAAAAATATGCCCCCAAGACCACTTTCACCTACATTCCCGCTGGTGAATCGTATTGCAACAACAAGCCCACCAGTGTCAGTGTCAGCAATATCACCACCACCTCTGCCGACGTGACATGGCAGGGGGCAGGCAGCAGTTGGAACCTGCGCTATAAGCTTCACTCCTCCAATAACTGGACTGAAGTGAAAAACCTCACTGCTAAGAACTACCATCTGACTGGCCTTACATCAGACGGCACCTCCTACGATGTCGGTGTGAGGGGCATCTGCGGGGCAACGAGCACCAGTACTTGGTTCACTACCCATTTCGTGACCGACTGCGGCGTCATCAGCACCTATCCCTGGACCTTCGATTTCGACAGCCATGAAAACACCAATCGGGATAAAGCCAACAACCTGCCCACGTGCTGGCACTACATCAATACCTCTACAGATGATGGAGAGCGCTACCTGCCAGCCATCGAGAAAGATTCATACAATGCACACTCAGGCACCAATTTCCTTCGTTTTGAATCATTCGATAATGGTAATGGTAACCCGCAGGACCAGTATGCCATCCTGCCGCAGATGACGAACCTGAACGGAAAAAGAATCAAACTCTATGCAAGGGCTGGGGGCAATGCTTCTGACTATCAAGATGCCACCTTCAAGGTAGGCATGATGACCGACCCCACCGATGCCGACACCTTCACCGAGTTGGCATCTTTCACTCCCACATCGACCAACTACGAGATGTACTCCGTGGCACTGAATGTCAATTCGGGCAGTTATGTCGCCATCAAGATTGACGCCGCGAAAGTGACGAAGGACTGGTTAACGCGTTCCGTCTACATCGATGACATCGCCGTGGAAGACATTCCTCAATGTCAGGAACCCACAGGCCTGACCATCACTTATAGTGGCGGCAACACAGCCGTGGCGAGCTGGACATCTGAAGAAAGCGCATGGGACATCAGCGTGAACGGCATTGTGACGGAAAATGTCACCAATCCATACACCATCACCAACCTGCAGTATGCCACTGACTACGAGGTGAAGGTGCGTGCCAAGCGCGACGGAACTGTCAGTCCCTGGTGCGAAGTGGCCAGCTTCAGTACCGACCTCTCCGGTGACTTCTGCCTGCTGTCATTCGAAAGAACAGGCGATGGATGGACTAACCAAGCCATCCGGGTGGAAGACGTGCTGACAAACAGGGCGATAGGCATCATGGAGGTAGGCCAAGCCTCCTCTGGAGTACTCTCTGTTCCCAACGGCAGGGAAGTGAGGTTTGTGTGGAAAGGTGACAACAGCGCAGAAGACTACAGCTATGTGGTGAAAGATGTAAACGGCGATGAGTTGTTCTCCGGTTTGGAATCCTTCACAAAGCCCATCATTTACCTCGTCGACTGCAGCGCTACCTCAGTGAAGAAGCCCACCAACTTAGAGACCTACCATCTCACCCCCTACGCTACCCAACTGAGGTGGACGGAGACTGACGGAGCTACCGCTTGGGTGCTGGCCTACAAGACCGAAGGCGCAACGAGCTATACGGAGGTGAACACCACGACCAACACCTTCACCATGAGCAACCTTACGCCTGAGACCACCTATTACGTCAAGGTACGTAGCAACAGCGGCAGCGGCATGAGCCATTGGACCACGGTTCTCAGCTTCACTACGCCTGCCCAATATCCCCGTCCAACAGACGTTGCCGCAAGCAACATCACCTACCAGTCGGTTACTGTCGGATGGACAGGCTTTGCCAACAGCTATGACCTGAAGTACAGAAAGTATGTGGAGGGTGACGTGGAAACCGACTTCGACGACAGCACGTTTGGCGGATGGACGACCATCGATGCCGACGGCGACGGCTACGCCTGGGAAATATATTCGAAGAACACCAGCTTTGCGACTCATCCAAAGAAGGGAGAGGGCCATAACAAATCAACCGATTTCGTGTCATCAGGAATCAACAGAAACCTTTCAAACACACAGATTCTTATACCAGGCCAGGCGGTAAGTATTGCAGATGTAATAGATGAAGGAGGAATCTTTTCTGTGGACAATTACTTGGTGTCGCCAAAAGTCATCTTGGGAGGATCTGTCACATTCTGGGCAAGAATAGAGGATAAGATTAATTCTGGTTATAGTTACGACGTGCTCGTCTCTACCAAAAGCAACACCGATCCATCAGACTTCAGATTTGTCTGGCGAAATACTCAATCTGATTCACGCCAGCTTCGCAGCCCAGCTCGAGCCGAACAGCAGACAGAACCCGACGAATGGCAGCAGTTCACGGTAGACCTCAGTGATTTTAGCGGCGAGGGCTATGTTGCCATACGTCTTTTTATCAAGACTGATGACGATTCAGACGTTTTGATTCTTGATATTGATGACATCGAGATTACCCGGCCATCCACTGCCGGAGAAGCATCGCCATGGGCAGCTGTGAATGGCATCAACGGCAATAGCCTCGGGTTGACTGACTTGGACGAGGATGAGGTCTACGCTGTTCAAGTGAGCGGTAACTATGACACTGCTGCTCAAAGCCCATGGAAATCCTTGACATTCAAGACGGCAGAGATGTATCCCTCACCCACAGATTTGGTTGTTTCTAATGTGAAGTACAACGAAGCCAGCCTCAGTTGGACAGACAACGATGACGCAGCTTCGCCTGTGGGCCATGCCACAGCTTGGCAAATATGTGTCAATGGCGATGAAGAGCACTTGACAGAAACCAGCAGCAAGCCCTTTACGCTGGAAGGCCTGGGCGAAGAAACAACTTACAGCGTTAAAGTACGCGCCGTCTACGCCAATGGCAACAAGAGCAAGTGGAGCAGCGACGTCAATTTCACTACGGCAGAGAAATATGCCAGGCCTGCTCTCCTCGCCACCAGCCATATCACCAGCAACTCGGCTACCGTGACATGGACTGGCGATACCGACAGTTATGGACTGAGATACAGTAAGGTCAGCATAGGAAATGAAAGCATCGTACAGGGCTTCGAGAATGGGCTGAACAACTGGACAACTTTTGACGATGATTACATCACCTTACAGTGGGAACTTTCCAACGGTGCATTGCCACCAGGCATTGCTGCCCACGGCGGTAGCAACGTGATGGTGTCACACAGCTATCGGGCCGATGTGGGCGGCGAATTTAACCCTGACAATTACTTGGTGTCACCGGAGGTGAGACTCGGCGGTACCATCACCTTCTATGCCGCCAGCATCAGAGGCAATGATTTTGCCGATTTCAAAGAGCACTTTGGTGTTTCTGTCTCTGTCAAGAGCAACAACAAGGCCGATGACTTCACCACCATTTGGACTACCGACATCATCGAAAGCAGTGAGCAGCAAAGCCTGCAGAACAGCCCGGATGGTTGGTATCAGTTTACCGTAGACCTCAGCGCCTATGCCGGAATGACGGGCTATGTGGCCATACGTCACTTCAACGCCAAGGGTGACTTTACGCTTGCAGTAGATGATATCACCATCACCCAGCCGGATTACTCGTGGACCAGCATAGAGAATATCAATGATTGCCACTATGGCCTGACAGGATTGACGAATGAAACGTTCTATGCTGTACAGGTGTGCGGCAACTATGGCGATAACCATAGCAAATGGGGCATTGTGAATTTCAGCACTTCCGACAATTATCGGGCACCCACCGACCTCAGCGCGTCGGAACCCGTAGGGGGCCGTAGTGTCACGCTGAGTTGGACGGAGAACGGCACTGCCAATGCCTGGGTGGTGGCTTATATGGCTGATGGTGCTCAGGGCTTTACCAAAGTACTAGCCCCAAACAATCCGTTTGAGCTGACGGGCCTTAGCTCGGAGACCCACTATACCGTGAAGGTGAGTCCTCAGAACAGCGCTAACTTCATGAATTGGGGCGATGAAATAGCCTTTACCACTGCTGAATACTGGATGAAGCCCAGTGGCCTTGAGGTTGTGGAGACAGGGCGGCGCAGCGTCCTTTTGAGTTGGCACGAAGAGGGCTCTGCCGAAGCGTGGGTGGTGGCCTATAAGGAAGCAGGCGATACTGACTTCACGGAGCTGAAAGCCCAAAGAAGCACCTACACATTGGATAGACTAACTCCCGAGACACAGTACACGGTGAAGGTGCGCCCAGAAAGCGATGAGGACATCATCAAGTGGAGTGATGAACTGACCTTCACCACCGAGGACTACTGGGTGAAGCCCACCGACCTCGCTGCCTCGGAAATCAGCATTAACAGTGCCGCACTGAGCTGGACGGAAAAAGGCGATGCCGAGGCGTGGGTGGTGGCCTACAAAGCCGAGGGCAATGAAACCTTTACTGAGGCCACCACCGAGACCTGCTCCTTCACAATGACCGGCCTCACGCCCGAGACACAGTACACTGTGATGGTGCGTCCCGTGAACGACAAGGACATCATCGTGTGGAGCGACGCTATGACCTTCACCACCGCCGAGTATTGGCTGAAGCCTACCGCACTTACCGCTCAGGATGAATATCCACACAGCATGAAGCTGAGCTGGACGGAGAACGGGCCTGCCACAGCATGGGTCGTGGCCTACAAGGCTGCAGATGATACAGACTTCACGGAGGCAGAAGCCACTGAGAATAGCTTCACGCTGTCTAACCTCACGCCGGGTGCACCCTATATCCTGAAGGTGCGTCCTGCCAACAACGATGGCGTCATCAAATGGAGCGATGAAATCACCTTTACCCCCGCAGTCAACATCGTGCCTGTGAATGTGTCTGCCAACGCATTGTCTACCAGGGCTGTTGTCAGCTGGGATGGCTATGGCGACAGCTACAACATCAGCTACAAGACCGCCACAGGAACCTGGATGACGGTCAGCTCTGCCACAAGCAGTGTGACGCTTACCGGCCTCACTGCCAGCACCACCTATACTTACAAGATAGCGAGCGTGAAGGGCGACGACGTGTCTGAATGGACAGCTATTGCCACCTTCACCACGCAAGCACCACCCTCTGTGCCTACTGCTATTGCCGTGAGCGCCACCCCCACCACCGCCACCATCGGCTGGACAGGCATCGGCGACAGCTACAACGTAGAGTATCGTGACCCGGAGGCTGTTGGCACCGTCGTCCTGTCACAAGGTTTTGAGAACGGCCTCGGTGGGTGGACGCGAAGAGGCTGTGTGGACAATTCCACGATCTATGCCGGAAGCGGCTTGCCCAAACATTCCGGGAATAGTATCTTCACGTTCAATTATTCATATGCAGGGTCTCCTCAGTACCTCATCTCACCCGAATTGACTGGCTTGGCGGAGGGTACAAAGTTGGAGTTCTATTACAGTAACTGGAATTATAATAATGAGACCTTCCATGTGGGCTACAGCACCACAGGCAGCGGCACTGAGGACTTTAGCTTCGGTGCTGAGATCAGCGTGTCTGACAATCAGTGGCATCTTTTCCGCGAAACCATCCCTGCAGGTACAAAGTACATCTGCTTGAAGTACACATCAAACAAGTACAACCTTTGCGTTGACGACATCCGAGTCTACGAGCCATCGACGGAATGGACAGCGAGCCTCTCGACAGAGCCCACGGTGACCATCAGCGGGCTGACGCCCAGCACCACCTACGAGTATCGGGTGCAGGCGGTGGTAAACGGTGAGACCTCTGAGTGGACTGCCATCGACACCTTCACCACCCTTGAGGAGAATCCTGTGCCGACGGACTTGACGGTGAACAGCGTCTCTTCAACGACAGCATCCGTCAGTTGGACAGGCTATGGCGACAGCTACAACGTGAAGTACCGTAGGGCTGACCATGTAGGCGATGTGCTTATGACTGAAGGTTTTGAGAACGGCCTCAGCCAGTGGACACTTAGAGACTGTGGCCCCAACTCAAACATTTATACGGGTAGTGGCTTGCCCATCCATTCAGATAAAAGCATCTTCCGATTCAGCTTTTCAAGTGGAACGTCAAACAAAATAGACCATCCTCAATACCTCATCTCACCGGAACTGGCAGGTGTGACAGCAGGCTCAAAGGTGGAGTTCTATTACACTAACTGCGAGTGGCAAGCCGAGACCTTCCATGTAGGGTATAGCGCGACGGGTAAGAACACCGAAGATTTTACCTTCGGTGAAGAGATAACGGCCTCCGGGCAGCAGTGGCATCTGTACAGCGTGACGCTTCCTGCCGGCACGAAGTACGTATGCGTGAAGTACACTTCGAACAAAAACAATCTTGCTCTTGACGACTTCAAGGCCTATACTGAGGCCGTCTGGACGACGGTGGTCAGCAAGGAGCCTGCATCAACGCTCACGGGACTGGAGGTCAGCACAGGATATGAGTATCAGGTGCAGAGTTTGAAGAACGGCAAGGCGTCAGGCTGGTCTGCCCTTGGAGCGTTCACCACTGCCGCCGAGCCCTCCATTGAGTCGCTCTTCGACGACAGCGATAACAGCGCAACGATAGCTGAATGGGCCAGCGATGGGAAGAGCCGTCATGTGATGCTTGACGGACGCACGCTCTATAAGGACGGTGACTGGAACACGCTTTGCCTGCCCTTCAACATGGCTGCCGACGAGGTAACGGCCCAGCTGAGTCCTACAGAACTGAAGGAGCTGGACACCGCCAATGACGGAACCTATGCTCATGCTACTGGCCTGGACCACGGCACGCTGTACCTGAACTTCAAGGATGCCACGGCCATCCGTGCTGGCGTGCCTTATCTCATCAGGTGGGACGGTGACGGCACTGACAACCTGGTGAATCCTTTGTTCAGCGATGTGACCATCGCCCCTGAATACAATAGTGATGAGAGTGTGGCTACCGTCGTTGACCATGCTGCTGTCAGCTTTACCGGAGGGAAGTTCGTTGGCACCTACAGCCCCATCCGCTTTACTGAGGAAGACCCGAGCATCCTATTGCTTGGTGCTGACAACACACTGTACTGGCCTTTGCCTGACCTGAGCGACAGTGACAACCCGAAGTATGCCTCCATAGGCGCCTTCCGCGCATACTTCGACCTGGGCAGCGCGAACACTGTGCGCAGCTTCGTGCTGAACTTCGGCGATGGCAGTGAGGCTGATGGCATAGAGCTTATTCAACAGCCCACGGTCAATGGACGGTCAGAAAGCTGGTACACCATCGACGGCATGAAGCTCGAGGGTAAGCCTAAGAAGGAAGGCATCTATATCCACAATGGCCGCAAAGAAGTTTTCCGGACAGCTCCCGCTGAATTTCCGCTGGCTCCTCTCCCATAAAACAAGGCCATGAGGTGTCTCCGCCGCTTCCCCCGCCCCGCCCCTGTAAGAGGCGGGGGGAGACGGCATGACGAATACGTGCACCACGCGACCGTCGCTCCTCTATTTCTTCTTGAAGTAGTCGTTGTAGACCTTGATGCTGAAGACGATGACGCTGCAGGTTGTGGTGATGAGGTTGGTGATGAAGAGAGCCCAGAGCATGTCGGGCTTGTGCAGCAGTCCCTGCAGCATGAAGCATGCGCCGCCGATGCCCATCATGAGGAAGGTGGGCAGGGCGATGCCGTCGGTCTCGCGTGTACGGATGGTGTGGATGGCCTGTGGCAGGTAGCCAAGGATCATGGTGATGCTGGCCACCCAGCCGCATATTTCATAGAAAGATGTCTGTTCCATAATGCTTCATCTTAGTTCTTACTCGACATGGCGATGGTTTCTAATCCTTTGCGTTGCTTCTGTTCTCCTTAATGATAAAGACGCAGGCTGCGCCGATGATGAGCAGTGCGCAGGCCACAAACATCATGTTGTACTGATGGCTGCCCACAAGCGAGAGCACGGCACCTCCCAGTAGGGCTGCAATGATCTGGGGCACGCAGATGGCGCAGTTGAACAGCCCGAGGTAGGCTCCCATGTGTCCATAGCCCTGGAGGGCATTGGTGACCAGTGCGAAAGGCAAGGCCAGCATGGCTGCCCACGCACAGCCGATGAGCAGGTAAGGGAGGAAGAGGACGTATTGATTGGTGATGAACGGCACGATGGCGAAGCCTATGGCACCTAATGCCAGGCTGAAGGAATAGGCCACCTTCATGTTGCGGAACTGCGGCAGCACCATCGCCCAGAGCACTGCTCCGAGTGTCTGAATGCCAAACACAATGCCCGTCCAGTTGCCGGCATCCTGATAGCCTGCCGACTTCGTGTCGGTGGTGCCCCACACGGTGTCGCTAATGGTGCCCGTGGTGTAGTTCCACATATAGAGGAACGCCGCCCAGCAGAAGAACTGCACCAAGGCCACCTGCCAGAAGGTTGACGGTGCATTCTTGAGTAGCGCCAGCCAGCTGGCACTCTGCTCCTTTTGCTCACTGCTCTCGTTGTATTCGGCATACACCTTGGGCGGCCACTCCTTCACCTTCATCACGGTGTAGACTACGCAGAGTATGAGGATGATGGCGCCGATATAGAACGAATAGACTACCGAGTCGGGGACTTGTCCCTCGGGGGCAGTGTTGGCAATGCCAATGGCAGTGAAGAAGAAGGGGAAGACAAAGCCGACGAGACCGCCAGCGTTGCAGAGGAATGACTGCAGTGAGTAGGCCTTGCTCTTCTGCTTCTCGTTCACCATGTCGCCCACCATCATCTTGAAGGGCTGCATGGCCATGTTGATGCTGGTGTCGAGCAACATCAGTGCACAGGCTCCAAACCACAGGGCGGCGCCTACGGTGAGGCCGAAGGAGCCGGCATTGGGCAATAGGGCCATGACCAGCACTGCCATGGTGGCACCGACGAAGAGATAGGGTATGCGCCGGCCGAAGCGCGTCCACGTCTTGTCGCTCAAGGTGCCGATAATGGGTTGCACCAGCATGCCCATGAGCGGTGGCAGAATCCAGAAGAAACTAAGGTCGTGGGGGTCGGCTCCCAATGTTGCGAAGATGCGTGAGATGTTGGCATTCTGCAAAGAATAGGCTATCTGCACGCCGAAGAATCCGAAGCTCAGGTTCCAGAGCTTCCAAAAGTTAAGGTCAGGTTTCTGTTTCATGGTTATGATGAATTATTATTTCTTCTTTAGTTTTTATCTTTTGGGGGCGGGCTGTCAGGGGGCGGGCTGTCAGGAGGCGGGCTGTCAGGAGGCGGGCTCTCTGGAGGCGGGGCGGCCTCTCAGGCCGCGCAAATGACGAAAATGTGGATGGATTTTTGCTTTGTTGTTCTTCATGATGATGATGATGGGTTATCTGGTGGTGCCGCGGATGATGAGGCGGGTGCGCACGATGCGCTTCTCCACTTGTCCTGCAGGGAGATTGCCCTCGACAAGGCCGATGAGGATGTTGGCCGCCTCCTCGCCCACGCGTGTTCCACGCTGCTCGACGGTGGTGAGCATGGGGTCGCAGCTGACGGCCCGCTCGCCGTTGGTGAAGCCGCAGATGCTGATGTCCTCCGGCACGCGCAGCCCCATGCGCTTCACGGTGTAGAGGATGCCGATGGCCGTCTCGTCGTTGACAGCGAAGAAAGCATCGGGATAGTAGTCGCCGTCGAACATGTCGGGCGTGATGATCTCTGCGGCTTCGCGGTTGTCGCAGTAGCGCGTCAGGTTGATGTCGAAGGGCAGCCCGTGTCTCAGCAGTGCGTCCTTGTAGCCGTTGAATCGGTTTTTCGAGATTTCGAGGTTCATCTGCGACCCGTAGTAGGCTATGCGTCGGCATCCCGTCTGTATGAGATGGGTGACGGCGTTGAAGGCTCCCATGTAGTCGTCGACCACGACGCGGCTGGCGTTGACTCCGGTGCAGATGCGGTCGTAGAACACCAGCGGCACGCCGGCGTCGATGAGTCGCTGGAAGTGCTCATAGCGGTGGGTGTCCTTGGCCTGCGAGACGATGATACCACACACCTTGTTCTCGTAGAACGACTGGCAGAGGCGCACCTCGCGCTCGTACTGCTCTCCGCTCTGTGCCACCATGATGCGGTAGCCGTGCTGCTCGGCCTCCTCCTCGATGCCCTTCAGGATGGTGCTGAAATAATAGTGCACCAGCTCTGGCACGATGACGCCGATGATTTTCATAGGCTTCACCCTTGAGTGGCGCAACGACTCGGCCAGCACGTTGGGCGTGAAGTTGTGGTCGCGTGCATACTGCTGTATGCGCAAGCGCTGTGCCTCGCTGATGCGCGGCGAGTTGTTCAGCGCCCTCGACACTGTGGCCACCGATATGCCCAGTTCACGGGCAATGTCCTTCATCGTCAGCATAGAGATTTGCTTTATTATCTGTGATGGGTCTTATGGGACTTATGAGACCTATGGGACTTATGGGTCTTATGGGACCTATGGGACCTATAAGACCTATGAGTCCTATGCCCCCGCTGCTTCGATGTGCAAAGTTAATGCAAAGATTTCTCCCGCGCGCGTTACATTAAATTAATATAAAGGGAATTGTGCGCAAACGTTTGCGCTTCGCGCCTAAAAGAAAATCGCTTAAAAAAGTGTCACAACATGTAAAAAGAAATTATCTTTGCACGTAAATTACCTAATAGGCGATTAAAGAAACAACTAATAATATTAACTAACTAAAAATGTAATGATGAAGCAGGTAAACATTCAATTACCGTTAAGGTTGATGACCCTCCTGTTGGGGCTCTTCCTTTCGGTAGGGGCCTTCGCGCAGCAGATGACTGTGAAAGGCCATGTGAAAGATGCCACTGGTGAACCCATCATTGGTGCTACCATCCGAGTTGCAGGCACGCAGTCAGGCGTGGTGACCGACTTTGATGGTAACTTCCAAATTCAGGCCAGCCAGGGTCAGACGCTCAACGTAAGCTACATCGGCTATCAAGCTGTCGATGTGCAGGCTGCTCCCAATGTCACCGTGACGCTGCATGAAGACTCGCAGTCACTGGAACAGGTGGTGGTCATCGGTTACGGTGTGGCCAAGAAGAGCGACCTCACAGGTAGTGTAACGGCTCTGAAGCCCGATTCAAAAAACAAAGGTGTGGTGGTGAATGCACAGGACATGCTGGCCGGTAAGGTGGCAGGTGTCAACGTCACCAGCAACGACGGTACACCTGGTGGAGGTGCCACCATCCGCATCCGTGGCGGCTCCTCGCTCAACGCCAGCAACGACCCGCTGCTCGTCATTGACGGTGTGCCTATGGACAACAACGGCGTGAAGGGCGTTGCCAACCTCCTCTCAACCATCAACCCTCAGGACATTGAGTCGTTCAACGTGCTGAAGGACGCTTCGGCCACAGCCATCTATGGTAGCCGTGGTTCTAACGGTGTCATCATCATCACCACGAAGAAAGGCCGCAAGGGCCAGAAACCGCAGGTGAGCTATGCAGGAAGCATGACCGTGAGCACCAACAAGAACACCCTCGACGTGATGGACGGCAATGAGTACCGTGCCTTCATCAAGAAAATCTGGGGCGAGGACAGCGATGCCTACAGAATGCTTGGCACCGCCAATACCGACTGGCAGAAGGAGATCTACCGTACGGCCGTCAGCCATGACCACAACGTCACCGTGTCGGGTGCCTTCAAGGAGTTGCCCTACCGCGTGTCGTTAGGCTATACCGACCAGCAGGGAACACTACAGGGCTCTGACTTCAAGCGTGTCACGGCAGCCCTGAACCTGAACCCCTCGCTGCTCGACGACCATCTGACGCTGAACCTCAACGCCAAGGGTATGTATGCCCATTCGATGTTTGCCGACGGAGGTGCCGTGGGTGCTGCCTTCCGCTTTGACCCCACGCAGGATCCGCACGCCTATACATCGGAATTCCACAAGAACATGCTGGGCGGCAACATGCAGCAGACACTGCAGAACTTCGGAGGATTCTTCGAGTGGCCCACCGCAGGAGCCTACGGCGACAGCTCGTGGCCTTACACCTTCTATCGCAACGCCACGCAGAACCCGCTGGCCATGCTCGACCTCGTGAGCGAGTCGGCCCATAGCCGTGCTTTCATAGGCAGTGCCGACATGGACTACAAGATTCACGGCTTCGAAGACTTGAGACTGCACCTCACGCTGGGTGCCGACATCTCGAAGGGCACACAGTACCGCGACGGAAGCCCCGCCTCGCCACAGTACACCTACTACGGTAGCAACGGATCGGAGACCATCACCAAGCGCAACCTCTCGCTGTCGGCCTACGCACAGTATTACAAGGATTTCGCCGAGATTCATCATATCGATCTCATGGGAGGCTATGAGTGGCAGCGCTTCTGGCGTTCACAGTACAACGACTACATTGGCCGTTATCCTTCGACGGCCGGACCCAATGCCGGCAAGGAGCGCGATCACACACCCTACAGGTTCAGGACCGAGAACTACCTCGTGTCGTTCTTCGGACGTATGAACTACATCCTGGCCGACCGCTACTATCTCACCGCTACCATCCGCGACGACGGATCCTCACGCTTCAAGGACCACTGGTCACTGTTCCCCTCGGTGGCACTGGCCTATCGCCTGAGCGAAGAGAGCTTCATGAAGAACATCGAGAGCCTCTCCGATGCAAAGATTCGCCTCGGCTGGGGTAAGACCGGACAGCAGGACGTGAACAGCGATTATGCCTGGATTCCCACCTACTCAATGAGCACCGGCACCAATGGCTTCTATCCCGTCACAGGCACAGGCGTGCTCTACAGGCCCGACAACTTCACTCCCGACTTGAAGTGGGAGACCACCACCACCTATAACGTGGGTATCGACCTGGGATTCTTCAAGCAGCGACTCACCTTGAGCGCCGACTACTATTACCGCAAGACCACCGATCTGCTGAACTATGCTCCCACAGTGGCCATGTCAGCCTTCCGCAACCAGGCTTGGCAGAACATCGGCTCGATGAAGAACACCGGTATCGAGGCCACTATCGGCGTCAAGCCCGTGCAGACAGAGGACTGGTTCTGGCAGATTGACTACAACATTACTTATAATAAGAACGAGATTACCGACCTCAGCGGCGTATCGGCCGACGGAAGCCCCGTGCCCAACACTGGCATCACCATCGGCACCGACAAATACTTGCAGTACCATCAGGTGGGCCATCCCATGAACTCATTCTACGTCTTCCAGCAGGTTTACGATGCCAACGGCAAGGCTATTGAGAATGCAGTGGTAGACCGCAACGGCGACGGACAGATTACCGACGACGACCGCTATTTCTACAAGAGCCCCGCTGCACCCGTTACCATGGGCCTGGCTTCACGCTTAGAGTACAAGAACTGGGACTTCGGCTTCTCGCTCCGCGCAAGCTTCGACAACTACGTGTTCAACAACATCGAGTCGGGACAGGCCAATGTGCAGCCCAACGAGGTGTGGGCACTGTCCACCTATTTGGCTAACCGCCCGAAGAAAGCTGTCGAGGAAGGATGGCAGACCTACGACCCCACGGCACTGCTCTCCGACCGCTATGTTCACAACGCCTCGTTCCTGAAGTGCGACAACATCACTCTGGGCTACTCCTTCAGCGATCTGTTCAAGACTGCCAGCTACAAGGGACTCATGGGCCGCATCTACGCCACCGCCAACAATGTGTTCACCATCACAAAGTATAAAGGACTTGATCCCGAGGTGTTCAGCGGCTACGACAACGAAATGTATCCGCGTCCGCTTTCCTTCATCGTCGGACTGAACCTGAACTTCTAAGATTGACAATTGAAGACTGATTATTGAACATTATTTTAAGCATACAACTATGAATTTCAGATATTTCAAAAACATCGTTCCCGTCGCTGCCATCCTTCTGGCAGGAGGGATGAGTTCTTGCACCGGCGACTTGGACGTCACGCCCATCAACCCGAACCTCGCACTGGAATATGATGCCGACGGACTGTTCAACAAGTGCTATGCCAATATCGCCCTGCAGGGCAATGGCGGCGCTAACGGCGACTGCGACATCGACGGTCTGGACGGAGGTACAACGGGCTTCGTGCGCCAGATGTGGAACTCTAACGAGCTGACCTCCGACGAGGCCATCTGCTCGTGGGGTGACAATGGCATACAGCAGTTCTGCTATAACACCTACGATGCCTCACACCCGATGCTCAACGGCTACTACGCCCGACTGACTACCGGCATCTCTTATTGTAACCAGTACCTTAACGTGGCAGGCGGACAGGATGCTGTGAAGACGGCAGAGATACGCTTCATCCGTGCCTTCGAGTATTACCTGCTCATGGATGCTTTCGGAAACATTCCTTTCGCCACCGAACTCACCGTTCCTGCACGCATGACACGCAAGGAAGCTTACGACTGGATAGAGAAGGAACTGCTCGACTTGGAGCCGGCCCTCTCCGATGCTAAGGCCAAGAAAAGCACCGACCCCAACTACGGACGCGTGGACAAGGCTGCAGCATGGATGCTGCTTATGCGTCTCTACTTCAATGCAGAGGTTTATACCGGTACGGCACAGTGGGCCAAGGCCGCTGAGTATGCCAAGAAGGTGATGGACAGCGATTATCGCCTGAACACACAGGGGCAGAACGGATGGAGCGCCTACCAGATGCTCTTCATGGGCGACAATGGCGAGAGCAACGCCGCTTACGAGGCAGTGTTCCCCATCCTCTGCGACGGTCTGAAGACCACCAGCTGGGGCACATCGCTCTTCCTCATCGCCTCGACCTTCGACGGCGGTATGCACGCCAACCCCTACGACCCCAACGAGGCAGCCACCAACGGCACACAGGAGACATGGGGCGGCAACCGCGCTCGCAAGGACTTGGTGCTGAAGTTCTTCCCCGATGGTAACGTGCCTGTTGAGACCGCTTCCTACGATCTCACCGCTGCCGCCGGCGACGACCGCGCCCTTTTCTGGGGCATCGATCACACCCTCGACAACGTGAACGGCTTTGCAGGCGACTTCTCCGAGGGATATGGAGTGGCCAAGTTCATCAACTATAAATCTACAGGTGCTGTCGTGCTTGGCAGCGATGCACAGTTCCCCGATGCCGACTTCTTCATGTTCCGCGTGGCTGAAGCCTATCTCACCTACGCTGAGGCAACGGCACGCCAGAACGGCGGCAACATCACCAGCGAGGGTGTCAATGCCCTGAACGCCATTCGCAGCCGTGCCAACGCCAGCCATAAGTCGAACTTCACCATGGACGAGATTCTCGACGAGTGGTGCCGTGAGTTCTACTTCGAGGGACGCCGACGCGTCGACCTCATCCGCCATGGCAAGTACGGTGGCGACGTGAACTACAACTGGTCATGGAAGGGCGGCGTGAAAAACGGACGCAACTTCCCCGCCTATCGCAACGTCTTTGCGATTCCCGCCGCTCAGGTAAAGGGAGCCATCACTCAGAATGAAGGCTATTAGACCTATGGTAAAAAGGTTATAAACTCGAAAAGTTGAAAAGCTAAAAGAAATTACTGTTATGAAGACAATTCTAAAATCAATATTGCTGCTGGCAACGTGTGTCCTCACCTTCACTGCGTGTGAGGACGACAGAGACTCGAATCCCACGCTGCTCAAGCCTACCACGTTCACGCTCAACCAGCCAGCCTACGCCTCGTCGGTCATCGACCTGGCAACGTCTGTCGGCATACCCTTCACGTGGAACCAGCCCAACTATGGCTTCCCCATCGTCACAGAGTATCAGTTTGAGGTGCATCCCTCTGTCACGGATGCCTCTAACTACGATGGTAACGAATACTTGACCGTTGACGACGTATTCACCACCGCCTCAGGCGTCCTGAGTACCAACAAGCTGACCGCTATCATCATAGAGGGACTCGGATGGACTGACATTACCGAGGAAGAGGCTAAAGACCTTCCTGAAGTAGTAAAGGTCTTCGTGCGCGTTGCGGCATCTACAGTCGGTACAGAGACCATTTACTCAAATCCCGTGGCACTGACCGTAGTTCCCAGCCTCGAAGTGGCACCCTCATTCCCCGAGTTTATCTACATGATGGGTAACTTCAACGCATGGAGCACTCCCGTTGCTTTGCGCAGCCCCGCCATGGACGGCCTCTACAGCTGCTTCAATTATCTTGACGGTGGCTTCAAGTTCCGTCCTAATGAGAACAACTGGGACGGCGACTGGGGACAGGATCCCAGCGGCGCCTACGGCACGCTCGTTGCTGATGGCGAGGAAGACTGTAACGATGCAGGCAAGAGCTTCCCCGACGAGGCCAAGCCTGCCGGATTCTATAAGATTGACGTTGACATGACTCAGATGACATGGAGCATCAGCGCCATCGAGTCGGTGAGCATCATAGGAGGCTTCAACGGCTGGGGCGGCGACGTCGAGATGACCTACAATGTCGATGGCGGTTATTGGGAGTGCACCACCAGCGAGGTGGAAGGCGAGTTCAAGTTCCGTGCCAACCACGACTGGGGCATCAACTGGGGCGGCAGCTTCGACAGCTTGACGCAGGATGGCAGCAACCTCTCGCTCGATGCCGGCACCTACACCTTCAAGCTCTTCCTCACATACGATGGCGACAGCCATGTTGAAATCACACA
The DNA here is from genome assembly GCA_016285055.1 of Prevotella sp. Lineage (GTDB taxonomy): Bacteria > Bacteroidota > Bacteroidia > Bacteroidales > Bacteroidaceae > Prevotella. Next base: position 17,275 of record JAEEPZ010000081.1, read on the forward strand.
GTAACACTCATAATACGCAGAAACAAGTATGAAAAAGATATTGCTTTTCGCAGGTCTTGCCCTTCTTGCGGCAAGCTGCACAGAAGACTATACCGACTGGGCTGGCCTTCAGAAGAACGATGCCGAGGACGCCAAGGCGGTGACAATAAAGTTTACACCGGTATCCGGCGACATCGACCTTGCTGCTGCAGGCGACAGCGTCAAGCTGTTCACGCCCGACGTAGCTGTTGACGACGAAGCTGTCTCTTCCTATCTCGTTTCCTTGGATTCGGGTGTAGAAGGAGGAGATGTCTATGAACTGGATGCTGACAACGAAGGCCGCGTGCTGAAGAGCTACTTGCAAGAGGCTGTTGTCGATTTCTTCGGAGCACGCCCCGTGGCTCGCGCTCTCAACATGGACATCACTGCCTACACACTGGTTAAAGGACAGAGCATCAAGAACACCCTGGGCAAGAGCAGTGTCAGCGTCATCCCACAGGCACCGGAGATTGAGGCGGCCTACTACCTCACGGGCAACATCAACGATTGGGACAACAAAGACGAAACCTACGAGCTCACCAACGACGGCAGCGACCCCTACGAAAACCCGACCTTCAAGCTGCGCATCCCCGCTACTGAGGACGGCAGCAACATCGAGTTCAAGATGACGCCCAAAAGCGGACTCGGCGGCGACTGGACCAAGTGTCTGGCTGCTTCCAGCGAGGAAGGTAAGTTCAACTATAATAACGAAGGTGAAAACTTCGTCATCGTTGGCGACCCTGACGCCCTCTTCTACGATATCGTGTTCCACATGCTCGATCAGACTTGGTCGGCTACACCCGTAGGCTTCAACGAGTTTATCTATGAGATTGGCAACGAGAGTGGCTGGAGCGAGCCGCATCCGCTCCACGGCAATGGCCTCGGGCAGTATGGTGCCATCATCTGGCTCGATGGTGAGTTCAAGTTCAAGCCCAATGCCGACAACTGGGATGGCGACTGGGAGAAGGCTTCCGGCGATGTCAACGGCGGTACCCTCACAGCCGATGGCGGTCCTAACATGGATGGCGTTGCTGCTGGCTTCTACTACGTGCAAGTCGACCTGAAGGAGATGACCTACAAGATCACTCCTGTCAACTCCATCAGCATCATTGGCTCTGTCCGTGGTTCCTGGGACACTGATGTCGACATGACCTACAACGAGAACTTCAAGTGCTGGGAGGCTCGCGAGACTCTCAACGCCGGCGAGTTCAAGTTCCGCCTCAACCACGACTGGGCTGTTAACTGGGGTGGCACAGCAGACGACCTCGTACAGGATGGCGCCAACCTGCAGCTGGCTACCGACGGTGCATACATCATCCGCTTCTTCATCAACGGCGAAGGACCTGCCCACTGCACTGTCAAGGAAGATAGCGGCTATCCCGACTTCTTCTATGAGATAGGCAACGAAGGCGGTTGGAGCACCAGCCATCAGCTGGCAGGTAATGGCAACGGGCAGTATCAGGGTTTCTACTACTTGGACGGCGAGTTTAAGTTTAAGCCCAATGCTGACAACTGGGACAACGACCTGGAGTATATTGACGGCACGACGATGGGCGGCACGCTTACCGACGGCGGCAGCCTCAACTGTCCTGACCCGGGCGCAGGATTCTATCGCATCGACCTCGACGCCGCTGCCATGACCTACGCGCTGAAGAAGATTGAGTACGTCAGCATCATCGGCACGGCCAACGGCAACTGGGACACCGACACCGACCTCACCTACAACAAGGACGAGGGCTGCTGGGAGGTGACCTGCGACCTCAATGCCGGCGAGATGAAGTTCCGCGGCAACCACAATTGGGACGGCGACGTAGACCTGGGCGGCTCGTTCGACAGCCTCGTGCATGGCGGCAGCAACATCGCCGTTGAGGCTGGCAACTACACCATCAAGCTCTACATCAGCATTGCCGGCAAGCACCATGCCGTGGTGAAAAAGAACTAAACGTTAACTCTGTTCCGCCAGCTCCACGCAAGGAGTGAAGCGAAACTGAAGGGGAGTGAAAGCGACATGATTGTCACTTTCGCTCCCCTTCCTCTATAGTCCTCTTCAGTCCTCTCCCATCCTCTTCAGTCCTCTTCAGTCCTCTCCCATCCTCTCCCGTCCTCTCAAAAAAAACACGCCAGGCAACATCGGCCTGGCGTGATTTCTTTCGTGGGGTACTTTCTACTAAAAAGAATTATGCTTCCTTCTTCACAGCTACGCGCTTCTCCTTGATGCGGGCAGCCTTACCCGTGAGCTCGCGCAGGTAGTACAGCTTGGCGCGACGCACCTTGCCGTGCTTGTTTACCTCGATGCTGTCGATGTTGGGCGACTCGATGGGGAAGATACGCTCCACACCCACGGTGCCAGACATCTTGCGAACAGTGAAGCGCTTCTTGTCGCCGTGGCCGCAAATCTTGATCACCACGCCGCGATAGAGCTGGATGCGCTCCTTAGAACCCTCGATAATTTTGTAACCAACAGTGATGGTGTCGCCAGGAGCAAACTCCTCAAACTTCTTGCCACCCTCGGCAGCCTTGGCCTGATTGCTGGTTGCAAATGCTTCTTCAGCAACTTTGATTAAATCCATTTTGATTTTTTGTAATTATAATTGTTTGCTGTATCGTTCCTGCGCAACATAACGGGCAACTCTCCTATCTTCCCGCCATCGGTTACGCCGAAAGCGGCTGCAAAGGTACTAAAAAAAGTGCACTTACACACTAATTGCCTTTGACAAAGCCCTACTTCTTAACTTTTTTTAATCAACGAGCAAGGAAATCCCTCCCCCATCCTGAAGATTTTGTCCGCTTAAGGACAACATCGCCTGTTTTTTCGACCTGTACGGATGGAATTATGACATAGTTACGTCGCTAATTAGGTGAGTTGATACCGCTACGCGGCCTGAGAAAAAACCAATAAAAACAAATAAAAACAAGAAAAACAAATTGTTAAATTTTCTCATTTGGTACAATAGCTATCGCCTTGCCCACCGCATAGCTCAATGCGCAGCCATCCCCTCCCTTCAAGGGGAGGGGTTAGGGGTGGGGTCTGTAACTTTTTCGCTGCCTCATATCCACTGCCTCATATTCGCTGCCTCATATTCGCTGTCCCTTTTTCGCTGTCCCTTTTTCGCTGAAACTTCTTCGCTGATAAAATATTACAGACATTACAGACCCCACCCCTAACCCCTCCCCTTGAAGGGAGGGGATGGCTGCGCATTGAGCTACGCGAAGGGCAAGGCGCAGTGAAAAGTCCCGAAGGGACGACATAACTCGGGTAACGAACTGACCTATTTCGCGCCATAACTATGTCACTCCATACGTACAGCATGTGTCTTTTTGCCATCTGGGGCTTTTATGCACA
>JAEEPZ010000009.1 GCA_016285055.1 Prevotella sp.
GAAGAGTGGGCTGCAAAGAAGTGGCAGCGAAGGAGTGGCAGCAAAGAACATTACTGACATTACAGACCCCACCCCTGCCCCTCCCCTTGAAGGGAGGGGATGGCTGCGCATGAATCCTTTCTGCATCCAAAGGAGTGAACCGCATACAATTGACTGTATATTTTGGTATAGGAAAGTACATTTCACAGCATACACGAAAGGGAGTATGGGGTACTGGTGCTCTTGAAACCATCAGTGACCAATTGCGAAGAGAACTGCCAGGACTGAGAGGCTATTCGGCAACCGCACTTAGAAACATGCGTAAGTTTTACGAAAACTGGAGTGCGCTGGACTGTAATTCGGCAAGTGCACTTGCTGAAATACAAGTTAAAGATAATCAGGGAGATACGAATTCAGCAAGTGCGCTTGCTGATATTTCGTCGGTCGCAACTGACGATTTTTGCAAGATAGATATCTATCACACTTTGCAGGTACCATTGACAAAAGATTTTCCCATAGAAGATTTTTTTAGAGTACCATTTACACATCATGTTAGAATCATTGAAGGTACAAAGAATCTTGATGCGCGATACTATTATATTCATCGCACAGCTGAAGAGCATCTGTCAGAAAAGGAATTGATAAAACTGACAAAGGATGATGCTTACGGTCATCGTGAGCAGATGCCAAGCAACTTTACAAAGACCATAGCTAATGCAGAGCAGATGCGCAAGGCTGTGACGATGTTTAAGGACTCCTATATGCTGGATTTCATTAATGTGGAGGAGATAGGCGTGCGCGACGGCATTGATGTAGATGAGCGCGTGGTGGAGAAAGAGATTATAAACAAGGTGAAGAACTTCATCATGACCATTGGGCGCGACTTTACCTTTATGGGTAATCAGCAACTACTTGAGGTTTATGGAGTGGAGCATTTCCCCGATTTGCTGTTTTTTAACCGCGAACTCAATGCTATGGTGGTGATAGAGTTGAAAACAGGCGAGTTCAAGACCAGCTATCTCGGTCAGTTAATGGGCTATCTCACCATCCTCGACGAGAAGGTACGCAAGCCCCACGAGAACCCCAGTATCGGCATTGTGCTCTGCAAGAGCGCCAACCGTGAGTATGTGGAATTCATGATACGCGACTATTCAAAGCCAATGGGTGTGGCTACTTATATAACAGCAGACGAGATGCCAGAACACCTAAGAAAGGCACTGCCCAGCAAGGAAGAATTTGCTAAATTAATGGGAAAGGAGGACAATGACCATGAGTGAGATAAAGGAACTGGTTGAAAGACTTTGCCCGGATGGGGTGGAGTATCGCCGAATTGGGGATATTACAGAGATTTTACGAGGAAGACGACTAACAAAAAGAGAACTTTCTGAAGATGGTCTATACCCAGTGTATCATGGAGGTATTGAGCCGATAGGTTTTTATGGTCACAATAATAGACCTGCAAATACAGTTATGATAATAAACGTTGGTGCTTCTGCTGGTACAGTAGGCTTTTGCTCTCAACCTTTTTGGTCATCTGATGGATGTTTCTGTATAGGTAAATCAGATATTTTAATTGACAGATTCTTATATTTCCTTTTATCTAAGAATCAGGGAAGTTTTGTTAGTAAAGTAAGACATGCAGGAATTCCAACTTTGGATTCGAAAGCTATCGCAAATTACGAAATTCCTGTACCTCCTATCGAGGTACAGCGTAAAATTGTCGAGATTCTCGACAATTTTGCGGAGCTAGAAGCGGAGCTAGAAGCAAGGCGAAAGCAATACGAATATTATAGAAATCAACTCCTGACATTTGACAAAGTGGGGGGGAGCAAGATTTGATGTAAAGTGGATGACGTTGGGAGAAATAGGAGGAGTTTGCATGTGAAAGCGAATTATGAAACACCAAACAAGTGACAGCGGCGAAATACCATTCTTTAAGATTGGTACATTTGGCGGTGCTACCTGAACTTGGCACGTTTTGATTTTTGGAATGACGTGTCGTTCACTCAGACATGGTACAGCGCCAAGCCAATGGATACGGAAGGATACTTTGAGAATCTGCTGAAGAGCCGCCGCGCGGAGATAGGCATCGAGCGCGCTATCATCTTGGATGGAATGCCCTATCAGCAGCAAGGCACGACGGTGACGAAGCAGCAATGGGAGGAGTGGATAGCCGAGCACTCTGTACCAGAAGACATGGAACGCGTTCCCGATTACTACATGCCTGAGGACAGCGTGGTGAGTGCCCGCGTCAACAGGCTGAAGGCCACCTTTCAGCGATGGATAGCCGCTCGCCATGCCATTGTCGCCGCGCTGCCCAAAGAGCAGGGCATCAGCTACGACAACTTCACGGCCGACATCCATTGGAACTTTGTGAAAAGGAAAGAAAAAGAGGAGTAGGGATGTGAGACACATCGGTGAGCAGGCTTACGGTTGTAAGACTGTTGTGCGTGCGAGCTGTCCCCTATGATTGTTTGGCCGATGTCTGCCTGATGACGAGCTGCTGCGGCACTATTTCCCGGTAGATATGCTGGTCGCCGCCGATGTGTCGCAGCAGTAGCTGGCATGCGCGCTGTCCCATGAGTGCTGACTGGTCGACGATGGCGGAGAGCTGCGGTGTGACGTAGCAGGCGTGCTCGTCGTCGGTGAAGCCGATGAGTGCGACGTCTTGTGGTATGGAGAGCCCGAGCTGCTTGATGGCTGTGAAGGCCGCAAAGGTGATGATGTCGTTGAATGCGAGTATGGCATCGGGTGGGTTGTTGCGCTGCAGGAGCTGTAGTGTGTTTGCGAGTGCTACGTCGTAGTCGATGCGGTCGCATACCACTATCTCCCTGTCAATAGGTATTCTGTTTTCGCGCAGTGCCTCGAGATAGCCGTGCTTGCGTCGCCGCACCATGTCGAGGTGCTGTGGCCCGCCGATGAAGGCGATGCGCCGTGAGCCTGTGTCGATGAGGTGCTGCGTGGCCTGCTGCGCTGCCTCGTCGCCGTTGGCTGTGACGGTGCTGAAGGTGTCGGTGAGGCAGGTGCGCCCGAAGAAGACGAGCGGTATGCCCATGCGCCGTATCTCCTCGAAGTGCTCGTAGGTGGTGGTGTCCTGTGCGATGCAGGCAATGATGCCCTCGACGTGGAGCGAGTTGAAGTTGTCGACGATGCGTGCCTCGGCCTCACGGCTCTCGTGGCTGTTGGCACTGATGACGCTGTAGCCGGCACGGGTGGCCTCGGCCTCTATGCCGTCGAGCACGGAGGCATAATAATGTGTGACGAGGTTGGGCACTACGACGCCTATCACCTTCGGCGCCTCTTTGCGCAGGCTCTGTGCAAAGGGGTTGGGACGGTAGTTCAGCGCCTTGGCCAGGGCCTGCGCCCGCTGCTGCATCTGCTGCCCTATCTCCGGGCTGCCGTGCAGTGCCCGGCTGACGGTGGCTATGCTCACGCCCAGCTGCTGGGCCAGATCCTTTAATGACGTTCTGCGTTGCTGCTTCATGTTGCGGTTCTTCAGCTATTTGGCGGCAAAAGTACACAAATAATCTGAATGACGCAAACGTTTACGTAAGTTTTTTCAGAACTTCATGCGTATCATGAAGCGTATGCCGTGCTTGTGTGCTGTGGGCAGATGGTTGTAGTTGAGGCGGCGTATGTATTCTACATGCACCAGCTTGAAGATGTTGTGTATGCCTGCTGACAGTTCCCAGTAGGGTTCCTTCTTGTTGAGCAGGTAGGAGCCTTCGGGGAAATACATCAGCGTGGGGTCGCCGGCGTTCTGTGCGAGGAAGGGGTTGTTCTTGTCGGTGAGGTCGCCCCAGAGGCATTTCACGCTGAAGCACTCTCTCCACTTCAGCTTTCGCAGCAGGGGGATGCGGTTGAGAATCTTTCCGTTCATGTCCCACACCATCATGGCGGAGGCGTAGCGGTCGCTGAGAAACTCCATGTTGTTGATGAGCGTGAAGGTGTAGTCCTGCATGATGTAGGAGAGGTTGGTCTCGGGCATGATGAGCAGCGGGAACGGCACCTTCGACCACTGTATGCCTGCCTTGGCCCTGAAGTCAATCTTTCCCCACGACTTCATCCAGAAGCGCTTGTAGAGGCCCAGCTCGGTGTAGTTGTAGCTGTAGTCGCCGCCCAGGAAGTCTTTCAGTCCCATGGTGTGGCTGAGTGTGAAGACCGGTGCATTGAGGTTGACGGGCAGGCGGCGCTGCTTGGTGTTGATGAAGGTCTCGCCCGGGGCGAAGCGCAGCTCTGCGCGCAGCTCTGTGGTGCGGATGGGCTGCGACCATGCGGCGGAATAGGGGACAGTGGGTGAGCCGTCGGCAGCGGTGGGGGCGGGGTTGCTCCAGTTGTGCCAGGTGGAGCGGTCGTCGCTCTGGCTCAGGGGGACGAAGAACAGCTGGGCGGCGCCTTCGTTCTCCTCGGTCTTCAGCGAGAGGGTGGTGCGGAAACCCCAGTCCTCCTCGCGCTCGAAGGTGAGCGACTGTCGGTTGTAGAACATCATCTTGTCGACCTTCGCCCACTTGAATGCCGTGAAGACATTGTCCTTGTCGGTGTGCATGAACTTGTCGGACGGCGACATGACGTCGTAGGTGGACTCCAGCGTCAGCGTGCGCTTGGGAAACTCGCGCGGCAGGTATTCCTTCTTGTTGAACGACCAGATGAGGTTGCCCTTGTAATAGGTTTTCTTCGAGTCTATGCCCCGTGCGATGTAGCCTGAGGCGAAGAAATTGCTGTCGAGGTTGGCAGTGGTCTGGGCCGATAGGCGGAAGCGGTAGCCGTCGACGAAGTTTTTGGTTATCATGGTGTTGATGGGCCCGATGTCCACCTTCGAGGGTGTCTTCGGCGTTCCCGTCTCTACGAAGTTCTCGATGAAGGCCTTGGCCACGAAGACGATGTAGTTGAAGCCTTTGATCTGCTCCAGCCCGTGCACGAAGGCATCCATGGAGCTCTCGCTCTTCGTCAGCTCCACCTGCCGGTATTGCGCCCAGAAGTCGTCGTTCTGCATCATCGCGTTGACGTCCTTCACCTCTTTCTTCTTGCCCTTGAACAGCTGTTTGGGCAATTCGTCGAAGGCATAGTCGGTGAGCCTCGTGTTGCGTATGACGGCCAGCTGCATGAGGAACGACGCCGCCTTCACCTCGGTGAACATGTCGTCGACGCTGAGCACCCACTCGCCGTTTGACAGCTGTGTGAACTCCTGCGTCACCTTCATGTTCTCGATGAAGTTCACGTCCGAGCGCTTGGGTATGGTCATCTCGCATCGCTTCACCTGATAGCTCGAGTCGGCGAGGATGTAGAGGTCGCCGCGGAATCCGAAGTCCTGCTGGTTGTTGGGCAGAAACTGCAGGTGGAAGCAGAGGTTGCGCCCCACGTAGACGGTGTCCTCGATGTAGTAGCGGTAGAAGGCGATGGCATCGTCGCCAATGGGCGAGGTGAAGGGATGCTGCAGCAGGCGTATCTGGTTGTCGTAGATGTTGATGTCGGTGAAGATGTCCTTCAGCATCGAGGTGAGGATGTCGCCCGTCTGTATCAGATTGTTGATGCCCTGGTTGTTCATGCCCTTGATGATGGTCTTCTCATCATGCGGGTTTTTGCGGTAAATCTTCTGCGACACGGTCTCGTCGACCGAGATGGGCAGCACCAGCTTGTTGTTGTAGGGGCACACCTCTATCTGGTTCAGCAGCCACTGCTTCTTCGCCATCTTCGTGGAGTCGAGGAAGCTGGAGGTGACGTCGTTGATGGCCAGCGTCAACTTCTGGTACTTGTTGTACTGATAGTAGTCGTGGTTGCTGAGGTCGGTGAGTTTTCTGGCGGCCACCACCTTCTTCATCAGCTCCACGGCGGGGTTGTTCTTTCGGCTGTAGCGCTTGCGCTTGGTCTTCACCGTGACGGTGCCTATGACCTGTGTGTCGGGTTTCAGCTTGATGCGCAGGTAGGCCGGTGTGCGCCTGTCGACGACGATGGTCTGTGGCTGATAGCCCACCGCGCTGAAGGTGAGCGGCCAGCTGTCGTGCCGCTCAATGGTGAAGAATCCGTCGAGCGATGAGGCCACTGCCACGCCATGCCCCTGATAGATGCAGCTGGCGCAGGGGATGGTGTCGCCGCTTTCGGCATCGAACACATGGCCGGTCAGCTTCTGCGCACCTGAGGGAAGACAGATGGCCAAAAGGAGCAAAAGACTGCCTAAGCCCCTCCATAGGAAGGGGTGTCTGCCTATATGATATAATAGGGTCTTCTTCATCAATCTGTCTCAGCATCCCTCCCTGACGGAGGGCTTGGGTGGGGCTTTATACTTTCATTTCCCTGCACATCGTCTCGTGGCGGTACTTCATGTAGTAATAGAGGGCTGCGAGGATGGTGATTTCAAAGAGCGGATAGATCCAGGGCTCGTTCACCAGACAGGCAATGAACATCACCGTGGCGCGGGTGTTGTGCGTCAGCGTGTTGGTCATCCACATCAGTGGCAGGCTCTTCGAGCGGAACTGCTGTCGGAAGTCATCGGGCATGTCGGCGGCGCTGGGCCACTGTGCCTTCACCTGGCGGAAGAACTTCTGAAACTCGGGCGTGTTCTTCTCCTGCTTGCGGCACCAGCCGATGTAGAAATAGTGGAAGGCGTAGTCCCAGAAATATCCCTTGTCGCCTACGGTGAAAGGTCCCCACTGGCGCTTCGGCATCTCGTCGAGGAAGCGCTGCTCCTGCTCGGTGCTGTTCAGCTCGCTGCCCTCTTCACCCTTGATGAAGTAGAGGTGAATCTGTCGGTAATAGTCGGCCAGCTGACACTGGCGTGCGTGCCAGTAGAATCCGGCAAAGCCGCAGAGCACGAAGCCCCAGAACGTCCAGTTCACGCTGCCGTCGGTGAAGGGCAGCGGCTGGTTCCACAGTCGGAGGGCGATGCCTAAGTAGCAGAAGAAGAACCACACGTCGCTGGCCAGACCGTCGAGCATGCGCCCTATCATCGTCTTCTGATTGGTGAGCCGGGCCATCTGTCCGTCGGTCGAGTCGCAGAAGTTGGCCAGCATCAGCAGGATGACGCCGCACACGTTCCACCACAGCTCAGTGTGATAGAAGCAGAAGCCGGCGCCGGCACCGAGAAACATGGAGAGGATAGTGACAAAATTGGGCGTGACGCCTATCTTGATCCACATCAGCGCGAAAGCCAGACCGATGGGACGCGTAAAATAGACATCGAGCGTCTCTTCGGTGTCATTGCTCTTGAAGGATTCGCGCAAAAGCTGTTTAAATGACTTATCCATTGATAATAGTGCAATTTGGGTGCAAAGGTAAGCATTTTATGTGACATTTCCTTGCTTGACGCAAAAAAAATCGTAACTTTGCGGTCGGATTGCTAAAAAAAACAGATATGAAACAGTCGGACAGGAACATCATTATGGTTACTGCTGGCGGCGTTGGCGCACGTTTTGGCGCCAGCGTCCCCAAGCAATATGTGGAAATCGGCGGGCGTCAGGTCATCTCCTACGTCATTGAGGCGTGCAGGCAAAGCCGTCAGGCTGACGCCATCGTTGTGGTGGCCCATCCCCATTATCACGAGGAGCTGGCAAACAACTATGGCGTGGACGTGGCGGCAAGCGGACCGGAGCTGAACGTCACGAAGCGCAACGGCCTGGACTACATCCGCCAGCACAGCGCCTGCGAGAAGCTGGTCGTTGTCGATGCCGTCAGGCCGGCCGTGGAGACGCATGTCATAGACAAGTTCTTCACGCTGCTCGATGAGTACGATGCTGTGGGCAGTGCGCGTAAGATTACCGACAGTCTCGGACATTATGGCGAGTGGGTGGTCAACCGTGAGGAGTATTACACCCTGTCCACGCCGGAGGCGTTCCGCTTCGCTCTGATGGACAGGCATTTCAAGGCCGACTCGCCCATCACCGAGTCTATTCAGCAGTTGCCCGACACTTCCAAGGTGTTCTTGGATTTCGATGTGCCTTACTACGACAAGCTCACTTATCCTGAAGATTTGGTCAGACTGCAGTTTGTGCTTGCCCAGCGTAGAAAAGGGTGATGCTACCGTACGGGAATGTCGAGCGTGAACGTTGAGCCCTCGCCCAGCTTCGACCTAACGGTCACCGTGCCGCCCATGCTGGCGGCCATGGCGTGGCAGATGCTCAAGCCCAGACCTGCACCGGGAACAAATTCATTGACTTTGTAGAATCGCTCAAAGACGTGGGGCAGGCTCTCCTTGTCAATGCCCACACCCGTGTCGCGCACCCAAATGCGGATGCGGCCGTCGGCAGGTTTCGCATAGCCGATGGTGATGTTTCCCTGTTGCGTAAATTTCATGGCGTTTGACAGCAGGTGCCGCATGATATCGCAGAAACGGTGGTAGTCGGTGGTCAGCACCTGTTGCTCAGACGCAAACTCTGTGATCAGCTCCACGCCAGGCTTCAGTTCCTGATGGTAGCGGTCGGCAAGCTCTGTCAGCGCCGTCTTCAGCTCGAAACTCGTCAGCACCATCTGCTCTTGTCCCGACTCGATGCGCGAGATGTTGACCACGTCGTCAATGATGTGCAGCAGTTTCTGCGTGTTGTCATTGATCAGGTCGACCAATGAGCGGCGCTCGGCTTCGTCGCTGATGTCGGGCAATATGCTGGTGAATCCCACGATGGCGTTGAGCGGCGTGCGTATCTCGTGACTGATGTTGGCAATGAATGCCGACTTCAGGCGGTCGCTCTCCTCAGCGCGGTTGCGGGCGTCGATGAGCGCTTCCTCCATCTGCTTGCGGTCGTCTATGCGCATGGTGGTGCCCACAATGCTGGTGGGCTTTCCCTCCACGTCGCGGTCAACGATGGTGGCGTAGCACTCCTCCCAGTAGCACTTGTCGGTGTCGGGAATAGGCACGCGGTATTCCATGTGGTAGTTCTCCGTCCGCCCCTCGCACAGGGCCTGCATCCCCTTGCCTACAACCTCTGCATCGTCGGGATGCATCATGCTCAACTGGTCGTCAAGGCAGAAGTTGTCCGTCTGTGGAGCCACTCGCCCGGTGCGCTCGCGGAAGTCGTTGTCGAAAGTAATGGCCATCGTCTTCGGGTTCAGATGCCAGGTGGAGAGGTGCATGGCACGCAACACGAACTCTGACTCGATGTTGTTTTCCTTCAGCTTGTCTAATTGTTCCAGCTCGTAGCGCAGGTCGCGGCCCTGCCGATGCTGCAGCACAATGACCCCGATAAAGACCAGGCATGCTGCAATCATCAGTCCCAGGAGGACCATGCTGCTGAGGGATGACATCAAGAGTATATGGCTCATAGAGTGCAAAATTACAAAAGAGTTGGGAGTTAAGAGTCAGGATTGGGGAGTTAATTCTTCGCGTTTAACTTTTTTTATGTATTTTTACGCTGAAAAAACTCCTCACTCCTCACTCCTAACTCCCAACTCTTTTGTACCTTTGCACCCGTAATAGCTATTTTTTTAATGGAACAAGAATTTGAGCTCATTGCCAAAACATTTATGGGACTGGAGCCCGTCCTGGCAAAAGAGCTGACTCAACTGGGCGCCAACGACGTACAGATAGGTAGACGCATGGTGTCGTTTACGGGTAATAAAGAAATGATGTACCGGGCTAACTTCCAGTTGCATACGGCCATCAAAATCCTCAAGCCCATCCACCGCTTCAAAGCCGGCAGTGCCGACGATGTCTACGAGGAAATCAAGAAATTGGACTGGACCGAATATCTGAGCAACGACAAGACGTTTGCCGTCGACAGCGTCGTGTTCAGCGAGGAGTTCCGCCACTCCAAGTTCGTCAGTTACAAGGTGAAGGACGCCATTGTCGACCAGCTGCGCGAGCGCACCGGCAAGCGGCCTAATATCTCGGTGACCAACCCCGACCTGCGCCTGCACATCCATGTGGCCGAAGACCAGTGCACGCTGTGCCTCGACAGCAGCGGCGAGAGCCTGCACCGTCGCGGCTACCGGCAGGATAGTGTCGAGGCTCCCATCAACGAGGTGCTTGCCGCAGGCATCATCCTCATGACAGGCTGGCAGGGCGAGACCGACTTCATCGACCCGATGTGCGGCTCGGGCACCTTCCTCATCGAGGCAGCCCTCATAGCACGCAACATGGCGCCAGGGCTCTTCCGCAAGGAGTATGCCTTTGAGAAATGGGCCGACTTCGACGCCGACCTCTTCGACAGTATCTACAACGACGAGTCACAGGAGCGGGAGTTCACACATCACATCTATGGCTACGACATCGACTTCAAGGCCGTCAACACCGCACGCCTCAACGTCAAGGCCGCAGGACTCTCTGACTGCATCACCGTGGAGCAGCAGGACTTCAAGGACTTCCAGCAGCCCAAGGACAAAGCCATCATCGTCACCAACCCGCCCTACGGCGAGCGCATCTCTACGCCTAACCTCTTAGAGACCTACCGCATGATTGGCGAGCGCCTCAAGCACCAGTTCATGGGCGGCGACGCCTGGATACTCAGCTATCGCGAGGAGTGCTTCGAGCAGATAGGACTGAAGCCCAGCATCAAGATTCCACTCTACAACGGCAGCCTGGAGTGCGAGTTGCGCAAATACCAGATGTTCGACGGCAAGATGAAGCAGTTCCGCAGTGAGGGCGGCACCGTGAAGACCGACGAGGAGAAGCGCCAGATGGCACAGACGCACCGCTTCAAGAAAGAGCGCGAGTTCAAGCAGCGCCTCACCGCGCAGGAAGAAAACGAGGAGGGCGACATCCGTTCCTTCACCTTCCATCGCCACGATTTTGAAAACGAGGAGAGAGGCGAGCGCTTCGACCGGAAAGGCGACAGGCGCGAAGGCCGTTTCGACCGGAAAGGCGACAGGCGCGAAGGCCGCTTTGACCGAAAAGACGACAAGCGCGAGGGACGCTTCGACCGGAAGGGTGGACGCTTCGACAAGCATGGCGACCGCTTTGACAAGCGCGGTGACAAGCCGAAATACAACAGTTCGGAAAACCGAGGCGGACATGAACGCTTCGACCGCAGTGGCGGCAAACGCAAAAAATAGAACGAGAGACATGACACGCAAGTATTTTTTCATCCTATCATTTCTTTATTCTTTCATGCTTCCCATGTCCGCCCAGCACAAGCTCTTTACTCTTGAGGACCTGAACTTCGGCGGACACAACTACCACAACCTGCGCCCGCAGAACATGTTCCTCACATGGTGGGGCGACCAGCTGGTGGAGACCGACGTGGAAGAATGTCACCTCATTGACGCGAAGACAGGGAAGAAGAAGCTGCTCTTCACCCTTGACCAAATCAACGAGTGGGCGGGCTGCGACGGCGAGCAGACGCAGGTGCGGCATCTCACCAACGCCACCTTCCCTTATCCCGACCAGCCCGTCGTGGCAGTGGGCAACCGCCGTGCCTTCGTGCTCGTCGACTTCAAGGCGAAGCAGCTCGTCTGGCAAGACAGCATCAGCGGGCAGGAGGCCAATGACTGGAACGCGAAGTCGCGCGCCACGGCCTTCGTCGAGGACAACCAGCTCTTCGTCGTCGATGCCGCCGGCAACAAGCATCAGCTCACCACCGACGGCTCACGCAACATCGTCTATGGCAAGAGCGTGCACCGCGACGAGTTCGGCATCAACAAGGGAACGTTCTGGAGCCCCGACGGCCAGCGTCTGGCCTTCTATCGCATGGATCAGAGCATGGTGACCGACTATCCGCAGGTGGACATCTTCACGCGCATTGCCGAGCTGCAGCCCGACAAGTACCCCATGGCCGGCACCAACACCCACGTCGTGACCATCGGCGTCTACGACCTGAAGACCCAGAAGACCGTCTACCTGAAAACACCAGTCCCGGCCCCCCAGTCGTCCCCCGAAGGGGACACAAATGCCCTAAAGAGTAATGAAGCCCCCTCGGGGGCAGTAGGGGGGGCTTCTGAGTCTGTCCCCGTCTACTTCACCAACATCTCCTGGAGCCCCGACGCCACCACCATCTACCTGCAGGAGCTGAACCGCGACCAGAACGACTGCCGCCTCGTCAGCTACGACGCCGTGACAGGCCAGCGCTTGGCAGAGCTTTGCCGCGAGACCAGCGACAAGTACGTGGAGCCGCTGCACCCCATCGAGTTCCTGCCCTGGGACAAGAATCTCTTCATCATGCAGAGCCGCAAGGACGGCTACAACCACCTATATATATATAATGTAAAGGGCGAACAGGTGAAACAGCTCACCAACGGCCCTTGGGAGGTGATGGAGGTGGTTGGCTTCAACGAGAAGGCGAAGAGCATTGTCATCGCTGCCAACAAGGCACACCCCCTGCACCGCCGCCTCTACAGCGTCAGCACGGTCAACGGACAGATGACAGAGCTGGAGACCGTCGACGGCGTGCACCGTGCCCGGCTGTCGGCATCGGGCAACTTCCTCATCGACAGCTACTCAACGCCGACCAGGGCCCGCGTCATCGACCTGGTTGACATCACGAAGAAGACACCGCGCCGCACCAACCTCTTAGAGGCTGCCGACCCGTGGCAGGACTATGAGCAGCCCATCTTCGAGTGCGGCAGCATCAAGGCTGCCGACGGCGTGACCGACCTCTACTACCGCATGGTGAAGCCCCACGACTTCAACCCTGAGAAGAAATATCCCACCGTGGTCTATGTCTATGGCGGGCCTCACGCGCACAATGTGGAAGTGTCCTGGCACTATGGCAGCCGCTCGTGGGAGACCTACATGGCGCAGAAGGGCTACATTGTCTTCATCCTCGACAACCGCGGCTCAGAGAACCGTGGCCGCGACTTCGAACAGGCCACCTTCCGCCAGCTGGGCCAGGTGGAGATGCAAGACCAGATGAAGGGCGTGGACTATCTGCGCACCCTGCCCTACGTCGACATGAACCGCCTTGGCGTGCACGGCTGGAGCTATGGCGGCTTTATGACCATCTCGCTGATGACCAACTATCCCGACGTGTTCAAGGTGGGCGTGGCCGGCGGTCCCGTCATCGACTGGCAGTGGTATGAGGTGATGTACGGCGAGCGCTACATGGACACACCGCAGCAGAACCCCGAGGGCTACGAGAAGACAAGCCTCATCAGCAAAGCCAAAAACCTGAAAGGCAAGCTGCAGATCATCATCGGCTACAACGACCCCACCGTCGTGCCGCAGCACGCCCTGTCGTTTATCAAGGCCTGCGTAGAGGCCGGGACACAGCCCGACTTCTTCGTCTATCCCGGCGAGGGGCACAACATGGCCGGACACGCCAGCGTTCATCTGCATGAGCGCATCACACAGTATTTTGAAGACTACTTAGCCCCCCCTTCTGCCCCCGAGGGGGCTACAAATGACTTGCGGCCATGAGCTGCGAGTGCTTCGATTTACAAACAATGAACTTTTTAATGGTATAGACAATGTTTTGGATAATTTATAATAGTTGCAAATCAAATGTAGCCCCCTCGGGGGCAGAAGGGGGGGCTTTATGACTTTATACCCCAAATTAATCATGGACGCGCTCGCTACGGTGACGTATGCGGGCACGAAGAAAAACCTCGTTGAGAGCGGCATGGTGGCCGACACGCCGGCCATCAGTGGCAACAAGGTGAAGGTGGTGCTGGAGTTTCCGCGCGACACCGACCCGTTTCTGAAGTCTACGGTGAAAGCTGCTGAGGCTGCCATCCACTACCACGTGAGCAACGACGTGGAGGTGGAAATCGTCACCGAGTTCAAGAGCAAGGCCCGTCCTGCCGACGAGCAGCTGCTGCCGGGCGTAAAGCACATCGTGGCCGTCAGCTCGGGCAAGGGCGGTGTGGGCAAGAGCACCGTCGCCGTCAACCTGGCCGTGGCGCTGGCCCGTCTGGGCTATAGCGTGGGCCTGCTCGATGCCGACATCTTCGGCCCGTCCATTCCCAAGATGATGGGCGTGGAGAACGAGAAAATCTATTCGGTGAACAAGGACGGGCGCGACCTCATCCTGCCTTTGGAGAAATATGGCGTGAAGATGCTGAGCATCGGCTTCTTCGTGGCGCCCACCACGGCCACGCTGTGGCGCGGCGGCATGGCCTGCAATGCCCTGAAGCAGCTCATCGCCGATGCCGACTGGGGCGAGCTCGACTATTTCATCCTCGACACGCCGCCGGGCACCAGCGACATCCACCTCTCCATCCTGCAGATGCTCCACCTCACGGGCGCTGTCATCGTCAGCACACCGCAGCAGGTGGCACTGGCCGACGCCCGCAAAGGCATCGACATGTACCAGCACGAGAAGGTGAACGTGCCCATCCTCGGGCTGGTGGAGAACATGGCATGGTTTACGCCGGCCGAACTGCCCCAGAACCGCTATTACATCTTCGGCCGCGAAGGCTGCAAGCGTCTGGCTGAAGAGATGCATGTGCCCTTGCTGGCACAGCTGCCCTTGGTGCAGAGCGTCTGCGAGGCGGGCGACGGCGGCGCTCCCGTGGTCACCAACATCGACTCCATGTCGGGCCAGGCCTTTCTCACCCTCGCCCAGGCTGTGGTCACCGTGGTCAACCGCAACGAAAAGAAATGACACGACTGTTGTCGACAGCCCCTCTCATACAAGACCCCACGATGATTTTCTTCGTGGTGTTACTCATCATTCTCCTTGCGCCCATCATCATGGGCAAGCTGCGCATTCCCCACATCATCGGCATGGTGCTGGCGGGCGTGCTCGTCGGCCCCTACGGGCTGAACGTGCTGCAGCGCGGCTCGTCGTTTGAGATTTTCGGCCAGGTGGGCCTCTACTACATCATGTTCCTGGCAGGCTTGGAGATGGACATGGAGAGCGTGAAGAAGAACACGCGCCAGTTTCTCATCTTCGGCCTTCTCACGTGTCTGGTGCCTCTGGGCCTGACCTACGTCGTGGCGCAGACGGTGCTGGGTTACAGCGGCGCCACGTCGTTCCTCCTGGGCTGCATCATGGCGTCGAACACGCTGATAGCCTACCCCATAGTGGGGCGCTACGGCTTGCAGCGCCATCCCTCGGTGGGCCTGAGCGTGGGCTCGTCGATGATCTCGCTGTTTCTGGCGCTGGTCATGCTGGCCGCGCTGTCACAGCTGACGCAGGTGCACGATGCGGGCCAAGCCTTGTCGGGGCCTTTAGGCTCGCTGCTCTTCCTGCTGAAGCTGGGCGCCTACATGGTGGGCTCGGTGATGGTCATCCCCCGCCTGACGCGCTATTTCCTGAGGCGTTACAGCGACTCCGTCATGCAGTACATCTATGTGCTGTCGGTGATGTTCCTATCGGCAGCCCTCACCTCGCTCATCGGCCTGGAAGGCATTTTCGGAGCCTTCATGTCGGGCCTCATCCTCAACAGATACATTCCGCACGCCTCGCCGCTGATGAACCGCATCGAGTTCATCGGCAATGCCATCTTCATCCCTTATTTCCTCATCGGCGTAGGCATGCTCATCAACGTGCAGACGGTGTTTGAGGGTGGCGACGTGGTGTGGATAGTGCTGCTCATCGCCTTCATCGGCACCGTCGGCAAGGCACTGGCGGCCTACGCGTCGAGCATCCTGTTCCGTCTGCCGCAGCGCGACGGCAACATGATGTTCGGCCTCACGTCGGCCCACGCTGCCGGCGCCATCGCCATGGTGATGGTAGGCATCAGGCTGCAGTTGGTCAACAACGACATGCTCAACGGCGTGGTGATGATGATTCTGGTGACCTGCATCATCTCAACCATCATGACGGAACGTGCCTGCCAGACCATCACCGTGCGCGAGAAGACCCACCTGCGGCAGTCGACGGCCACGGGCGACGACGAGAAGATACTCATCTGCGTGAAATATCCCGAGATAGCGCCGCAGCTGTTGAGCATGTCGCTGCTGATGCGCAACGAGGAGCTGAACCGCGGATTGGTGGCTCTGAACGTGGTCTACGACGACGAGCACGCCATCAACGGCCGCGAGGAAGGCCTGCGCCTGCTGGAACAGCTGCAGAAGCAGGCCGCCGCCTCGGAGGTGAAAGTGCAGACGCAGGTGCGACTGGCCACCAACATCGCCAACGGCATCAAGCACGCCTTCCGCGAGTTTGCCTGCTCAGAGATTGTCATGGGCATGCACGTGCACACCGACCGCAACCCGAAGTTCTGGGGCGAGTTCATACAGAGCCTCTACAACGGCCTCAACCGCCAAATCATCCTCACCCGCTTCGTCCAGCCGCTGAACACGCTGAGGCGCATACAGGTGGCGGTGCCGTCGAGGGCCGAGTTTGAGGTGGGCTTCCACCGCTGGCTGGAGCGCCTGTGCCGTCTGGCCGGACAGCTGGACTGCCGCATACAGTTCCACGGACGCGACGAGTCGCTGAAGCTCATA
This sequence comes from Prevotella sp., assembly GCA_016285055.1. Lineage (GTDB taxonomy): Bacteria > Bacteroidota > Bacteroidia > Bacteroidales > Bacteroidaceae > Prevotella. The sequence goes on from JAEEPZ010000009.1 coordinate 16,232, forward strand.
CGCACCTACATCCACACACATCATTCCAGCGTGCGGGCCGAGTACACCGACATGAAGCACTGGAACGAGCTGCCACAGCTGGCATCGCACATAGCCGACGACCATCTGTTTGTAGTGGTCACAGCGCGTAAGGGCACCATCAGCTACAAGAACGCGCAAGAGCGGTTGCCTGACGAGCTGCAGCAGTATTTCAGCGGCAAGAACCTGATGATCATCTTCCCCGACCAGTTTGGAGCTGCCACAAAGGACGACCGCATGAGCTTCACCGAGGCACAGCACAGCGAGGAGTCGAGCATCTACGACGCCATCGCCCGGCTGATTCACAGGAATTCCAGGTAGTGCTATAAGTCCTATAAGCCCTATAAGTCCTATAAGCCCTATAAGTCCTATAAGCCCTATAAGTCCTATAAGTCCCATAAGACCCATTAGTCCCATTAGTCCCATAAGTCCCATAAGCCCCATCATGATAACAATACAGAACATCACTAAAAGCTTCGGCTCGCTGCAAGTGCTCAAAGGCATCGACCTGCACATCGACAAGGGCGAGATAGTGAGCATCGTAGGCCCCAGCGGTGCCGGCAAGACCACACTGCTGCAAATCATCGGCACCCTCGACAAGCCCGACACGGGTTCCGTATGTGTCGATAGCATCGACACCACCACTCTCTCGCAGAAAGCCCTCAGCGACTTCCGCAACCGCCACCTCGGCTTCGTCTTCCAGTTCCACCAGCTGCTGCCGGAGTTCACCGCCGTCGAGAACATCATGATTCCCGCCTTCATCGCCGGCACACCCCGCAAGGAGGCCAAAGACCGCGCCGAGGAGCTGCTGCAGTTTATGGGACTCACCGACCGTGCCAACCATAAGCCGGCCGAGCTGTCGGGCGGCGAGAAGCAGCGCATAGCCGTGGCACGCGCACTGATGAACAACCCGGCCGTCATCCTGGCCGACGAGCCCTCCGGATCGCTCGACACGCAGAACAAGCAGGAGTTGCACCAGCTGTTCTTCGACCTGCGCGACCGCTTCGGACAGACATTCGTCATCGTCACACACGATGAGCAGCTCGCCACCATCACCGACCGCACCATACACATGCGCGACGGACTGCTGGTAACACCAGAAGTAACAGCAGAAACATTAGCCCCAGAAGAAAATGATTGAATTAGGAAACTACAACACCCTGCGCATCCTGCGTCACACCGACCCGGGCATCTACTTGGAAGGTGACGACACCACGGGCGACATCCTCCTGCCCAAGCGCTATGTGACCCCACAGATGAAGGACGGCGACGAGATACAGGTCTTCGTCTACTTAGACCAGGAGGAACGCATCATCGCCACCACCGAGACACCATTGGCCAAAGTGGGCGAGTTTGCCTGTCTGGAGGTGGCCTGGACCAACCAGTACGGGGCCTTCCTCAACTGGGGACTGATGAAAGACCTCTTCTGCCCGTTCCGCGAGCAGAAGCAACGCATGCAGCGCGGCAAGCGATACATCGTCTACATCAAGGAGGACGAGGCCTCCCACCGCCTCATGGCCACCGCCAAAGTGGAAAAATATATAGCCCCCCTGTTGCCCTCCGAGGGGGGCACAACAATCCCCAAGAGTAATGAAGCCCCCTCGGGGACAGTAGGGGGGGCTCGTTGGCTTAAGCACGGCGATGCCGTCGACTGCCTCGTCTGGCAGAAGACAGACCTGGGCTTCAAGGCCATTGTCAACAACAAGTACCAAGGCCAGCTCTATGACAACCAGCTGTTTCAGCCCCTGCACAGCGGCGACCGCCTGACCGCCTACATCGACCATGTGCGACAGGACGGCAAGATAGACCTCACCCTGCAGCCCACAGGACGCCGGCAGACGCTGGACTTCGCAGAGGTGCTGCTGCGCTATCTCTACGAGAACGATGGCCGCTGCAATCTGGGCGACAGCTCACCCGCTGAGCTGATAGCCGACCGTTTCCAGGTGTCGAAGAAAACCTTCAAGCGTGCCGTCGGCGACCTCTACCGCCGTCGCCTCATCGTCATCGAAGAAGACGGAATCAGGCTGGTAGAGAAGTAAAAAAAACGGCTCCATTTTACTCACGGAAGACAGTCCGAAAAAATATTTACATTTCGGACTTTTCGTCCGAAGCCTTCGGACAACGAGTCCGAAGCCTTCGGACAGAGAGTCCGAAGCCTTCGGACAAACAGTCCGAAGCCTTCGGACAATTTTTGGCCAGTTGTTCCCGTTGCTGAGGAGCTGCCGTTTCGCAACAAGGACTGCTAAAAAACGTGAAACTTGCGCTTATTACAAAAGTTTAGCCTACCTTTGCACTCGAAATGGCAGGGGAGTCCCTAAACGTACCCCCCATGAAGCATTATGCATGAAGCATTAAGCATTAAGAATTGAGCATTAAGCATTGAGCATTAAGCATTGAGCATTAAGCATTAAAAAAGATGAGCATCACAGGAATAGCTCGCAAGTTTTTCGCCCCACGCTGGAAAGAGCTGGAGCGTCACAATAACGAGGCAGAGGAGCTGCAGCGCCAGGTGCTGTCGCGCCTCATCAACAGCGCCAAGGACACGGAGTTCGGGCGCTATCATCGCTTTGCCGACATGAAGACCTACGACGACTTCGTCAATTCCACCCCCATCAGCACCTACGAAGAGCTGAAGGAGGGCATCGACCGTATGCGTCACGGCGAGGCCGACGTGCTTTGGCCGGGCAAGGTGAAATGGTATGCGAAGTCGAGTGGAACGACCAACGACAAGTCGAAGTTCATACCCGTCAGCAAGGAGGGCCTGAAGCGCCTGCACTACAAGGGCGGCAGCGACGTCGTGGCTTTCTACCTGCGCAACAACCCGCAGAGCCGCATGTTCGACGGGCGAGGACTGATACTCGGAGGCAGCCATCAGCCCAACTACAACGTGCCGGGCTCGATAGTCGGCGACCTCAGCGCCATCCTCATAGAGAACATCAACCCGATAGTCAACCTCGTGCGCGTGCCATCGAAGGAGACGGCGCTGCTCTCCGACTTCGAGGTGAAGCGCGACCGCATCGCCCGCGAGGCCATCAACAAAAACGTGACCAACCTCAGCGGCGTGCCCTCGTGGATGCTCTCAGTGCTCAACCGCGTCATGGAGCTCAGCGGAAAGACACACTTGGAGGAGGTGTGGCCCAACATCGAGGTGTTCTTCCACGGCGGAGTGGCCTTCACACCCTACCGTCAGCAGTATGAGCAGCTCATCACCTCGCCGAAGATGCACTACATGGAGACCTACAATGCCAGCGAGGGATTCTTCGGCATACAGGACGACCCCGCCGACAAGTCGATGCTGCTGATGCTCGACTACGACTGCTTCTATGAGTTCATGGAGATGGGCAGCGACACGGTCGTTCCTCTCTGGGGCGTGCAGCCTGGCAAGAACTACGCGATGATTATCACCACGTCGTGCGGACTGTGGAGATACATGATAGGCGACACCGTGCAGTTCACCAGCACAAATCCCTATAAGTTCATCATCAGCGGCAGGACGAAGAGCTTCATCAATGCTTTCGGCGAAGAGCTCATCGTCGACAATGCCGAGCAAGGCCTGGCCTACGCTTGCCAGCATACGGGGGCACAGGTGCTGGAATACACTGCTGCGCCGGTGTTTATGGATGCCAAGGCGAAGTGCCGCCACCAGTGGCTTATCGAGTTCAGCACACCGCCCAAGGACCTGCAGCTCTTTGCCAGTCTGTTAGACGCCCGCCTGCAGGAAGTGAACAGCGACTACGAGGCCAAGCGCTACAAGGACATCACCCTGCAGCACTTAGAGGTCATCACGGCCCGCCCCGGCCTCTTCAACGACTGGCTGAAGTCGAAAGGCAAGCTCGGAGGACAGCACAAGGTGCCACGACTGAGCAACAGCCGCGAACATATCGAGGAGTTGCTGGCAATGAATATACGCTGAATGTGTTCCCCAATGGTCATCTGCTTACCCTTGCACAAAGAATTAAAGTGACACGTTCATGGGACAATTGGCATCCTTGGAATCATGTGAAGAATAAAAAAAGAACTTAGAACCAATGAATACAATACAGACCCCACCTCTGGCCCCTCTTGAAGGGAGGGGAGCGGCTACCGCCTTGCCCGCCGCAGGGACTCCGCAAGGCACTCCCCTCCCTTCAAGGGGAGGGGCAGGGGTGGGGTCTGTAATTTTCATACTCGACCTGCTGAGAGTCGCATAAATGAAGTGGAGGCAATTTGTAAAGGAATAAAGCGAACATTGTTCATAGACGATTGCGATGCAATGGAAAACGACATGTCTGCATAGTTCAAAAGGCTTGCCAAAGCATTACATTTTATCTTGACTGAAATGAAAAAGAAACTTGTTAGCTCACAAATCACCGCACTTGCCTTCTTGGCCACACTGATATTGGTGGCCTGCGCCCGCATGGGCAGCCCCGACGGCGGATGGTATGACGACACACCGCCCCGCGTGGTAGGCGCATCGCCCGCCGACGGCGCCACGGACGTGACGCAGAAGAAGGTGGTGATAGACTTCAACGAGTTCATCAAGATAGATAACGCGCAGGAGAAAGTCATCGTGTCACCGCCGCAGATAGAGCAGGCCGAGGTGAAAGCCGCCGGCAAGCGCATCATCATCGAGCTGAGCGACACACTGAAGGAGAACACCACCTACACCATCGACTTCAGCGACGCCATCACAGACAACAATGAGGGCAACCCTATGGGCAACTACACGTTCTCGTTCTCCACAGGCGACCACATCGACACGCTGGAAGTGGCGGGCTACGTGCTCAACGCCGAGGACCTGGAACCCATCAAGGGCATCCTCGTGGGACTCTACCCCTACGATGCGCCCGACAGCATCTTCCGCACAGAGCCTATGATGCGCGTCTCGCGCACCAACGGCAGCGGATTCTTCGCCATCAAAGGCGTGGCGCCGGGCAGCTATAAAGCCTATGCGCTGAACGACGCCGACGGCAACTTCGTCTTCAGCCAGAAGAGCGAACTCATAGCGTGGGCCAACGACAGCATCGTACCATCGTGGAAGCCCGACACACGGCAGGACACCATCTGGCGCGACTCGCTGCACATCGACAACATCCTGCGCAAGCCCTACACCCACTTCCTGCCCGACGACGTCACGCTGCTGGCTTTCCAAGAGCCGCAGACCGACCGCTACCTGCTGAAGACAGAGCGCAACCAGCCAGAGAAGCTGGCGTTCTACTTCACCTACGGACACGACTCGCTGCCAGAAATCAAGGGCATGAACTTCAACGCCGACAGTATGCTCGTGGCGGAGTTTACCGAGAAGCGCGACACCGTGTTCTACTGGCTGCGCGACACGACGCTCATTCAGCAGGACACCCTGCAGCTCGAGGCCAAGTTCTGGGCTACCGACACCCTTGGCGCCTTGGAGCTGAAGACCGACACGCTGACCTTCCTGCCCAAGGTGGCATACGCCAAGAGGCAGAAAGACCATCAGAAGGAACTGGAGAAATGGCAGAAAGAGCAGGAGAAGAAGAAAAAGCGCGGCGACGCTTACGACAGCATCTATCCTGTCAAGCCGCTGGAGCTGAAAATCAGTCCCTCGGGGCAGCTAACGCCTCTGCAGAAGATAAAGATAGAGTGCGCCGTGCCGTTGGAGAGGTGCGACACGTCGATGATACATCTTTATTATATGCGCGACTCCGTGTGGTACCGCTCAGCGCACGACGTCAGGCAACTGTCGCCGCGCATCTACGAGCTGCAGGCTGAATGGGAGCCGGCCACGGAGTACAGTCTGGAGATTGACTCCGCTGCCGCGCAGAACATCTACGGCCTCTGCAACAAAGCCATCAAGCAGGGGCTGAAGGTGAGCTCGCCCGATGACTTCAGCACACTGGCCGTCAACATCAGCGGCACGCCCATCAAGGCAACGGACAGCACGGCCGTCGTCGTGGTGAGGCTCCTCGACAGCTCGGGCAAGACAGTGCGTGAAGCCAAGGCCGGCGCCACGGGGAAGGTGGTGTTCACCTACGTCAAGCCTGCCACTTACTACCTCAGCGCCTACTGCGACATGAACGGCAACGGGCAGTGGGACACGGGCGAATACGACAGTGGCCTGATGGCAGAGCCTGTCTTCTTCTTCAATGAGGAGATAGAGTGTAAGGCGAAATGGGACGTCAGCCGTGACTGGAACGTCAGACGCACGCCGCGATACCTGCAGAAGCCATCGAAGATTGTCAAGCAGAAGCCCGACCAGGCCAAGAAACTGAAGAACCGCAACATCGAGCGCGCCAAACAGCTGGGCATTGAGTACCTGGGGGCACAAGGCGTGAGAATGTAGGACAATAAACGTTAAACAATAAACAATAACCGTTAAACGGGTTAAACGATATGCGATAAGGCATGTCACAACAATAAACACCGATGTTTAACAGTTTTAAAAAAAGAAGAAAATGAAAAGGACAAATACAACAAGCCGGTGGATGTTAGTGATAGCACTGATCACTTTTCACCTGTCACTCATCTCCTCCCCAGCACGGGCACAGAGCCAGTGCGGCATCGAGAACAACGCCTTCAAGGCCGGCGAGTTCCTGGCCTACGACCTCTACTTCAACTGGCAGTTTGTGTGGGTGAAGGTGGGTGCCGCCTCGATGTCCACCGTGATGTCGACGTATGAGGGCGCTCCCGCCTACCGCACCAGCCTCATCACACGTGGCAACAACAAGCTCGACGGCGTCTTCGTCATGCGCGATACGCTCACGTCCTATTGCTCTGTCAGCGACCTCTCGCCGCTCTACTACCGCAAGGGCGCACTCGAGGGCAAGCGCTACTACGTCGACGAGCTGTGGTACACCTACCCCAACGGATACTCCAACGTGAAGATGCACCGCATCAACCGGCACGGAGAGCACCAGTGGAAAGAGAAAGCCTACGAAGAGTGCGTCTACGACATGATGAGCATCTTCCTGCGAGCCCGCAACTTCGACGCATCGAAGATGAAGCAGGGAGACATCATACCCATGCCCATCACCGATGCCAAGCACCGCACCGACACGTGGCTGGTCTATCAGGGTAAGGAGAACTACAAGATAGAAGGCTCACGCGACAAGTTCCGCTGCCTCGTCTTCTCGTTCATGGAGAAAGAGGACGGCAAGACCACTGAGCTCATCAAGTTCTACGTCACCGATGACGACAACCACATGCCCGTGCGACTCGACATGAACCTCAGCTTCGGGTCGGCCAAGGCTTATCTCAGAGCCTATCAGGGCGTGCGAAACCCATTGACATCGAAACTGTAAATTGAGCGAAGTAACATCACCGATACTCGAACTGCAGCAGCAGCGCATGTTGCTGCAGATGGAGTACGAGGAAGAGAAGGAGGCGTTCCAGCAGGCGCGGCAGGCGCAGGGCATAGAGCGCATGGTGGCCCGTGGCGACGCGTGGCTGCCATTGCGTGTAGGCCGCAGCTATTACAACTCGCTCAACCAGTTGTGCGTAGAGGTCTACCGTCAGCCCGTGGCCGACGAGGAAGAGCCGCTCGACCACAACTTCGAGTTCGGAAAGCCAGTACAGTTCTTTAAAATGTTGAGTGGCGCTACTCCATCGGCAAAACAAAAGTCACTGAACACTCAACTCTCAACACTCAACATCAGTGGCACCGTCTCTTACGTCGATGGCGACCGCATGGTTATCGCCGTGCCCGACGGTGCACCGCTCGTCGACCTCATGCAGCCGGCTCAAGGCCACCAGCTTGGCGTCATGCTCTTCTTCGACGAGACCACCTACCGCCTGATGTTCGAAGCCTTGGAGCGCACCATGCGCGCCAAGGGCCGTCTCGGCTATCTGCGCGACTTGTTCTACAGCCGACAGCAGGCTGAGACCTTCGTCTTCCCCGACATGTCATTCCCCTACCTCAACAGCGTGCAGGAGCGTGCTGTCAACCAGGTGCTGCGTGCCAAGGACGTGGCCATTGTACACGGTCCTCCCGGCACAGGAAAGACGACGACGCTCGTCGAGGCCATCCATGAGACGCTGCACCGCGAGCCGCAGGTGATGGTCTGCGCACAGAGCAACATGGCCGTCGACTGGATCAGCGAGAAGCTCGTCGACCGAGGCATCAGCGTGCTGCGCATCGGCAACCCGTCGCGCGTCGACGACAAGATGCTGTCGTTCACCTACGAGCGCCGCTTCGAGGCCCATCCCGACTATCCGCACCTGTGGGCCATCCGCAAAGCCATCCGCGAGCTGCGGGCCAGTAAGAAGCGCGGCGACAGCTATCATCAGAAGCTGGAGAGCCTGAAAAGCCGTGCCACGGCCTTGGAAATCAGCATACAGCAGGAGCTGTTCGGCGAGGCACGTGTCATTGCCTGTACGCTCGTCGGCTCCGCCAACCGCCTGCTTGACGGCATGCACTTCCCTACATTATTTATTGACGAGGCGGCACAGGCCTTGGAGGCAGCCTGCTGGATAGCCATCCGCCGTGCCGGCCGCGTCATCCTGGCCGGCGACCACTGTCAGCTGCCGCCCACGGTGAAATGCTACGAGGCACTGAAGGGCGGACTGGGCCGCACGCTGATGGAGCGCATAGCCAACGACAAGCCGGAGTGCGTCACCCTGTTGCGCACGCAGTACCGTATGCACGAGGACATTATGCGTTTCTCCTCCGACTGGTTCTACCACAATCTGATGGTGGCGGCGCCAGAGGTTAGAAACCGCAGCATCCTCGACCTCGACCTGCCGATGACGTGGATTGAAACGCCTGTAGCCCCCCCTTCAGCCCCCGAGGGGGCTACAATAGTTGCTACCCGTGAGAGCAGAGGTAATGAAGCCCCCTCGGGGGCAGTAGGGGGGGCTTCTATCAGCAATGTCTCCGAGGCCCGCCTCACCCTCCTTGCCTTGCAGGCTTACTTCGAGCTGATAGGCAAGGAGCGCATCCTGCAGGAGCGCATCGACGTGGGCATCATCTCGCCCTACCGCGCACAGGTGCAGCTGTTGCGTCAGCTCCTCCGCAAGAACGAGGGTCTGAAGCCCTTCCGCCGCGCCATCACCGTGAACACCGTCGACGGTTTCCAGGGGCAGGAGCGCGACGTCATCGTCATCTCACTGGTGCGCAGCAACGACGAGGGACAGATAGGCTTCCTCCGCGACCTGCGCCGCATGAACGTGGCCATCACCCGAGCCCGCATGAAGGTCATCATCCTCGGCGACCGCCACACCCTCACCCGACATCCTTTCTACCGCAAACTGTGGCAGTACATCCAGGCACTGAAGCACTGAAGCACAACTGAATAAAATTCTTTCGGTTTTACTTGGTGATTCTGAATCTTTTTTTTATCTTTGCCCACGAATGGCGCACGCAGCGGCGTGGCGTCATGCATTCTCCTTTTTACACGAGAACTATCATTATTAACTAACACAATAAAAGTATGAAAAAAAGATTATTTGCAATCGTAGTGATGCTGAGTTTCATGTTGGCCCATAAAGCCGGGGCACAGGCAGTACAGATGGCCACCCTGCAGCATGGGGAAACGATGAAGGCGTTCTATGGCTTGGACGCATTGAGCGATGCGCTGGCTTCGGCCGTTAAGGGTGATGTCATCTCGCTGTCGGAGGGCATCTTCAACGCTCCCACCTTCAACAAACCCGTCACCATTCAAGGTGCTGGCTTCTACATTGATAAGGAGGGTAAACAGGCTTGGACGAGCATTAAGGACGACCCCGTTATCAATATCCCCAATGGGGAGACTGGCCTGAAGATCGAGGGCATCCACTTTGCAGGCAACGTCACGGTGGAGGGTGATAGCCTCTGTCAGTTCACCCTTACGAAATGCCGCATTGGCGACTTCACAGCCACGGCGAAACTCGTAGAGGGTGAGATTAGCCAGAGTTATATCAAGAACATGAAGTATGCGGAGACGCGTAAGTTTTATATCCACCATGTGGTGATGCACACCATCGATGCCACTAATGAAAACCAGATAAGCGTCGATGTGGACCACTGTGTGCTGACGGGTAACATGGCAGCAGCGGTGACAGCGGTGGTGAGGAACTCACTCCTAAAAAATGTGCAAGGTACAGCCTCGTGTGCGTTTTATAATAATGTGATAAGCCAAAATTCCACCCATTATGAGTGGCACGGTAAGATTACATCAATATACCTTGTCGGCAATACGATTTGGACAATAAATACTATAGATTATAATGGCACCAATTCTGGTTACTGTGCTCTCTTCGTCACCCCCTCTCATGCCTACACCTGGGATGAGTATAACGACTACAAGCTGACCGATGAGGCTGCCGCGCAGTACACCTGTCCTGATGGTACGCAGGTGGGACTCTATGGCGGCACGGTGCCCTTCAGCACTACTCTCTCCACCCCTCAGATTATCTCGAAGACCATAGCCACCGAGACCGACGAGAACGGCATGCTCAACGTCAAAATTCAGGTGGAAGCCCAAAAATAGTACAGTGACTGTTCGGTCGGATTTGCAATCCGACCGCATTGGGTATTAGGATTTTTAATCCGACAAAACAATAATCACAAGTAAACAAAAACCAAACGATGATGAAAAAGACGTCGCTTGTGTTATTGCTGTTATGCCTGTGTATAGGTGTGCAGGCGCAGCAAATTGCCAGCTATGAATACTGGTTCGACCACGACAGCGGGCAGCGGATAATGGTGCCTGTCACCAATGGCGACATCACCCTCAGTGCCAATGCCGCCGCACTGCCAATGGGCCTGCACACATTTCATTTCCGTGTCCTCGACACAGAAGGCCGATGGTCATCGCCCCTCAGTAGCTTGTTTCTGCGGCAGCCCATGGCGCAGGAAGGGATAGTGATAGACAAATATGAGTACTGGTTTGACGAGGACTACAACCATCGCGTCTCAGGCCGACCCACCGGCGAGTGGATAGAGTTGGCAGCCAGCGTGAAAACGCTGACCACGGGCATCCACTCATTCCAGTTCCGTGTCCATGACTATGCCGGCCGCTGGTCTTCGCCCATCGTGTCCTATTTTCTGCGGGTTCCCTTTGCGCAGGAAGGCATCCTGATAAAGAGCTACGAATACTGGTTTGACGCGGACTATGACAACCGCGTCATGGCGCGTGCCTCTGGCGAATGGATAGACCTGTCTATCGATGTGAAACAACTGCCTGTAGGTGTCCATTCATTCCAGTTCCGTGCCAAGGACGATGCCGGCCGCTGGTCAGCACCCGTGGTGGGCTATTTCATGCGCGTTGCCCTGCCATCCGACATCTCTACAACCTTTGCCTACGAATACTGGTTTGACGACAATGATGCCCAAAAGATGACGGGCAGCACTACCAACGGACTCATCAACCTGCAAGTGGACGCCAGTAAACTGAAAGAAGGTCTGCATCGCATCGCCTTTTGTATCCGTGGTGAAGATGGTCTTATGGCTCCACCTATTTACCAATACTTCGTGAAACCCTATGACGAAGTGAACAACAAGGTGGCTGGCTACTACTACTGGTATAACGACTGTGTGGAGGATGCCCAGTTGGTGCGGCTGGAGCAGCCTGCCTCGCCCCTGTTGCTGAACGTGGACTTACCTACGAACAACCTGCATCAGGAGATGACCCGCGAGAATATGGCCCTCATCGCTACCAATGACGGTCAGCAGCGATTAGCCATGAAGAATGTGCTCAGCATGAAGTTCATTGATGAGCGCGGAAAGTGGAGCAATGTGCAGACAGATACCTTTGCCGTGGCCGTGGGCGACCGCGTGGTGAGCCTCACGCCCTTCTTGGTCAACCCCGAGGCAGATGAGCAGTGGAAGGGCTGGAACACGCAGGGCGAGCGCAATATTGCCAATGCCGATGACCACTATAACGGAAAGAAAGGCAATTACTTCCGTTTGCGCAAAGGCGAGATGCGGCAGACCGTCAGCGGCCTGCCTGCAGGAACCTATATCCTTTCTGCCTACGGTCGCGTGGCCGACGGAGGCACACTGTCGCTCAGCGTGGCCGACTACAGCAAGGAATTTACAGCCAATGGCGAGTGGAACCAGCAAAGCGTGACCTTTGTCACCGACAGCAATCCTTTCGATATTGTAGTAACGGCAGAAGGCGAATGGTCGTCTGTAGATGGCTTTGAGCTGACAGTGAACGGTATCTCCGACCACTCTGGCACCCTCGGCTTAGACGATATGCAAATAGCCGCCATCAGCAATGCCGACGTGTGGAATGAGGTGGGCAGTCCTGTGCTGCTTGACGTGGCCGGTCTCTATACCAACAAGAAGAACCGTGCTGCCACCCTCTACTGTAGTGTGGACAATGGGACTGCCCAGCGTCTGACCGACAACCTGCAAGCCGGACTGCGTTTCACACAGCAGGTGGAGTGCTTCTTCCGCCAGAACACCAGCCCGCATACGCTGGCCTTCTACTGCCGCGACAGCGAGGGCGTGGTGAGCGAGCGCAAGGTGATAGAGGTAGGCAATATCAGCCGTGGCTGTAAGGTGGAAAAACTTCCGCAAATGGCTATCTTTACTGGAGAACCCGTCACTGTTGACAGTTTGCTGATACGCGACGACCGTACAGGTCAGCCGCTTGTGGAAGGAACAGATTACACAATCCATTATAATAATAACGTGGACGATGGCCAGGCCACCATCGTTGTGGAAGGCGTGTACCCCCGCTACTTAGGCCGTCGCGAGCTGCGCTTCACCATCAAGTCGCTCATCGCAGCCGACGAGCTGGCCGTGCTGCGCACCTTCTACCAACAAACACTGGGCGACAGCCAGTGGAATCGCAAGTGGGATGTGCAGCGTGACGAAGTGCTGAGCGATGCACTGGCAGGCGTCAGTGTCAAGAACAGTCACGTCACAGCTATCCGCCTGCGCGGCAACCAACTTACCGGTCCTCTGTCCGCCAGTGTGCTGGCACTGCCTCGCCTTCAGGTACTCGACTTGGAGGACAATCGTCTCTCCGGAATAGTTAACACACAGACCATCAGTCCAACACTGCAAGAGCTGCGATTGGCAGGCAACCGTCTGAGCCATCTTAGTGGCCCACTGCCCGCCACCGTGCTGACTGTGAGTCTGGGGCATCAGACACCTGACGAGGCTTACGCCTTCCACCTTACGGCCTCCGCACTATCTGAACAGATGGTCACACTGCCCAACATCGGCCTCTACGACCACGTGCAGCGGAACTTCGACCGCGACATCGACATCCGCATATTGGGCGAAGGCTTCACAGACGTGACACCGTTGGCCGTATTGAGCCGTAACAAAGGCGAATGGCAGCTGCGCAACGACGAGTGGGGACAGCGTACTTACTGTAAAGCCCAGGGCGACACCATCTACTGCCGCGATGACCAGGGCAACCGCTTCCTTGTGGAGCTGACCTACGATGAGGGCGATGCCAATGTGGACGGCGAGGTGAATGTACTCGACCTCTCGGCACTTGTCATGTACTGCCTGCGCGACTATCAGGCCACCTTCAACTTCGGGGCAGCCAACCTGTGGCCCGACGACATCATCAACGTCCAGGATGCCGTCTGCTTGGTGAACATGCTGTTAGAGAGAAGGCAACCCACTATGGAAATGTCCACTGTAGCGCAGGCACGTAGCTCTCAGCCTACCACTGAGGCACTATTGACCATCGATGCCGACGGTCAGTTAGTGTTACTGTCTCCTGTGCCCGTTTCAGCTTTCGACATCATTGTACAGAAAGCGACGACAGCACAGGTCTCCAGCCAACTGGAACTCTATGGATTCTCAGTGAGTCTACGTGAGCAGGAAGGTAATACCCACCTGATAGGTTGGTCGCCATCTGGCCAGCTCATCCCGGCAGGCGAGACCGTTTTGGCAACACTGACTGCACAAAGGCCTACCGTGGCAGATGCCTTGCTGGCCGACCATCACGCTAAAGCCATCAGTGTCACCGCCAATCATCAGACAGGCATTTGCGAGCAGCAGACACTCGCCATGACTGCCACACTGGCCAAAGGGCATCTTGTGGTGACCACCGCCCAAGCCCTCGACAACGTGGAATGGACACTCTGCAGTGCTAACGGAACCGTGCTCGACAGCGGACATGCCGACCACCTGCCTGCAGGCATCAGTGAACTGCCCTGTCAGACAAACACCAGTGGCATCGTGGTGCTGCGCCTTTCAGCAAGCGGCCACCAGCCCATCATCAAGAAAGCAACCATCAGATAAAACCTATTATTTACCATGCTCAACATAAATAATAAAAAACGCGCAGCCACTCCCCTCCGAACCCTGCCCTTACGGGGAGGGGCTCGGGTCTGTAATCTTTTCATCATACTCCTCCTTTTCCTAACCACCACAGCACAAGCCGACAACACACTCAGCGTGCCCGATGTAACGGCAGGGTGGGGCACCACCATCGCCTTGTCTGTCAACATGGAGAACAGCGATGCCAATGTGGCGGCCGTGCAGTTCACCTTGGAGTTGCCCGATGGTGCTACCTTGCGCCCTGACCGTATAGAGAAGAGTGAGCGGATAGCCGCTCACACCGTCAGCGTCAGACGAACGGAACGTGGTAAATACACTTTCATCATCCTCTCCTCGGAGGGACAGGCCATCCGTGGCTATTCAGGCACGTTGCTGACGGTGGATATGCAAATCGGTTCGCCGATGAGTGAGGGCCACAGCTATCCCATGACAATCACCAATGCCGTAATGAGCCTGAATACGGGTGAAAACGTACTGCAGGAAACCACTGCTGGCACCATCACCGTAGCACGCTCCACCGACTTCACCGTAAGCAATGTGACCGTCAGTCAGACGGAGACAGTACCAGGTGAAACGATTGATGTCAGCTGGACTGTGAGCAACATCGGTGAGGTGGCCGCCACCGGCGGCTGGCATGAGCAGGTACTGTTAGTCAGTTTCGATGGTGAGGAGGAAAAACTGTTGGGTACGGTCTACAACGATGAGAGCGCGCTGTTGGCTCCAGGAGCCTCCGTGAGCAGGACAGCACGAGTAAAATTGCCACAATTGCTGGGCATCGATGGCGATGCACGTGTGCGCGTCAGGCTCGTGCCTGACAGCGGTTCTGGAGAGCGCACAGAGGCACAGGGCAACAATACTGCCACCAGCGGGACGCTGCTCAATGTGAGCAAGCAACTACTGCTGCAACTGCCTACTGGAAGCATTTTGGAGAACAGCAGCCCATACATAGAAGGCACGCTGCTGCGCACAGGCAGTTGGCGCAATGACGAGACCTTCATGCTCAGCATCACTGGCGATGACCGCCTGCCATCGCAGTTGCAGGTGACTATTCCTGCCCGACAGTCATCAGTCAGATTCCAGCTGCCTGTCGCCAACAACGATGTGGTGGACGAATCGTCGGCATTTCTGTTGAGCGTGGAAGGCAATGGCTATGCTGCCGTCACCGAACAAATCGTGATAGAGGACGATGAACTGCCAGCATTGACAGTGACGGCCTCGAAACTTACTGTTTCAGAGGGGGATACCTTCCAGTTGACCATCAGCAGGAGTTACCACCTGCAGGAGGCTCTCACGGTGATGCTGACTTGTGAGCATCTGACGCGATTTACATTTCCGCAGCAGGTGACTATTCCCGCAGGCCAACCGTCGGTGACTGTAGAGGTCACTGCCAAGGATGATGACCTGCCGGGCGAAACACTCTCCACAGCCTTCGTGGCCTCCACTCCCCGCTATGAGAAAGGCGAGGCCATCGTGCTCTTGGAGGATGATGACATGCCCGTGCTGCAGCTGTCGCTTGTGCCCTGCAAGGTACAGGAGGGTGCCGGCCCTGTTAGCGTGGCGGGTATACTACGCCGCACGGGTATCACCACGAACAAGATAACGGTGCGTCTGAGCGACGACAGCCATGGCGGACTCTACTTCGGCACGCGCGAGTTAGTGCTGACAAAGGGCGTGGAGGAGGTGAGCTTCAATTTCGGCCCCGTTGACAATGCGCAGGTGGACGGCGACCACACCTATACCGTCACCGCCGCCGTGTGGCTCTCATCGTGTAGCTGCAGCGCAGCAGGCGAGTCGGCAGGCAGCGTCTCGACAACGCTTGAGGTACTCGATGACGATGGTCCTGCCCTGACCCTCACCTCATCGTTGAGCACTATCAAGGAGGGCGGCAAAGCCATGCTCACCGTGGGGCGCAACACCCTCGCCAGCCTGGACCAGCCCCTCATCGTGCATCTGAGCAGCGACTACGACGACAACTTGAGCTATAACCACACCGTCACCATCCCCGCAGGCCAGCAGACCGCGCAAGTGGAAGTCACCTCCACCAAAAACGACGTGGGCAACGACACCCACACCGCCGTCTTCACAGCACAGGCCGAGGGCTTCGCCTCCGCTACCTGTTATATGATGATTACCGATCAGACGTTGCCAGATGCATGTGTCTCTGATCTCTCATTCCCCACTATTGAGGCCGTGGCATTGTCGGTCGTACAAATCAGTGCCGTTGTTCATAACAGTGGAGCCGCCACGCTCCCGGCACTGACTAAGGTAACCTTACATCTTTATGGAAATGAAAAGCCTTTGGCTACTCTGTACACTCAGGAAGATGTGCCGGCAGGCGGGTCAACAACTGTCAGCAAGGCCGTCTCGTTGCCCGACAAGACTGGTATGGCCTATTTCTATGCCGTGGTCAATGAAACGCGCGACATTGAAGAACTGAATTATACGAACAATGTTTCGGAATATGCTAAGTTGAAATTGCTCTCAAGATTCAAGGCCGACGTTACTGTAGACAGACAGCGGTGTGTGGCGGGAGACAGCGTGGTCATTTCCGGAACGATGGACACCGGCGCGCTGGCAGACGTCGGCGTGGAGGTCTATGTGACTGACGGTGAGGTAAGGCAGGCGTTCCATACCGTCACTCGTCAGGATGGCACCTTCTCGGTGACTTGGACACCCATGCAGGGACAGGCTGGCCGTTTTTCTGTTGGAGCCTGCTATCCCGGCGAGAACATGACGGCGGCACAGGCAACCGTTGATGTGCTAGGCTTGAAGATAATGCCGGGCCGCCAGATTGCCTGTGAGGTGGCCATGGGAGAACCGTACACAGGCACCATAGAAATAGTGAATCCTGGCTGTGTGGAGCAAACCCTTCAGGATGTGGAGATACTCGAAAAACCAGCCGACTGTCATCTTACCTTTGGTAGCATGGGACTAATTGAAGCTGGGAGAACAAAGATACTTGACTTTACGCTGGTTAGTAACACGCCTTCTGCTGTAGGTAAGAAGGAACGTATAAAGCTGCGGGCATTGACCATGGAAGGAGCCAGCTCCGATTTCTCTGTTGTTTATGATTGCCGCCCTGGCGAAGCTTTTCTTGTTTCCAGTATTGACTCGATTGTCACCACCATGACCATGGAAACGGCACGTAGCTATAGTTTCATCCTTACCAATGAGGGCAAAGGTGAAACAGGGGCCATCTCTGTTTCGTTGCCGGAGATGGGGTGGCTGTCTCTGGAAACACCACATCAAATACCGTCGCTACCTTCTGGTAAGTCTGTCACAGTAACTCTTCATCTGAAGCCTACAAGCGATTTGCAAATCAATGTTCCTCAAAGTGGTACTATAGGCGTGAATTGTGAGAACGGACAAGGTTTAGTACTGCCCTTTAAGGTGACTCCAGTGTCTGACATACAGGCAACAATTCTCGTTGATGTCATCGATGAATTCACTTTTACAGAAAGTGCACCCCACCTGCAGGGAGCCAATGTGGTAATTAGCCAGCCCGTCAGTGGGGATGTGGTGGCACAGGGAGTAACTGATGAGAATGGCCTATTCACAGCCCGACTGCCTGAAGGATATTACGCCATAGAGGTGACAGCGGAAAAGCATGACAGTTACAGTAACTATGTGCAGTTGGCCCCAGGCATCGTGAACAGCGAGCGTGTGTTCCTGCAATATCAGGCCATTACCGTGAATTGGGACGTGCAGGAGACAGAGGTGGAGGATGAGTACAACATTGTGACGACGCTTGAATATGAGACACGTGTCCCGCTGCCGGTTGTTGAGGTGATATTCCCAGAGAAATTGGAGTACAAGAACCAGATATTCAACCTCCTGCTCACTAACAAGGGGCTGATAAGGGCTTTGGACATTACTTACCATCTTCCCGTGATAGAAGGTGTGACCTTTGAACTGTTAAATCCCGTAGACGAGTTGGATGCACAGACATCGGCTTTGGTAAGCGTCCGTATGACTGTTGACCAGCATCGCTGGTGGGGACATCCTGTAGAGGAATCTGGCAGTTATCCAGGCTCCGGCACTGATACTGACGCTCCAGTACCAGAGATGTTCAATGATTACACACCGGAAGACGTTTTCTGCGTGACGGTCTGTCTTACAATAGACTACTACTATATATGTATTGATAAAAGTGGGAACTACTCAAAGAAGGTTACTATTGATCATTGCTACAAGATGGGGTATTGTCCTTCCAATAGTTCGAGTGGTAGCATAGTAGGCGGCGGTGATCACGGTACTGGCGGCAGCGGCGGTGCCGGCGGCGGTGCCGGTGGCAGTATCATTACTGTATATAGAAGCACACATTGCCTTGACAAAAAAGGAGAAAACTGTCCGAAGAGTATACTGGGCTGGCTCGAGCATGTTGGACGCTGCATCCTAGGATTTGGCGACCTTGAAAGTGGAGCGCTGACCACGGGCGGACTTTTAGCTGATAAGACAAAATACAAGAATGTGTGGAAATGGGGCAGTTGCCTGTTCAGCATGTACAGAACCTGCACGAGCGATGTGGTGAATGGAAGAAACAAAATCCACGGGTTCTCGTGTCTCACCTCTGCGGGGTGCTTCATACCAGACACACACCCAGTGCTTGTTGCTGCTAAATACATGCTTGAGGGCAGCAACTGCGGAATAAAACTTCTGGAAGACATGGAAAAGTGCGGCTCATGCCAGGCAACCAAGATTCTTGACGTGGTGGAATGTACACTGCCTCCATTCCTTGACTTGAACTGTATTCCAAACACTGTGAAAAAACTGAAAACAGCGAAGGACGCCGCCGAAATGATGAAGGGCACCATGTCACTCATGACATGCAATCCTATGCTCTTATTCGAAAATCCGCTACACTATTATGAGTTGGACTTTGAGCGCCAGAAGAAATGCTACAAAGATTTCAACAACACTACCTGCCCCAAAGACAGCGTCCAACAGCCTCATCCGACCCAGCAAGAGATAATGGAGGGCGTGTTGAAATGTGTGAACAGCTCCAACGACCACTTGCTGTCTATGCTGAAAGAGATGGCAAAAGACGGATTGGAAAACCTGACAGGTGAACAATGGCAGGCATTCCTTGACTATGTAGATGCATACGCAGATAAAAATGGTGTGGTATCAACAGCTCCTGAAAATCTTGAAATGCTAAATGTTGTCATTAAGGATATTAGCAAAGTGACGGTATTCATTACGCGGTATAACAATACCATCAAGGGGGAGACCGATAACGCGTTTGACATGGCTTTGATGAATCAGCACCGGCAGGGACTATTGCAAGAACACGTATATGCCACTGATAGAGGGTACAGCGATTATCTCGACTTGCTGAAAGGGGAAACGGCTCGAATCAAGAAGGAAATATATGAAGAAAACATATCGAAACAGCCGATCTACATACAAGAGGTTATACAGGCAGCACGGTCTCTGGTGGAGACCGAGAACGCACTGGCAAGCAATATCAAGGAGATATATGGTGATGAGAGTTGGATGGAGATGCCCTTGCCAGAACTTGTAGAATTCATGGCATTCCTGGAGACTTTTATGGACGAGAACGGACAAATAGACACATCCAATCCCTCCATCTTTGAGCATACACCGGAATTAATGACAAGAGAACATGTAAGCAGGCTGATAGAACGCATTAACAATTCGAATAGAAAGGGGAACGAGCAAGACTATGATGCCGGCAATGTGATAGACAACGAATTGGAAGATGTGAATATTGCACTTATCAACAGCCACAATGACTATGCACAACAGTTGGGGTACGAGGACGTACTGGACTGGTACATAGACAAATTGTTTGCGGCCATGGATTTGGCTAAGGAGGATGAGCAGCAGTCTGATGCCGTCTGTGCGAGCATCACGCTGGAACTGTCACAGAAAATGTGTATGACACGACAGGCGTTCCGTGGCACACTGACCGTTTACAATGGACACGAGAGTACGGCCATGACGGACGTAAAGCTGGCATTGGATGTGAAAGATGAAGAGGGACATGTTGCCACGTCACATGAATTCCAGATAAGCGTTGAGGAACTGACCAACTTTGACGGCAATATGAGCCTGACAGATGGCTGGAAGCTTAATGCGCAGCAAACAGGGGTAGCTTCCATTCTGTTTGTTCCTACTAAGTATGCTGCACAAGATAGAGACGTCCACTATTCGTTTGGTGGCACACTGAGTTATGTTGACCCTTTCACTGGCATGGAGGTGAAGCGCACACTGAAACCTGTGGAACTGGTAGTCAGTCCCTCTCCAGACCTGGAGCTGACCTATCTGATGCAGCGCGATGTCTACGGCGATGACCCGCTGACAAAGGATGTGGTGGAGCCGATGGAGGAGGCGGAGTTTGCACTCATTATTAATAATAAGGGATATGGTGATGCCAAGAACGTGCGGATGGTGACGGAGCAGCCTAAGATTGTGGAGAATGAGAAGGGGCTGTTCATAGACTTCGACATCGTCAGCTCACAGGTGAATGGAGAACCCGCCGTGCTGTCGCTTGGGCAGACCATAGCCAACGACTTCGGCAATATCGGCGCCCACTCGCAGAGCTATGCCCAGTGGTGGCTGCGAAGCTCGCTATTAGGACACTTCACCAGTTATGAGGTGGAAGCTAACCATGTGACGAGCTATGGCAATCAGGATCTCTCACTCATCGATACGGTGACTATCCACGAGATGATACACGGTTTCTCTGTAGCAGCGGTTAAACACGGTTTGACACCGAGGGGTTACTTGGTGAATGATATCGTGGATGCCGACGACCTGCCTGACATCGTGTATTTCACCGATGCCACTCAGCAGCCGCTGTCCATCGCTACAGGAACAATAGAGCGGCACAATAACTCAGAGTTCCTTTTGATAGTGACTCCCCGTCAGGAGGGATGGAACTACGGCTCAGTGCCCGACCCCACGGGCGGTAGGCAGAAACTTATCGGGATTACAAGGAGCAGCGATGGCATGATAATACCTCTTGACAACGTGTGGCAGACCGACCGCACACTGCACGACGGACGCGACTGGTTCTACGAGAACCGACTGCATTTTGTGGGCGAGATGGGGGAGGAAGGCGAGACCTTTGTCCTGATCTTTGAGCCAAAGCCCGACGTGGAGCTGGCGGTGGAGCATTTCCTCGGCGTGCCCGACGAGCATTCCTTCCTCACAGAACCGCTCAAGGAGCTGACGGTGGTGTTCAACAAGGCTGTACAGAACGAGACCTTCACTACCGACGACCTGACGCTCTTCTGTGATGGCACAAAGCAGGACGCATCCGTCATCATCGTCACACCGATGAACACCACCACCTACCATTTGGGATTGGAACAGGCCACGCATCAGGATGGCTATTACGTGCTGACCGTACAGACCGCCGGCATCACTGACACAGAGGGCTTCAGAGGCTCGGTAGGAAAGACTGCTTCATGGACACAGGTTTTAGGACAAGGACAAGGCATAGAAACACCGACAACAGATGCAGATATGCACGTCAGAATCTCAGCTCGTGGCGACTGGCTCACGGTGACGGGCGACTTCCGCGAGCTGCGCAGCGTGGATGTGTATGACCTGCGGGGCATGAAGCGGATACAGACAATGCGGGTACAGGCGGGACAGGCTGTCTATATCGGCTTACTGCCCCGTGGCGTGTATGATGTTCAAGTGGCTACCGACCGTGGCACTATGCATGTCAAGATGCTGAAACGATAATCTTATATATATGAGGCGCGCTTTCTTGACACTCAAGGAAGCGCGTCTCTGCTTTTTACATAAGGGAAAAGCAATTCTTTATGCGAAAACGGCTTGCCATTCAAGAAAAAAGCGTAACTTTGCGGCCAAAATTGCATAAGAATGGCTTCCTTCAACATTCACTATCCAAACTTGCGGGTGCTCCACCTGCCCAGCCAGTCGCGGGTGGCTTACTGCGGCATTGCTGTGCATGCCGGCTCACGCCACGAGACGGCGCAGCAGCAGGGACTGGCGCATTTCTGCGAGCATCTGGCCTTCAAGGGCACGCAGCGGCGCACCGCCACACAAATCATCAACGCCATTGAAGGCCTGGGCGGCGAGCTCAATGCCTTCACGAACAAGGAGGACACCGTCTATTACTGCGCCATCGAGCAGCGACACCTGCGCCGTGCCCTCGACGTGCTGCAGGACATCGTGTTCCACAGCCAGTATCCTGAACAGGAGGTGGAGAAAGAGCGCGAGGTGGTGTGCGACGAGATAGAGAGCTACGAGGACACCCCCGCCGAGCTTATTTTCGACGAATTTGAAAATATTCTCTTCGAGGGGCATCCCCTTGGCCACAACATCCTTGGCACCAGCGAGCAGGTGCGCTCCTACACCGCTGCCGATGCCGCTGCCTTTGCCCGCCAGTGGTACCGGCCAGAGAACTGCGTGCTGTTTATTAGTTCAGCCAATCCTACGACCCTCGCACAGAAGGCATTCCCCCAGCCCCTCCCTGTGGGGGAGGGGAGTCATTACCCCCAAGGCGGAGCTTCAGCAGAAAAGGTTTCTTCTCCCCTCCCTGACAGAGAGGGGGCGGGGAATGACCTTCTGGGGGAGTGCTTTGTTCGCGACCGCGGCACCCATCAGGCGCATGTCATGGTGGGCACACGGGCCTATTCTGCTGGCGACGAGCGGCGCTGGGCACTCTACCTGCTGAACAACATCCTTGGCGGGCCGGCGCTGAACTCACGGCTGAGCATGGCGCTGCGCGAGCGCAATGGCTTGGTGTACACCGTAGACAGCTCGATGGTGAGCTATAGCGACACGGGGCTGTGGAGCATCTACTTCGGTTGCGACCCTGACGACACCAAACGCTGTCTCCGACTGGTGCGCCAACAGTTGGACCGGCTGATGGACAAGCCTTTGAGCGAGACACAGCTGCGCGCCGCCAAGCTGCAGCTGCAGGGACAGCTGGCCATTGCCGCTGAGAACCGCGAGCAGACCATCCTCGACTGCGCCCGCACCTTCCTGCACACGGGAAAGGTGCGCACCGTCAACGACGTCATGGCGCACATCGCCACCCTCACCGCTGCCGACCTACAACAAAGCGCCCAGGAGCTGTTCGCCCCTGAGCGCCTTACAACGTTGATTTATCAGTAATCAGGTAAATTCTTCGCCGTAGCGGATGCCCACCTCGTTCACATATTTGCGGATGAGCGAGGAGGAGTCGCTTTTCTTGCAGATGAGCAGCACATCGCCCTGCTCGGCCACGATATAACCGTCGAGGCCGTTGATGACACCGATGTGTCCTTTGGGCAGCTTGATGATGTTGTTGCGGCAGTTCTCCATCAGCACCTCAGAGTCGATGATGACGTTGTCACCCTCCTTACGTTGGCGGAACTCGTAGATGGAATGCCATGTACCGATGTCGGCCCAGCCGAAGTTGCAGCACATGACGTATGCGTTGCTCGACATCTCCAGTGCGACTTTGTCCATCGACAGATTGGGATAGGCGGGAAAATGCTGCTGTACATAGCTCATCTCTTCGTCGATGGAAGACATCTCTTTGATAGGCGCCAGACGGGAGCTGATGTCCTGTATGGTTTCAATGAAGAACTTGCGCAGATAGTTGACGTTGGCCAGGAACATGCCAGTGTTCCAGAGGAACTCGCCACTGTCCATAAACAAACGCGCAAATTCGCGCTCAGGCTTCTCCGTAAACGACTTCACCTTCGTGATGCCCTCGGTCAGCGAGGCCTCGCCCATCTGTATGTAGCCATAACCTGGCTCAGGCCTCGAAGGGCGTATGCCCATGGTGAGGATGATGTTGTTCTTAGCCACGAAGTCGAGTCCGCGGAGCACGCACTGGCAGAAGTTGTCCTCGTTGATGATGCACTGGTCGGAAGGCAAGACAATGATACGGGCATCTGCGCAAAGACGATGGATGCGCACACCGGCCCATGCCACCGACGGCGCGGTGTTGCGGTTGACGGGCTCGGCCAGAATGTTCTCCTCGGGCAGCTCGGGCAGCTGTTGCCGTATCAGTTTGTAATAGCGGCGGCGCGTGGTGATAAAGATGTTTTCTTCGGGGATGATGCGTGCCATGCGGTCGTACGTGGACTGCAAGAGCGTGCGTCCCGTTCCGAAGAAATCAATAAACTGTTTGGGATGTGCCTTGCGGCTGCTGGGCCAAAGGCGGCGTCCGTGGCCACCTGCCAAGATGACACAATAATTATTCTGTAGCTTTTCTGTATCCATTAAGAGTTAGTATTGGTAAATATGGGGCTAAGTTAGGGAAAAAAACACATACCGCCAAAAATATTAAGCATTTTTTTGAAAAAAACAGCGATATACGTAACTTTGTACTACATTTTGACAACAACAGACAACTGGGTAAGAGTTATTGCGTAACTTGAATCACTTGATAGAAACGCGGGATGATGTCTTCATGTGCCGGCCTTTTGCTTCTCGGCCATGTATTCGCTGGGTGTCAGACCGTAGACGTGCTTGAAGGTGGTGGAGAAGGAGGCGGCGTTGGAGAAGCCGCAGGCATAGACCACCTCGGTGATGTTCATGTCGCCGGCGGCCAGGAGGCGGGTAGCCCGCTCCATGCGTAGCTGGCGGATGAAGTCGTGAGGCGTCTGTCCTACGATTTCCTTCATCTTGCGGTGCAGGTGCACACGGCTCATGCCCACCTCGTCGGCTATCTTGTCTACGCTGAGGTTTGAGTCCGTCAGGTTCTTGTAGATGGTGTCCATGATGCGTTCCATCAGCTTTTCATTGGCCGACTTCTTCTTGTTGAGCTCTGGCGCCTCGTGCTTCTCCACCCTGCGCTGCTGCTCGTAGTTGAGCTGCATCTGCCGGCGCCCTTTCAGCAGGTTGTTGACGCTGTATGTGATGACGCCGGTCTCTGCCGACGCGGCTATGCACATGTCGGCGCCCTGTTGCAGGGCTTGCAGTCGTTGTGTTTCGTCGTCGGTGATGAGGATGACGGGTATGAGGCTGGTCTGCGGGTTGCTTCTCAGTCGGCTGCACATGGTGATGCCGTCCATGGTGTCCATCTGTGCTTCTGCCACGATGGCATTGGCGCCGTTGCGGTATGCCTCGGCCAGCACTTGCCAGCCGTTGCTGCACTTGCGGATGCTGTAGTCGTGGTGAAGCATCGCGTTCAGCCGCTGCCCGATGGCTTCATCCTGAGTGGCCAGTATGAGGACTGGGCGCTTGCTGAGCTGTGGTGGGGCGGGTTTTGTAGGTGTTGTAGGTGATGTAGGTGGGGTAGGTGTTGTAGGTGGGGTAGGTGTTGTAGGTGATGTAGGTATTGTAGGTGAAGTAGGTTCTAATACATTATTATTAATATATAAGGCGTCTGGCTGCAGCTGTTGTATGAGGTTCGACAGCAGCTCGGCATCGGCGAGCATGGTGGCGCAGGTGTCGTGCTGGTGGGGTGGGGCATCGTCTTGCATCAGCTCGTTCAACATCTTGATGAGTCGAGCTATGGTGTCTGTGGCCTGCTGACCGATGACTGCACAGTAGCTCAGCTTGTCCTCCTGTTCTTTCACCAGTCGTTCGTAGTTCTGGAGCAGCAGTTGCAGTTCTTCTTCCCTGTCTAATTGCTGTCGCGAGTTACGGTTTCCGAACAGTCCGTCGATGAATCGTCGGCCCGACCATTTTGTTTTTGTTGCATTTTTTTTTTGCTGTGTTTCCATTTCGCGTGCAAAGATACACAATATTATTGTATCTTTTTGTTATTTTACGGTCTTTTTTGTGAAAAATGTTACATCGTGTAAAGAGTGAGATATAATTTTTGATATTTACTGTTAATAATGTTTGTATCTTTGCAAAAGTTTTTCAGGTTAGTTACAGATAGTTAGTAGTTCGTTTAGGCGGTATCGCTCGTTTTGAGCGCAAGAGAGCGATGCCGTTTTTTCAACTATTCTTTCTTTGCTTTTTCCTGAAAGATACTGAAAGACTGTGTAAGCCTTCAAGAACTGACAGACGCGACTAAAGGAACAGAAACCATAGTAACCGATGTAAAGTTGACAATAAAATAAATAATGTATACGGCTAACAATTATTATTATGAATCTAAATCAGAAAAGATGAAACAGCTAAGAAGTCTCTTTAAACGAGTTGTGCCTTTCCTGCTTCTGATGATGCTCCCGCTGGCTTCGCTTGCGCAGGGCACCATTGAGGTTTCTGGTACAGTGAAAGATGCTGGGGATGAACCTCTCATCGGCGTATCGGTTGTTTTGAAGGGCAATGCCGGACAGGGCGTGGTGACCGACTTTGACGGCCACTACCGTCTGAAGGTGCCGTCAGATAAGTCTACTCTGGTCTTCACCTATGTTGGCATGGTTCCTAAGGAGGTGACTGTAGGCGGCCGTCGTGTCATCAATGTGACCCTTGTTGAGGACGACAAGACCCTCAACGAGGTTGTCGTGGTGGGCTATGGCCAGCAGAAGAAAGCCTCTGTGGTGGGAGCCATCACCCAGACCACTGGCGAGGTGCTGGAGCGTGCCGCAGGTATCGGCAGTGTGAGTGCCGCCCTCACGGGTAACCTTCCCGGTGTGGCCACCATTGCTTCTTCCGGTCAGCCGGGTGAGGAAGATCCGCGTATCTATATCCGTGGTGCTGCCGCCTGGAACCAGGATGCCCAGCCGCTGATTCTCGTCGACGGTGTCAAGCGTGAGATCAAGTCGGTGGACATCACCTCTGTGGCTACCGTCTCTGTGCTGAAGGACGCATCTGCCACTGCCGTCTACGGTGTGGAGGGTGCTAACGGCGTTATCCTGATTACCACGAAGCGCGGTGTCGAGGGCAAGGCCAGAATTGACGTAGGTTTCAATGCCACATTGAAGGCTGTGTCAAAACTGCCCCGCAAGTATGACTCCTACGACGGCTATATGCTCCGCAATCAGGTCATTGAGCATGAGCTTGCCAAAGCCCCAGACGCTTCATGGACCTACTATCGTCCGCAGACCTTCATCAATCTCTTCCGCAATCAGGACTATACCGTCAAGCCTCACTATAATTCCGAAGGAGGCTACTTGGGCGATTACAGCCAGGCCGAGCGCTATCCGAATATTGACTGGCAGGAAGAGATGTTTAAAAATACCGCTCTGTCATACAATACGAACCTCAGTTTCTCTGGCGGTACACAGGCAGTGAAGTATTACGTTTCGTTCGACTTCCAGAACGAGGGCGACATGACCAGGATATGGGATAACAACCAGGGCTATGAAGGTGGTTACAGCTACAACCGTCTGAATGTGCGCTCCAACCTTGACTTCCAGATAACGAAGACCACCTTGTTTAAGGTGAATCTGGCAGGCTCGAATGCTCAGCAGAAGACGCCGCGCTACTATTATGGCAACAGTGGCGAGTTCTTCCAGCAGCAGAACTGGGCCGGTGCCTATCGCATGCCACCCAACGTCTTCCCTGTGAAGTTTTCTAATGGCGCATGGGGATACTCCCGACTGGCAGCCTCCAACATGGCCAACTCGCCTATGAATGTGGCCACGGCCGGTTACGAGTTAGGTACTATCACCCGCATCTTCACCGACTTCTCACTTGAACAGAAGCTCGATTTCATCACCAAGGGCCTTGTTGCCCGTGGCACCATCTCATGGGACAACCAGTTCAATGAGGGCAGCCGTGGTATTAACGCTGCCGGCGGCGGTCACGTCAATAACACTGCCTACATCCTTCCTGAGGATGGTGAGCTTCTTTTCGAGAACGACATCTATACCACAACAGGTTTCGACTTCTATGAGAAACGTGACTGGTCGACTCAGGCCGGTAGCGTCAGTTATACGGGCCGTGCCACTGAAATGTCGGCCCAGCTGTTCTGGAACCGTCAGTTTGGCGACCACAACGTCAGCTTGATGGGTAACTGGAAGCGTCGTATCAATGCCGGCAATGCTGACCTTGAGAACCGTCGTGAGGACTGGGTGTTCCGTACCACCTACGACTATAAGAGCCGCTATTTTGCTGAGTTCAACGGAGCTTACAACGGCTCCCAGAAGTTCTCGCCCGACAACCGCTTCGCCTTCTTCTGCTCTGGCGCTGTAGGCTGGATGCTCTCAGAAGAGAAATTCATGAAATGGTTCAAGGATAAGCGCATTATTGACATGTTCAAGATTCGTGGCTCCTTCGGCGAAATCGGTGATGACAGCGCCGGCGACCGCTTTGCTTACCTCACGGGTTGGGAAGTCATCGGTCCTTACCAGATGGGCCTTGACCGTTCTAACAGCCCGTTCACCGGATACAAGGAAGCCAGCATTGCCATGCCTGACCTGCGTTGGGCCACCGTGCAGAAGAAGAACCTCGGCTTTGACTATGCATTCCTCGGCGGTATGCTTGCAGGCAGTTTCGACTGGTTCCGCGACGACCGTTATGACATCTTTATCTATGGTTCCGACCGTTCAGTGCCTTCCTACTATGGTGCAGCCAAGACGCCTGACGTCAACAAAGGTAAGATTAAGAACACTGGTTTCGAAGTCGACCTCCGTTTCAACAAAGTGCTGAGAAACGGTATGCGCTTCTGGGTGAACGCCAACTACACCTATGCACACAACGTCATCAAACTGAAGGATGACCCCGAGCTGATACCCAGCTACCGCAAGGCACAGGGCTATTCTCAGGGACAGTACCACTCATTCATTGACAATGGCTTTATCAACACCTACGACGAGCTCTACAGTGCGCCTGCCTTCCAGAGCAACGACGACCAGGTGCTCATCGGCGACCACTATATCGTTGACTTCAACGGTGACGGCTTTATTGACCAGACCAACGACCAGGCTCCTTACGGCTACACCGGCAACCCGGAGCACACCTACAACGCCACCATCGGATGGGAGTGGAAAGGCTTCTCCTGCTTTGCACAGCTCTATGGCGTAACAGGTGTCACACGTGACGTCACGCTGACTTCTTTCCCCGAACAGCTGCTCACTGTATATGACACCGGTACGTGGTGGAGTCCCGGCAGAGGAGGCGCTGAAGTCGTTGTGCCGCGCTTCAACACCCAGGCTACTAATGGCAACAACGGTACGCAGTTCCTCTTCGACGGCTCTTATTTCCGACTGAAGAACGTGGAAGTGGCTTACACTTGGACGAAAGGCTGGATTAAGAAACTGGGGTTCACAAGCCTGAAGATCTACCTCAACGGCAACAACCTCTTCCTCATCACGAAGATGCCTGACGACCGTGAGAGTAACTACGGATGGAGTGGTGCTGGCGGTGCTTACCCCACAGTCAGACGTTATAACTTCGGATTTAAGCTCTACATCTAAAGTGAAAAGTGAATAGTGAAAAGTGTAAAATTTGCTACCGCTATTAAAGAGAAATGATTATGAAATACTATAAGATGACAAAATCCCTTTTGTGTGGTTCGCTGCTCCTCTTGGCAGGCGGTGCTTCCTTCACTGCTTGCACCGAATGGCTCGACAAAGACCCTGAGTCCATTGTAGCAGAGGATGAGGCCTTCAAGAACTACCGCAACTTCCAGGGATATATTGAGGAAATCTATAACCTGATTCCTGACAAGGAGAAAGTGAACTATTGCTCCGGATGGAATATCGGCGATGATGCTGTACACAACCCTGAGGGCTATGCACACATCGACCATCAGGTCGACCTGGGTAACTATCGTGACATTTGGGATGATAAAACTCCTAAGCAGTTCTGGCTCAACGGCGACCGCTACTCACTCTGGAACAGCTCATGGTACTGCATCCGTAAGTGCAACATGGGCATTGAGAATATCAAGTCGCTCGTTGGCACCGACGAAGAGCGCAATCTGCTGCTCGGACAGCTCTACTTCTTGCGTGCATGGTGGCACTTTGAGCTGATGTGCTACTTTGGAGGTCTCCCATACATTGACAAAGCATTCGAGGCCAGTAATATTCCTGAGCTTCCCCGTCTTTCTTTCCAGGAGTGTGCCGACCGTTGTGCCGAAGACTTCAAGATGGCCTACGACCTGCTTCCTGTCGACCCGCTGGGTTGGGATGAGACCCTGGCCGGTATGCAGACTATAGGCAAGAACGACCTGCGTGCCAACAAGTTCATGGCGCTCTGCTACCTTGGCAAGTGCTATCTGTGGGCCGCCTCACCGCTCATGAAGGAATTTGAGAAAGCCAAGAATGGCGGCGTTGTACAGGTTTTGGGTGCCAGTGCCAACGGCAAGACCTACGATTACGACATTGAATACTGTAAGTTGGCTGCAAAGGCTCTGGGCCAGGCTCTTGACATGGTCAAGCGGGGAACAGTGTCCTACAAACTTGCCGAGTTCAAGTATTCCAACATCTACGACCATGAGAGCGATGAGAAAGCAGAGACCTGCTATTCCGACATCTTCTATACCATCAAAAAGAATTGGCAGGTGCCGGGTTCTACAGAGGCCATCTTCCGTGGCATTTGCTCGGGTCTGAATACCGCCAACTGGAACCACGCCAAGATTTTCGGCCCGAAGGTGGCAGGCCTTGTGGCTCATGATAAAATCATCCACCATCCCACGGCCAACCTCATCGACCAGTACGGTATGGCCAACGGACAGCCCATCTATTTCGTGGAGAATGGCGTTCTGGTGCTGAATCCCGAATCAGGCTGGGATCCCGAGCATCCCTACAAGAACCGCGACCCACGATTCTATCACGACATCGTGTTCGACGGATTCCACTATGTGCTCAGCACCGACGCCTTGAGCTCTGAGCAGAAGAAGTATGAGTATTGCTCTCTTTTCACTGGTGGTGGCATGCGCGACATAGCCGATGGCAGCAGTACGGGCTACTTCATTCAGAAGCTGACGCCTCACCAGTGTAACGAGGGTGACAAGTGGTACGACTATGAATGGGCCTTTGAGAGTTACCTCCCCTACATGCGTCTGGCTGACATCTATCTGATGTATGCTGAAGCCATGGCTGCTATTGCCCTTGCTAACAATAATGTCAACGACTTCAAGAGCAGCAAGGACTACTGCAACTCGCTGACGGCTGTTGATGCCATCAACGCTCTCCGCGACCGCGTCAACTCTGACGATTGGCCCATGGAGCATATACCGGCCAACCTTCTTACCACTCCCAAACGCTTCATGGACGAAGTGCGCCGTGAGCGTACTGTGGAGCTTGCCTTTGAAGGATTCCGCTGGTGCGACCTGCAGCGCTGGATGCTCTTGACAGAGCCGCCCTACACCGTGAAATATTCTCACGAGTTCGAGCGTTTGGAAGCAGATTCATGGTTTAAGGATCATGACCCGAAGGACGCAAGAGTCGGCAATTTCCACAGAGAAGAGCTGATTACCCGTCGATTGGATTCAAAGCACTACTGGTTCCCGCTTCCTGACAAGGACATTTATCTTTATGAAGGATTCCCCCAGAATCCGGGATGGTGATGAATAATGCATAATTCATAATTCATAATGCATAATTATAATAGGATGATTTTATGAAAAAGAATGTAACAAACATATTTCTCTTTGCCATGCTGGCTGCTTCGCCACTGACGGTCAATGCTCAGACCGCTGACGATGCTGATACTACTGTGGTGAAAAAGAAAGTCCATGTTGCTTTCCGCGACAAGGATTCCGACCATCTTCTCGGCGGTGTCTCATACGTCGACATGGAAGAGTTGCGGAAGAAAGACTATATAACGAGTAGCCTGGAAGACATGTATGCGCTTGTCGGCGGATGGAATGGCAATAACCTGTGGGGCATGGACAATGAGCGCCTTGACAACAACGACAACAACAACATGCCGCTCGTCATCATCGACGGCGTGAAGCGCCCGTCGAACAACGTGCTGCCTTCCGAGATTGAGCAGATCACTTTCCTCAAGGGTGCTCAGGCCGTGGCCCTCTATGGTGCCAAGGGTGCCAAGGGCGCTATCCTCATCACCACCAAGCGTGGCACGGTGGACGGCCTGCAGATTGAAGCCAACGCCAACACGGGATTCCATTTCGCAAAAGAATTTCCTGAGTATATTGGCTCGGCAGAGTACATGACGCTCTACAACGAAGCCTGTATTAACGATGGACTGGCCAGTGGACCAAAGTATTCGCAGCAGGACATCTACAATCACGCTTCAGGCCTCAACCCCTATCGCTATCCCAACGTCAACTACTATTCTGACGAGTATATTCGCAAGGCATACAACCGCTCGGAGGGAACGCTTGAGATTCAGGGTGGCGGCGCACGCGCACACTTCTACACGAACATCAATTACTACCGGCTTGAGGACCTGCTGAACTTCGGCCCGGCAAAGGACAACTACACCGACCGCTTCAGTGTGCGTGGTAATGTGGACTTGGTCATCAACAAGCTCATCAAGGGCTTTGCCAATGTCAGTGCCACCTTCTACAATGCCAACAGCAACAAGGGCGACTTCTGGGGCGCTGCATCGACCATGCGCCCCAACTTCCCCGAAAACGCTGCACCGCTGATTGACATCAATGCCGTCGACCCCAATGCCAGCAAGGCGCTGGCCATCCTGGGTAAGTCGCTCAACCTGCTCGATGGCAGGTATTTCCCCGGCGGTACTAAGGCCGACCAGACCAATGCCATTGCCGACTGCTACTTTGGAGGCAAGACAAAAGGCGTGAGCCGTCAGTTCCAGTTCGACGCAGGTATCAACTACGATATGGGCAAATTCCTCAAAGGACTGTCGTTCAACACGCTGTTCTCTATCGACTATGCTGCCAACTACAGCCTTTCATACAACAACAAGTATGCTGTGTTCATTCCCACATGGAGTAACTATAACACCAATGATGCCATTGTTGCCCTCACCCAGCAGAACGATGAAGTGGTGACAGGTCACATGTCCATGGGCGACCCGAAGTACAGGCAGACCATCACGTGGAACGGACATTTCGACTACGAGAACACCTTTGCTGACGCACATCATGTCACGGGTATGCTGCTCGCCAACATGTACACCACGACCCGCAGCGGCGAATACCACCGCTATGCCAATGCCAACTTGGGCTTGCAGGCCGGTTACGACTATATGGGCCGTTACTTTGCCGATGTGACATTGGCCGGTGTGCATTCCTCACGTCTGGCTGAGGGCCATCGTGAAGCCATCTCGCCTTCTTTCTCCATCGGCTGGAACATGGCCAAGGAGAGCTTCATGGAGGACAGCTTTGTTGACGATTTGATGCTCAGCGCATCCTACAGCAATCTGAACGAGGATATTGATGTTTATCTGAGTGACAGAAACTTCTATATCTACGATGCCTCCTGGCAAACAGCCGGTGCTAACTTCGCATGGAATGAGGGCGCCTCTTCTTCCCTCACCTATTCCCAGACGGGTTCCAACCCATCTCTCGACTTTATCCATCGTAAGGAATGGTCGGTCAACCTGCGTGGCTCGTTCTTCAACAAGCTGATTACCACCGACCTCACATTCTTCAATACCGACATGGATGGTTTTATTGTGCAGAATCTGACCACGTTCCCCTCGCACTTGCAGGGCAGCAGTTCCGGCGGTACCGGCACCTTCATGCCTGCCATCAACAATGACATTCAGAACCGCAAAGGCTTTGACTTCAGCGTAACTGCTCAGAAGCAATTCGGCAAGGTTCACGCCCAGTTAGGTGTTGTAGGAACCTATCTCACAACCGAGTGGAAGAAGTATGATGAACTCATAGATAATGCAGCTCCCAACAAATTCATCGAGGGTCAGGCCCTTGATGCCCTCTGGGGTTACAAATGTCTGGGATTCTACACTGAGAGTGACTTTGAAAGGAATGCTGAAACAGGAAAGCTCACTTTGAGAAAGGACCTCCCGCAGTCAAAGCTTGGTGGTACTATGCAGCCTGGTGACTTGAAGTACGAGGACGTGAATGGCGACGGCATCATTAACAACCTGGATATGGTTGTTCTTGGTAAGTCGGGTAACGTTATTGTCTTTGACAAGAACGGTAATCCTAGCGGCAGTGGCTTGGGCAGCATTGGAGCTCCTTGGACTTTTGGCATGAACCTCACGCTGAAGTACAAGAACTGGACACTCTTTATGCTGGGTAACGGTCAGTTCGGTGCTAAGGGCATGATGAACGGAGGTTACTACTTTATGAGCGGTGAAGCCAAGTACTCTGTTAACGCCCGTGGTCGCTGGACTCCCGAGACGGCAGCTTCAGCTACCCATCCTCGTCTGACGACTTTGAATGCGGGTAACAATGCTGCGAACTCTACTTTCTGGCTTTACAGCACAGACCGTATCAACCTTCGCAAGGTACAGTTGACCTATGACTTCCCCAAGGAAATGTTTGACGGTAAGGTGGTAAAGGCCCTCTCCATTTATTTGAATGGAAACGATCTCCTTACCATCTCAAAGCATCGCAAGATGATGGAGACAAGCGTTGGCTATGCCCCACAGACTCGTTTCTATAATCTTGGTGTGAAGGTAACCCTCTGATGAACAATAAACGTGAAACAATAGACAACAAATAGCAATGATTATGAAAAAGATATTCAGTACAATACCGGTTATTGGTTATTGTTTATTGGTTATTGGTCTGACCTCCTGCGGTGATATGTTTGAGCCTGCAGATGAGAACACCAGGCAGGAGGACGCATTCTACGAGGAGTCTGACTATGCACATGGTCTGTTGATATACGGTTATGACCGTCTTCCCTATATGACCTCGTCCACGACCGACATCGCCACCGATGATGCTGTGACCAACCTGACGAGTAGCACTTATTTGGCTATGGCTACCGGCTCGTGGGCATCCGACAACAACCCCATGTCAGTATGGGACAACTGCAAGGATGGCATCCAGTATGTCAACAAGTTCCTGACCATGGTAGAGAAGGTGAAATGGGCTCCCAGCGCCGCTTCAAAGCAGCAGATGTTCATCGACCGACTGAGAGGAGAGGCTTTTGGCCTGCGAGCTATTTTCTATTACTATCTGCTTCAGGCTCATGGCGGCTATGCCGACGACGGCGTGCTCTACGGTGTGCCCTTGCTGACCGCTCCTGAGGACGGTAGCTCCAACTTCAACCAGCCTCGCGCTACTTTCGCCGACTGCGTGAAGCAAATCTATGCCGACTGCGACAGTGCTATGGCGCTGCTCCCGGTAGATTATGTAGACATCAGCAGCAATGAGGATATCCCTGCAAAGTATCGCGCTCTTGGTGCCAATTATTCCAACTTCAACCTGGTGTTCGGCTCCAAGTCACGCAATCGCCTGTCAGGTAAGTGTGCTGAGGCCGTCAAGGCTCAGGCCGCCCTCCTGGCCGCCAGTCCCGCCTTCCGTGAACAGAGCGGCGTGACCTCGGCCGAGGCAGCCACCCTTTGCGCCAATGTACTCAAGCGCATCGGTGGATTAGAGGGATTCGACCCCACAGGCCATACCTGGTACAAGAACAAGACAAAGATTGACGGCACTTCAGAGATGCCCGAAGTCCTTTGGCGCACCGACCGTGCGAAGAGTTCTGCCCAGGAGCTTGACAACTTCCCGCCGACGCTCTATGGCAGAGGCCGTGTCAATCCGTCGCAGAATCTCGTCGATGCATTCCCCATGCTCAACGGACTGCCCATCACTGATCCTAATTCCGGTTACGACCCTGCCAATCCCTATGCCAACCGTGACCCGCGCCTGAACGACGACGTCATCTATAACGGCACCACATTCAGAAAGGCTGAAATCATCACTGGCAACTATCCCAATGAGAAGAGCGAGACCGACGACAACCTGAACAGCATTGCCAATTCCACACGCACTGGCTATTACCTGAAGAAGCTCCTGCGCGACGATGTCAGCCCGCTGTCCAGCTCTCTCATCGAGCAGTACCACATCTTCCCAAGAATCCGTTATACGGAAATATTCCTGGCCTACGCCGAGGCAGCCAATGATGCCTGGGGACCCAAGGGCGACCAGATTGGTGCCGGCTTCACTGCTTACGACGTCATCAAGGCCATCCGCCAGCGTGCAGGACTGGGCAAGGACATGTTCGGAGCCGACCTGCCGCAAGGCGACGCCTATCTGGAATCGTGCGCTGCCGACCAGACAAAGATGACCGACCTGATTCGTAACGAGCGCCGCTTGGAGCTGTGCTTCGAGAACAAGCGCTTCTGGGATCTGCGCCGATGGATGCTGCCCCTCAATGAAGCAGTGAAGGGCGTGAAGATTGTGCGCGATGAAGCCACTAAAACGCTTACCTATAACATCTTTGAAGTCGAGGTTCGCACATACGACAGCTCTTATCAGTGCTACGGACCCATCCCCAAGGGTGAAGTGCTCAAGTGGAGCAACCTCAAGCAAAACAAGGGATGGTAATAGCTGAATTGAGAAAAAAGAATTGAGAACTAATAATTGAATCATACAATGATGAAACTGAAGAAATATATATACGGAGTAGCCTTGGGAACATTCTCACTCGCATTTGCATCCTGCTATAATGCCGACAAGGATTTCCCAGACTTTGAAGGAGGTACAACGGCCTACTTCGCCTATCAGTACCCGGTGCGCACACTCGTGCTTGGCAACGACATCTATGACAACACGCTCGACAACGCCCACAAGTGCCAGATATGGTCTACCATGGGCGGAGCCTACGGCGGACGTAACGCCACTGTAGACATAGCTGTCGACGAGACGCTCTGCAACAACCTCTATTTTACTGACGATGGCGGAAATGCGGCCAATCCTGTGCTCCCCATGCCCAAAGCCTACTATCAGCTGTCGTCCAACTCCATTTCCTACAATGGCGATGCCCGAGGCTACGTGGAGGTGCAGTTCACCGATGCTTTCTTCAACGATGAGAAAGCAGTGGCCAACACCTACGTCATTCCCCTCGTGATGACCAATGTGAAGGGCATCGACCATATCCTCACCGGCACGCCGCGTGAAGGCCTCACCCCCTCACGCACCAACACTGAGGATTGGGAAATCCTGGCAAAGGACTATGTGCTCTACTGCGTGAAGTATATGAACCCCTGGCAGGGACGATACGTCCGCCGTGGCGTTGACAACGTGACAGAGAATGGCGTCACCAACACCTATGTCCGCAAGGATATGTCGCTTGTCAACTCCGACCTGGAGCACTACAAGGAGAATCCCATCAACCAGAACGACGAGGTATGCGGCATCACCACCAAGAACATGACGCAGGCCTACTTCCCCGTTGCAGTGAACATTGGCAAAGACGCATCAGGAGATGTCAGACCTTCTCAAAGGTGCAACCTCATCCTCACTTTCAATGGCGACAAGTGCACCATCACCAGTGACGATGCCGAGATTACTTCCGACGGCTCAGGAGAGTTTATCATCAAGGGCACTGAGAAGCCTGAGTACAAGGATTACCAGTGGGGCAACCTCGACGGAAAGCCCATCCAGCGCGACATTCTCCGCCTGGCCTACAATGTGAACTTCAAGAAGGGCAGAGTCATCGGCAAGAAAACAGTCAATGGTAAGGAAGTGGACTGGATCCTCGAGAACGACGTAGCAGTGTCGACCAGCGATACGCTTGTCGTACAGACGCGCGAGTCGAACAAAAAGGTATTCTTCTCACCCAAATATGTAAAATAATAAACGTAGGGAGGATAATAATATGAATAACATCTTTAGAAACGGCCTGTTGATGTTGGCTGCTGGAGCATTTGCTGTTTCATGTGCTGACTACAATGAGACGGATGGATTCCGTGCTGAAGCTGATCCCAGTTTTGTGGCACCATATAGTGACCTGGCTCCCGTCAAGTCATACATCGACAGAAACCAATATCCCAACATGTCGCTGGGTGCAATGCTCAAGGTGTCTGACTTCAACAAGCAGGAGCTGGCCCATTCCGCTGTTGTCACCAACTTCGACAATATTTCTTTCGGCTCCACGCTGATGTCGGGCTCCATCATCAACTCCAGAGGTGTCATGAACTTTCTTGACATGATGGATCTGCTCGACCATGTGGACGAAATAGGCTATGAGGTGTATGGCAGCCCTATCTTTGCCAATGCCAACCAGGCCGATTCGTGGCTCGAAATGCTCACAGCACCCATTGAGATTGCTGTGGACTATGTCGAAGGAAAGACGGTGAACTTCAATGATATGCCTGTGGGTGCATACGACGGAACGGTCGTGAAGGGAAAGGCATCTATCGTTGAATATGATGGCCAGCATGTCCTTCGCATTAACGCAGCCCCAGTCCCCGGACAAGTCAATATCATTGAGGGCTTTGAGGTGGATCCGCTTGCCAAGTACACGGTCACTTTCTGGGTAAAGGCCGACAAGGACGCCACCTTCAATGTGGTCTTCTCTGGCAACAAGGTGGCCGGCGCTGGACCTAATGAAACCTGGACTTTCAAGACTGGCAAATGGACCAAGATTGTTGTCGAGGCTCAGAGTGCTCCTGGCGAGACCGAGGGCTACCTCAGAATTGAGAACACCCTTTCCGCCATCATCTATGTCCAGAAAGTGGAGGTGGGCTACTATCCAGACAACCACCGTCAGCAGACGGCAAAGGAGAAGACCGACACCATCAACTATGCACTCAACGCATGGTGCGATGGCTTGATGAAGATTAACCAGGGACGCATCAAGACATTCGACCTCATCGACGAGCCCATCGACGCCAAAGCACAGCTCGAGAACGGCATGTGCGACCTCAAGCACTCTACGGAAAAAATCTTCTGGCAAGACATCATTGGCAGCGAGAACTATGCTCCTGAAGTATCGAAGCTGGCAAGCGCAGCCTTCGAAAGGCATGGCGGCAAGCCGGAAGAGCTGAAGTTCTTCATCAGCGAGACAGGCCTTGAGGATGCCAAGAAAATGGAGAGCCTCAACTATTGGATTCATATCTGGGATCAGCGTGGAGCCAAGATTGACGGCATCAATGCCAAGCTGAACCTCAGCTACAGCGAGGATGCAGCAACGCAGCAAGCCAACGTAGCCACGCTTGAACAGCTCCTTGCCAACCTGGCCTCTACGGGCAAGCTCATCCGCCTGTCCAACTTTGACATCATCTATAAGGATGCGGCAGGCGTCAGCGTGCCAGCCAAGGATATCACCGAGGCTCAGCGTCAGAAGCTCGCCGACTACTATGGATTTGTCATCAAGAGCTATATGTCCAAGATTCCGCAGGACAAGCAGGCTGGCATCTGCAAGGGCAACGTGGCCGACACAAGCGACCCGGTAGGACTCTGGGCGATAGACGGCAAGAAGGACTGGGTGCGCACTGCCACCTATAAGGCATTCTGCGATGCTCTCAGTGGAAAGTAACTCCTAAGGAGCTGAGGAGTAAGGAGTCAACTCCTTACTCCACAACTCCTCAAACAGAAATTATTTGTTCTTTTTATTATTAACTAAATTGTTCGATTATGAAGAAATTATTTACTCTTCTTGCTTTCTTGACATGTTTCATGGGAGCAAATGCAAAAGAGATTGTCGATGCAGAAGTTGACTTCTCTAAGTACAGCGACATCTCTGAAGTGAAATGGGCCGGCTGGGGCGCCAGCGAGTCAGCCTTGGCACGTCTCTCCATCCAGGACGGCTGCCTCCACTTCCACAGCGAGGAAGCCACCGATCCCACATGGGACTGCCAGTTCCATCCCATCGGCTTTGGCAACAATGCTGAGGTAGACGTTACCTACACGCTCCACTTCAAGATCAAGGGCACCGTGGCTCAGAACGTCTCGATGCTGGGCTTCGGACAGACACCTTACGGCGCGTTCCCCATCACCACTGAATGGGTGGAAGGCACGGTTGACTACGTGGCATCAAGCACCAGCGGTGATATCCTCATGCAGTGCGGTGACTACGTCGGCGACTGGGACATCGCTTACCTCAAGATTACCCATGAGGGTAAGGAGGAGCGTCCCGTGGAGTGGATTGAGCATCTCACCAATGGCAATGCTGAGACGCCTTGGGGAGACCTCGCTAACGTCAGATGGAACGACGGCGAGAACAACTTCAAGATTTGCGCCTGGGCAAAGGAGAAGGGCCGCAATATGAATGAGAACGATGGTTGGGATCCGTTCCCCGCCGACATAGAGCAGGTGGACGGCAGCAACGTCTTCGTTGTTCACGGCCAGGTGGCTGACACCGAGGGCGACCCCTCAGCATGGGACAACCAGTTCTGGATTCAGGCTCCCGATCCAAAGATCTTCAAGGTGGGCAACCAGTTCAAGCTGCACTTCCGCTACAAGGCTTCCGAGAATGCTACTACGAACACGCAGTTCCACCATCAGAACCCCTCTGACTATGTGTTCTATCAGGCTGTCGGTGACGTGAACTTCACCACCGAGTGGCAGGATTTCGACGGTGTGTTCACAGTGCCCGATGCAGCTACCGATGCTTGGTCCATCGCATTCAACCTGAACCCGCAGAACAAGAATGCCATCAACTTCTATTTCGACGACCTCTCCGTGCAAACCATGAAGCTTGATGAGGGTCTCTTCGTTGCCGGCTCCAACACCGCTACCGGTCTTGAGTACGACTTCGACAACGCCATTGAGCTGGTCTACGATGAAAATCTGGAGTCGTATGTCGGTACCATTGGTACTGCCGGCAAGCCTGACACATGGGTCAATGAGCTGATGATCTCAACGGTTCGTGGCAACGACAGAGCATTCAAGAGCGCAACACTGAAGCCCTCTGGCAACTTTATTGGTGAGGACAACTGGGATAACTACACTGAGTCTTCAAATGCAAAGATCAAGGTTGCTGCCGGTGTGTGGACGGTCACCATTAACACTGAATACATGCAGATGAACCTTGTGCAGGTGGAAGGCGATGCTCCTCAGGAGAAGCCCGAAATCAATCCTAACCCCTATGTGGCTGTTGTCAATGCTCTGGAAAGAGACGACCTCGCTGACGACAATGAGACGATTAGGGAAGAGGAAGGCGGTACTGGCCAGACTTGGGACAACCAGTTCTGGATTCGCGCTAACCGCGCACTTGACAAGGGTGAAGTAACTATCCTCCAGTTCAAGTATAAGGCTTCTCGCGATGCTAAGTCCACTACGCAGTGCCACGGCGAACCCGGCGCTTACATGCACTGGTCTGCTATCGGCGACGTGAACTTCACCACCGAGTGGCAGGACTTCGAGCAGACCTTCACTGTTCCTTCTGAGGCTGACGGCATGCTGTCTATCGCATTCAACATGGCTGAGATCAAGGAGGCTTGCGACTATGAGCTGAAGGACTTCGTATGGAAGTTGGAGGATGGCACAGAGTCTCTCATCAACCAGACGGGTGCCGACAACTTCTTCGTGAAAGTTGTTGGTGGTGCCACCTACTCACTGGGCATCAACAATGTGATGAGCAGCAGCAAGGTGTCTACCGTCACCTACAACCTCGCCGGCCAGCGCGTGTCTAACAGTTACAAGGGCATCGCTGTGAAGAACGGCAAGAAGGTGGTGCTGAAGTAAGCATCCCCGCACCTCTTGTCTACTTGACAGAGTAACACCAACATCATCGTGCGTCACGTTCCGTCAGAGGAATCGTGGCGCACGATTTCGTTTCCCCCGCAGCCACTCGCTCACCACACAGGTGCCCTTCCCCTCCTTTTCCAGATGAGCGGTCAGGGGATGACGGCGCAGCCCTTCCCCTCCTTTTCCAGATGATGGTTCAGGGTACGACGGCGCAGCCCTTCCCCATCTTTTCCAGATGATGGGTTCAGGGTACGACGGCGCAGCCCTTCCCCCTCCTTTTCCAAAGGAGGGGTCAGGGGTGGTTTGTCAGAGATGTCCCAACCTCTTTACAGTCCCGAAGGGACAACAGAGTACAGGCAGGGGCAAAGCCCCTGCAACTGGTGCCCCCAACACATTTAGTCCCGAAGGGACGGCAGAATCAGCGTATATATTCTGTCGTCCCTTCGGGACTTTTTTGTTATATCGCTCATTCACAGGGGTTAAAACCCCTGCCTGTATTCCGTCGTCCCTTCGGGACTTTGGGCGGTGGAAGGATTCCGTGATACAGGGGCGATGCCCCTGCCTGTATTCCGTCGTCCCTTCGGGACTTTGGATGGTGGAAGGATTCCGTGATACAGGGGCGATGCCCCTGCCTGTGTTCCGTCGTCCCTTCGGGACTCTGCTGCGCCAACCATTATGCGCAGGGATACCGCCTCTCCCCCCGCCCCTGTAAGGGGAGGGGCAGGGGGAGGGGCGTTGACCGCCTTCACCCCTCCGCTGTCATATTCTCGGCCTTCACCCCGCCGCTGTCATATTCCCGGCCAACACCCCGCCCTCAACCCCTCCCCTTACAGGGGCGGGGGGGTGGCGGAGTTACTCTGACAAATGTGTATAAAGAGTAGTTCCATGTGATGGTTCAGGGTACGATGGCGCAGCCCTTCCCCTCCTTTTCCAAAGGAGGGGTCAGGGGTGGTTTGTCAAAGATGTCCCAACCTATTCCCTTCCTATATCTACAGTGGCTTTTTTTGTCCGAAGCCTTCGGACGAATTGTCCGAAGCCTTCGGACGGACTGTCCGAAGCCTTCGGACGAACAGTCCGAAGCCTTCGGACTTTTTCGGACTCATTTCGCATTGTAACGTAAAAAGTGAATATAAAAGTTGGCAGTTTGGAAAATTTGTTATATCTTTGCAACATCTTGATGAACTTTTGACGGGTCAGCATATATTGTTTCTGTAAGTTTTTTCTAAATAATATCTATGATATGAATACTACGCGTTTTATCAAGAGACTTTTCTGTCTGCTGGCGCTGCTATGTATGGCAGTTGTGGTAAGAGGTACCGAGATGACCTATACCACGTCAGGAGGTACGGTGATGTACTTCACCGTCCTCAGTGAAGATGACAAGACCTGTATGCTTGGTGTCGATGGTTACAACTGTTTCAAAAATGTGACTCCCAGCGAGACAGACATTGTCATCCCCTCTGAAGTGAGCGGTTATGCCGTTGTGAAGATCAACTTAACCGCTTTCCGCAACTCCGGAGTTACCTCTCTCGACATCCCTAAGTCCGTAAAGGTGATTGACGATGGCGCTTTCTATTATACGCCACAGCTTGCTGACATTACTTTGCGCAATCCTGATCTGGATGCTGACTATCCCTCTACACTGTTTACCGTATCATTCGGTGAACAATTTGCAAGCAACTTCAAGTTACACTGTTCTGAAGGTCTTGTCCTTGCGGTCAAGGAGCAACTGTTTAAGAGTAATCATTACCTGAGCAACTGGGATGCTGCCAATATAGACTCTCAGGGTGTTGACTTAGAGGTAGGTGACATAACGCTTGCCAAGATTGATGTCATCAACGACGAGACTGGCGAAGTGGTGGGCAGCCGCATCCTGACAGCCTTCATCACCAGTGTAGCAGAGGGTGCACGCACCTGTGTCATTTAC
The DNA here is from genome assembly GCA_016285055.1 of Prevotella sp. Lineage (GTDB taxonomy): Bacteria > Bacteroidota > Bacteroidia > Bacteroidales > Bacteroidaceae > Prevotella. The sequence goes on from JAEEPZ010000009.1 coordinate 59,690, forward strand.
AACCCACCCACAGGGAAAAGCTATGGTGAGTCGGATATCATGAAGGAAGGCAAATCGGCTTGGTATCAGGGTAAAATTACAGACTTTGCCGAAGGCAAACTGCGTTTCCCCAATGCCTACACCGACAGCAAGGGAAAAGCCTACACCATCACCACCATCGGTGCCTATGCACTGTCCGAGTTCGACAGCAAGATCTCGGGCATCCGTCTGCCTGCACATCTTAACTTTTTGGGGGTGAAAGCACTTTACGGCCTGCCTTATCTTACTGGTAGTGTAGTCATTCCCGCTTCTGTCCGTCAAATGGGTTCACCCGATGTCAGCCGTGCAGAAATATTTGGTAAAGATTCTTATGGAAGTGTTTATCCCAACGGTCTTTTCTTCATGCATACTTCTGCCGAAAACCTCGACTGGTATGACACCGATGCAGGCGTGTCTTTTTCCTATACAACATATCAAGGGTCGAGCCGTTCAAATGTGACGCTTTATGTCTGTAAAGATATCTACAATAAAATCAGGGGCACGAATGGGACTACCCGATATAGCTATACCTCCGGTTTCTATTCTTGGTATGAAGGCAACTATTATACAATGGGCTATGTTCAGGTGTTCGACCCCTCAACAGCCGGCATGGAGTGGAGCACCGATGCGCTCATTTTGGATGCCAGCGGTAAAGTGGACGATATCAACGAGGATGGTGAAGTGAACGAAGACGATATGCCATACGTTTACAATCCGTTCAATCTGCCTTTGACTTACACCAGTAGCGATGAACAGGTGGTGACCGTTGACGCCGAAGGAAAAATGACAATAGGCAGCAAGGTGGGCGAGGCCATTGTTACAGCCTCGTTTGCCGGCAGCGAGGAGGACATGATAGGAGCTGTCAGCGTTGAAATGACGGTGGTGCGCCGTGGACGCCCCCAATTAGGCAACCAGACAAACCAGAACCCGTATAACAAGCTGCGCACCCTCTCTGGAAAAACACGCCTTGTGCTTCAGGAAGACAACTATATGGAGAATTGTATGTGGATTATGCCTCACATGATGACCAACAACAACTATCTGTACAACTCTGTTTACTGGCAGTCGAACAACTTTTACAATCTAACTGAGTGGTTCTACTTTGATAACAGTTATCATTGTCTGCAGCTTGGATACAACCCAGCAGAATTGTCACCCAACTGGGGCGTTGATGGCTATTCGGAGCCCCCTTTGACGTGCGGCGGCATGCTGAGTGTCCGCGTTCCTGCCGGCAAGGGTAAGCTGGTGGTGCGCGGATATACCGAGTCGGAAGATGCCATCATGGGTGTCGAAGTGGCAGGGTGTACGCCGATGAACATCTGTGGTGGAGATGGTCCGACTGACCATGTGTATGAATATGAGACCCAGGAAGAAGCCTATGCTTATATCTATGGTGTGACACTGTCGCCTTATGGCCGTCACGGATATGTCAAGAGTATAACGTTCTGTCCCGAAGGCTCTGAGGATGAGGAAGCGGTGATGCTGAGTATTGCCGGCACGCCTATTACTGGTGACTGTGAGTACACGTTAATCACTGGCGGTAGCGGTTCGGTGAAAGTGAAATGGAAGGCAATTGAGAGCCAAGCGGGCGGCTATGATGAAGGCTCTGGTGAAGGCTCTGGTGAAGAAGGGGAAGAATATGATGACGAGGAGGAAGCCGGGGCTGATACCTATCCTGTCATTACACTCACCAACGTTGACTACACCACTTCCAATGGCGTACCGTTCATCGAGGCGACGATGTGTCCGAAAGTGGTTATCAAACTGGTGGGCAACAATACCATTAGCGCGCCTGGTGCTGCGGGAGCCATTTCAACAGGCACATATAAAGGAAGTCCATGGATGACCACAAACCTTTTCATTGAGAGTGCAGATGAAGAAACGCCTGCTACGCTCACCATCCGTCCGACTTCCTCTGCGGGTATCAATGTCTATGGTAACTATACTCGCATGGATCATTTCATAGGTGACATCAAAGGCATCGACTATGGCGTATACCTGGGATCTAACAGTTGTTACCTCGGTGAAACGATGGACTTAACCATGCAAGGTGGTACACTTGCTTTTTCCCAACCTCCCCTTTCACTTTTGGAATCAAATCTTGCCGTCTTGGCCCCAAAAGATGGTGAATATGACGATGAACAGGGAACGTTTTGCTTGAAAAACTGGGAGAAGTCTGCTGATCCGGAAACAGGTGAGGACATCTGGAAATTGACGTCCGTCGAATTGGTGAAGTCCTTGCACTTGGGACAATATCTCCAGCCCATTAAGGAGGAAAAAACAATTGACCTCAGTCAGAATCCTTCTGAAGACGGCAATCTCAAAGGCGTGGTGATTAACGATGTGTTCTTCAACCTTGATGTGGAAGAAGATGGCGAGGGCTTTGACAGTGAGGATCAGTGCATCATCATCAATAAAGGTTCTGACGACACTTATACATCGAATTGGACAAACCCCGATATTATGTCGGAGGAGTGGCTGAAAAGCTTCCACGGCATCATCCTCAAGGTACAGGGCGAGGGCAAGGTGGAAGTCGACTGCCAGACTTTAGGCACCAATGGCGTCCGTGTCCTGTTGTCAAATAGCTATGAACCTAAAGAGTTCAATTTATCGGAACGAGGCACCATAGAAGTGGCTTACAATACGCCATCCCCCATCAATATCTATATCTATGCCCCGACAAATAATAACGGACGGGCGATGGCCCGACACCGCGTTCAAGCTGGTGACAACGCCGTAAAGATTTGGGATATAACTATCAAGCCCAGCATAATCACCTTCGGTGGCCCGGGCTATGCCACCTATTTCAACAGAAACAAGGTGAGACTTGCTGCCGGTGTAAAGGCATACGTTATTCCTGGATTGAATGGCGACGTGCTTACCACTGAGCTGATAGCCGATGGTGACGACGAGGAGAATAACATCGTGCCAGAATATGTGCCCGTGCTGCTCTCTGGCGCGACTGGGCAGTCTGTTCCCGTCAGCCTTACCAACACTGCTTGTGACTATTATCAGGGTGAGAATCTTCTCGTTGGCCATGATGACACGGAAGGGCAGTATCAGATTTCGAATTTGCGTAATGGTGACTACTATTACAAGTTGACCTATGATGCCGCCACACACACACAGTTTGGTTTCTACTGGGGAACAGACGACGGTAGCTCGTTCATAGCCACACCTCATCGCGCTTATCTGGTGCTGACAAAAGAACAGGGAGCCCGAATGAATAGTTTCGTATTGGAAGGGAATGTTCAAGACGGTGTGGCCGTTGTAGAGAAGACGGCTGTTCCTGCCCGGCAGCTGTGGCATACACTTGATGGACGCCTGTTGCAGGAGAAACCTTCTCAGCGTGGAGTTTATCTTTATAATGGGCGAAAAGTGGTTATTAATTAAAAAGAATAAGGAGGACTGTAATATGAAAAAATATTATATCAAGCCAAGGATTAAAGTCTGTAACGTGGAGCTAAAGCCTCTTTTGGGCTTAAGCATGCACATGTACAATACGAAAGGGGCGGATGAAGAATTCTCCAGAGGATGTAATAGTTCTGACCAGTGGGATGACTGGGAAGACGATAATTAAAATGATTATCTGCATGTAGCCGATGGATGCCTTTGCTATCATGTTCTGTCTCATTTATTATCGTAAGCGTCTCTGATGTTACGCCTTGCAAAATCAATGACGATTGTTTACATTGTTGCCCATCTGTCAGGCAACAGGTCACGGTATTTGCTTAGCGGGGTGTTGGGCTGCCACATGGCGGTCTTGTCAAGGATGTCTACAATATAGTCAAAGAGGTTGATGTGATTCGTCTTGGCTGACAATGCCAGCGTATATAGCACGGCAGCACGTTCTGCACCTGAGTGCGATCCGAAGAAGAGCGAGCTTCTTCTTGACATGGAGAAATATCGGTTCATCCTCTCAACGAGGTTGTTATCCAGGTTGGTGTCGCCGCGTTTGAAGATGTCCGTCACGGCATCCCACTCCATGTCGAGATACCCTGCGGCAGATGCGAGATCGCTCTTGGGCAGCAGGTCCGGCTTGGCGAGTATCTCGTCAAGGAGTTCCCTGATGTCGGCCAGTATACCCGGGGCATACTTCTGTCTCCATTTCAGGTGGTCGTCCACAGTCCAGCCTTTCTCGCCGATCTTGTGTTCATGGTCCCTCTGGTAGAGCTTGTTCAGGAGTCTGACCATCCTGGCCGCGTCAGGCTCATAGTCCTGACACTCAATGAACCGTCGCTTGATGTGCTGTATGCAGGCTATACGGACGATGAAGGGATAGTCACTACCCTCTATCTTCTTGTAGAATGATGCCGCGTCGCTCTGCATTGTTCCCCTGTAGTCCTCCACCTCCTTGAATATGACATCACCTGATCGCGATCCGTCCTCGTACACCACATACAGCAGGCCGGCATTCACTGCCACGATGACCCAGAAGTAGCCTTTCCTGACGCCCTTGCCCTTGGAGTTCTTCTCAGGCACAAGAATCTTGAAATAGGTCTCGTCGGCTGCAATGTAGTCCTCTCCGAGCACTGCCTGGCGGATGGCGGCATAAAAGCGGGCGAAGACCTCGGCGGCACGCTTCATCAGGAAGCTGGCCGTCTTCTTGTTGAGGTTGAATCCCATGTCCTCGAAGTAGTGGACGATACGCTCCATGGGCATGGCGTACATGTAGCGCAGCTGCATCAGCCCTGCCACGAAGGACGAGTCGTAATTGGAGTTGAGGAATGCCGACGGCGGAGTCTGCGGCTCAAACACCCTGCCGTCCTGCGTGAAGGTGTGCATGCGGTAGACGTGCTTGGTGAAGTGGCCCGGTGTGTAGGTGTAGCGCACGCACTCGCGGTACTTGGGACGACCGTCTTCTCCCGTTTCCTCCAGAGGACGGGCTTTCTCCATGTCGAAGTCAGGATCGTCAGGATACACATCATGGTACTCCACCTTCACTTCCGTGTGGCTGTCACGCCTGGCCCCGTTGTTGCCGCGCTGCTTGCGCCGGATGGCGCGTGCCTCCTCCAGCACCTTCTTCTCGTCATCGGTAAGCTCCGGCTTGGGAGGCTTCTGCCGCTCGCTGTCTTTCTCCAGCAGTGTGGTGAGGCCTTTGTTCTTGTTCTTCTCCTTCCTGATGGTCTCGTCTTTCTGCTTGACGGACTGCCCGATGGACTCCAGACGGGCAAGAGCCTCCTTCAGCTGGGCAGTCAGCTCTGCAACACGGTTTATCAATGCTGCGTTCTGCTCATTGGTAGCCTTGAGCTGCTCCATGAGGTTGGATATGATCTCGTCCTTCGTCATCATTTCGGATGCGAAGGTACGAAAAAACATCGGAACAACCAAGCATTTTGGCGATTATTTTCAAACTAATTTATTGATTATCAGACGGTTGAAAAAATATTCAAATGGCAATATTGAGCCTCTTGCGGTATCTGACGCTCCGTAGCGAAATTCCCTCCATGATCAGAGAAAACGTCTTCCAGGGCAGTCTGTAGGCTCCTGATGCCGCATCGAAACGGGGTGTCTCGAACGTGCCGCGCTCCAGCCGCTTGTGGTAGAGCAGAAAACCGTCGCCGTCCCAGCGCAGGATCTTCACACTCTGGCGGTTCTTCGAGAAAAACACGAAAGCACTGCCTGAAAGCGGGTGCTGCTGAAGCTCCGTGCGCACCAGCCGGTATAGCCCGTCGATGCCCTTTCGCATGTCCACAGCCTGACGGCACAGGTATAACGGGGTACTCTCTGTCAGGGCAAACATCACACACGTCCTCCGCGATAGCCGTTCAACAACACCAGCAGGTCCTGTGGCGGGTACTGGTCTGCCGACAGAAGGACACCATTTGGAAAAGTCAGTTCAATACGACTGGAACTGCGGACAGGCACTGGCATCTCAGAGGATAATGGAACGAATGGCGAATCAGAGACTGCAAGCTCTGCCATCTCCGCCTTTATCTTCTTGGTAGTTATGCCATAATTCTCCATCCAGTGGTGGACGGCACTGATACTTACACCGACACTGCGACAATAGGCCGACAGAGTAGCCTTGCCGTTTAATCGCAGCTCATTCCTGTAGCCGCTGATCACATGACTATAATCTTTCTTTGCATCCATAATTGTACACTTTTTGATACATGGGTGCAAAGGTAGCAACTTTCGAGCAATGCTACAATGCGGAAAAACGGAGACGCTTACACTGAACAGGATTGGGTGGCCCTCTTCAAAGTCGTCGTGGTCTTGCTGCCGCATATAGGCGGGCAAGGCGACACGCGGACATTGTTCGACCAGATTGTAGACCCGAATAAAACAAAGGGGCAATAAATATTTATTTCTATGGCCATAGAAGCATCATACTACGGACTATATCTTCTGAAGTATCTCAAAGATACAGAAGATCCCCGGCAGCATTACCACGACTTCATCAACAGTCGTGCGGATGATGCAGCCGGGGTCTTTGAGGGTGAACGACGTTCCGGTGCAACAGTAGACCAGGCTCAGGAGGTAGCCATGCGTGTGTTGATGGACGGCTTTTAGCCCTTGCGTCTTTTAGGCTTGTGGCGAATATCTATGTCGGCCATGCCAGTAGGCATGCTACCGTTAGCGACAAACTGTTCTCCGGCCAACAGCCCCCAGTAGAACACCTCTGCAGCAGCCTGATCATCTGCGGCTGTGACGATATCCTTTACAACCTTGTCACCCATCATGGATTTTTTCGCTGCCTGATACACAATCTTGATGTTGTCCTCCGTTGAGACCATGCCTTTTCGGTTCATGCGTTTGTCGGGCATCGCCATAGCAAATATTCCGGACACAAACACGGCAAATGCCGTCTCTTCCTTCTCGCGGCAGAAACGGAGTGTATCGCCCCTGCCCAGCTCATCTATCAGTGCGACGAACATCTTGCGCAGACGTTCCACCCCCTCTTCGCCCTGCGCACATTCCTCGTCGCTCAGGTACATCCGCTTTGGCTTTTTCTTCCAAGGTAGCGGCCCGTCGGCCTCGCGCAGTCTTGTGCGCTCTTCGGAGATATTCAGTGCCGTCTCGTGGCGGTTCATCGCATTCACGAAGAGGTAGTTCTTACGTTCGTCCTTGCCCAGCCACTTCATCATGTCCTTGGCTGGAGTTTTAAAGAAGTACAGTCCGAACAGAGTGGTGTATGCTGTCTGTAAGATGTCCTCCTCCCATTCCTCGTATGGTACATCCGACGGCCACTCAAAACTTTCGTCCAGACCTTTCTCTACAGCATTCTTCGCCGGAGTACGGTGACGGACGAGATCAAGCAGGTTAATGTCTGGATCTCTCTTGTAAAGCTCGATGGGGTTCTTAAACTCTTCATTAGTGGGCGTTTCAAGTTCTTCGGCGAAACGGCTCAGACACCATGATATAAACCGGAAGAGGTTGTTCTCACCGTCGGGTTTGCTGCATTGCTCAGCCAGTTCGTGGTGTTCACTGATCATGTGTACCAATACGAATGTGATTCTCGCCTCGCGGTTGCTTATCTTGGCGGCAGCATTCACCTCGCGCTTCATTTTTGCCAGCAATTCCTTATTTTGAAAATCAATAATCATAAGTCCATGTTATTTTTATATTATATATAATGTACGCGTAAAGCAGTTATTTACATTATCAGCGTACCATCCTGGTATAGTCCTGCTTTTGGCCTTTATCCTTGTTCTCAATTCTGATCAGTACCATTGAACGGGGAGGAATGGTGTCAGGCAAGTCTTTCATCAAGTGAGCAATAACCTCTTCGATATTATTGAAACCGATATCCTCCACGGACGCAAGAATCTTTCCCTTGAAATAAAGAGTTCCCTTTATCATCTGCTTCGCCGAGAAACGGAAGAAGTCGTTTTCCGGTTCATCATTCTTGTTAGCAGAAGATTTGTCTTCGGTGAAGAAAATCTTCTCAATTACCTTTTCATTAAGTTCCCATGCGGGAGTGAAATCAACTTTCACATAAGTACGGGCAAGACGGGTCTTTCCGGAATGGTTAAGTCCGAAGTCCACATCGTTCAGCGTCGCCCCACATTCATTCTGTGCGACAGTGGCCCAAGTATGACGGAAAGTATAGCCACTATAGGCATCTTCATGCTTCATATTAAGGACTTTCTCACATATTTGTCTAATACCGATGTTGACATTGGCATTGAAACTGTCCTGACTGCTGTGTCTGGAATGGAAATTGAAAAGGTATTCCGAGTTTGAAGTGTCGAGGTACTTTTCAACAATCGGCTTTACAATATCCGGCACCCTGATTTCAAACCAGGCATTGTCAGTCCTGGCCTTACGGGTTTTCCGTCGTTCGTAGCCTATGATATTATCATGGTAGTGTTTCTTCTCCGCATAGTAAAGGTCTATTGTGTTGATTCCTGCAAGGCAGAGAATCATCATCGCCACATCATGACCAAGCTCTGTAAGAGGTTGTTTCCTGTCACTCTCAGGTATAGGAGCATAGAAAAATGCCCGGCAGTCTTCCATGGAGATTGCCCTATGTTCACTGTTATCAGCCTTTGGTATCTTCACCTTGGGCCAGGGGTTATTCGTTATACGGATGATTCCTGCATCATAATCATTATAGTCGAGCAGGGCCTTTTTGTAGATCTGACGTACACATACAGGGTATTGTTCTTTTGCCCTGGCTGTGCGAGACAGAGATTCTATCCATCTGGTAATGACAGTAGACGTAAGGTGTGAGAACATTACCTTTGTCGTGCCGATGTATCTTTCAAGGTTCTCATAGGCCAGTTCATATGTCCTGGCATTACGGGCATGGCCTTCATGGATCATCTTGGTCTGGTATTCACGGGCGTAATCGGAAAAGCATACATCGGAAGTACCTTTCAGCAGGAAGTCGATCACTTCATTAACATCCCAGTTCTCCACATCCTGCTGATTGAGCATTTCTACGAACTTCGCAATTCTGTTTGCACAGTACTTCAGGACAAACGGATCCGTGACGGCATTGGTCTTGTCAATGCCTTTGGAATTAACAACTTTATCGGTCTTTATGTACCTTGTCTTCTTATTATGGGCCACACGGATGTAAACTCCATAATAGCCATCAGGTCTCTGATACCTGACAATTGCCTTGAATTTTGCCATAACCTTTCTATTTTTGTAATTTCGTTGTAATTCCGTTGTAATTTGCACCTCCGACTTCAGTAATTTACTTGTAATTTTCGGGGTTCATACTACGCATTTTCTGAAATTTTTGATTTCAAAGAAAGAGGGTGTAACTCCTTGTTTTCAAGGAAGTTACACCCAACTTATTGATACTCAGCAAATTGCGTTTACTCCTCGACGGCAGCCTGGGCGGCGGCGAGACGTGCGATGGGCACACGGAACGGAGAGCAAGATGCGTAGTTCATGCCGATCTTGGCGCAGAACTTCACAGAGCTGGGCTCACCACCATGCTCACCACAGATACCGCAACGCAGGTCAGGACGTACCTCGCGGCCTTCCTTCACAGCGAACTTGATGAGACGGCCAACACCCTTCTGGTCGAGTACCTGGAACGGGTCAACCTTCAGGATCTTCTTGTCGAGGTATACAGGCAGGAACGATGCGATGTCG
>JAEEPZ010000082.1 GCA_016285055.1 Prevotella sp.
CATTGACTCGAAAGAACAAACTACCAATCCGAAATAGGGCGCAGGAATATGACATTCTTGCGCTTCCTTTTAGGGAAAAATAAAAAAAAACAAAAAAGTTGTGATTCACGTGCAGTCTTTTTGGCAGAGTGGTATCTATATTCATAGAGACAATGCGTTTTTGATGGACATAGAGCAACTTGTAGCACGGGGCGTACAACCCCAAAAAAGTCCGAAGGCTTCGGACTCGTTGTCCGAAGGCTTCGGACGCTCTGTCCGAAGGCTTCGGACTGTTCGTCCGAAGCCTTCGGACAAAAAGACCGCCCCCACTTTTCGCTGAAACTCTTCGCCCCAAAAAACGCTTCGTGTTCTGTAATGAAACAGAACACGAAGCGTTTTTTATTTGAATTGTTCTCTGGCAAAGACAGAGAAACTGTTGTGACAAAGAATCAGTCTTCGACGTAGTCGGCCAGACCTTCGGCCTCTTCGTCGGGGTCGGCGGCACCCAGATCCATCATCGTGCTGTAGTTGTCCTCGGTGATGTCCTCGTCGTTGGGCTCGGCTATCTCGATGTCGTCCTCGTCGGGCTTGTTGAACGTGTCCTCTATCTCTACGTCCTCATCCTCGTTCTCTTCATCGCTGCTGTAGGTGTTGTACTTCATGCGGGGCTTCTCGGCCTCGGGCTTCACCTTGGCAAAGATGGCTTCCACCCATGAGCCTTTGGACACCTCGAGCACATCGAAGCCGTCGGCCACCTTCTTCTCGTAGAGACCGCCCTTCTTGTGCAGCCGGTCCTTGGGCAGCGTCGTCGTGCTGATGTCGAAGCCGCTCTCGATGATGTCCTTGATGCTCTGCGACAGCGAGTCCCAGCCGCCGCCGAAGTTGCGGTCGAGCACTTCGACAAGCTTTGCCGCACTGATGTGGCGGATATTCTCGTAGGTGAGGTCGGTGACGCGACTGATGGGACGCTTCTTGATGGCCCAGGTGACCTTCTGGCTCTCGTCCAGCTTCACCTGTCCCACTTTGTAGCCTAGGTTCTCGTATTTCTTCACCTCCAGCTTTGACTCAGGGTTGACTTCCTCGATGGTGAAGGCCGAGCGGATGATGTCGATATAATGGCGAAGGTTGTCTTTCACCTCAGCATCCTTGTCGGCGGCATCGCACAGGCGGAAGATGTCGTTTTCCTGAATGTCCCAGACGCTGCTCTTGGTCAGTGTCTTCAGCGTAATTGCTTTTGTCTCTGTTTGTTGACTCATAGGTGTGCTTTCATTCGTTTCTTTATGACTGCAAAAATAAACACTTTATTTGTTATTTACAAGTTTTTTACTAATTATTTTTGCCGATTGGATGAAATACACTACCTTTGCTCCTGAAAACGTCGCATCTAATAATAAATATGAGTCAGCCATTAGCAGAAAGACTGCGTCCGCGCACACTCGACGAGTATATCGGGCAGAAGCACTTAGTGGGCGAGGGCGCCGTGCTCCGGCGTATGATAGAGTCGGGGCGCATATCATCGTTCATCCTCTGGGGGCCGCCGGGCGTGGGCAAGACGACGCTGGCGCAGATCATAGCCCACCGTCTGGAGACGCCGTTCTACACACTGTCGGCCGTGACCAGCGGTGTGAAGGACGTGCGTGACGTGATAGAGAAAGCGCAGAAGGGGCGTTTCTTCAACGAGGCGTCGCCCATCCTTTTCATCGACGAGATTCACCGGTTCTCGAAGTCGCAGCAGGACTCGCTGCTCGGCGCTGTGGAGCGCGGCATCGTCACGCTGATAGGCGCCACAACGGAGAATCCCTCTTTCGAGGTGATCCGTCCGCTGCTCTCGCGCTGTCAGGTCTATGTGCTGCAGCCGTTGGATAAAGACGACCTGCTGGAGCTGCTTCACCGTGCCATCACCACCGACGTCGTCCTGAAGGAGCGTAAGATAGAATTGAAGGAGACAGGCGCCCTGCTACGCTACAGTGGCGGCGATGCCCGCAAGCTGCTGAATATTCTGGAGTTAGTCATCGAGGCAGAGCCTAACGATCCTGTCGTTCTATGCGACGACATTGTCGTCGCCCGCTTGCAGCAGAACCCCTTGGCCTACGACAAGGAAGGGGAGATGCACTACGATATCATCTCGGCCTTCATCAAGAGCATCCGCGGCAGCGACCCCGACGGCGCCCTCTACTGGATGGCCCGCATGATAGAAGGCGGCGAGGACCCGCAGTTCATTGCCCGCCGCATGGTCATCAGCGCTTCTGAAGACATCGGCCTGGCCAACCCCAACGCCTTGCTCCTGGCCAATGCAGCCTTCGACACGGTGATGAAGATAGGGTGGCCCGAAGCACGTATCGCCCTGGCCGAGTGCTGCGTCTATCTGGCCACCTCGCCGAAGAGCAACTCTGCTTATTTAGCCATCGACGATGCTCTGGCCACTGTGCGGCAGACGGGCAACCTGCCTGTGCCCTTGCATCTGCGCAACGCTCCCACGTCGTTGATGAAACAGCTGGGCTACAGCGACGGATATAAGTACCCGCACGATTTCCCCGGTCACTTTACACAGCAGCAGTATCTGCCCGACGAATTGCAGCATCAGCGTTTCTGGCATGCACAACATTCGCCCGCAGAGCAAAAGCTCTACGAGCGAATGGTGAATTACTGGGGAGAAAGGTTTGCTACATGATGACAGTCTTGCGCCCACCGATGATGTAGATGCCTTTCTTAGGCAACGTCACCCGGCGTCCGTCAAGCGTGTAGATGCCGTCGCCCAGTCGTAGATTGGAAATCGCAGAATCGTCAATGACTTCGATGCCCGTGGGCTGATTGACATACAGCGTCAGCAGGAGGCATGTCTGGCTGCCTTTTGGCGTGAACGAAAAGGTTCCGCTGATGGGCTCGGCAAAAGCGATGGTATGCGTGATGCTGCTGGGCGACGCATCGCGGGCAGGAAAAGAGTAGGCACTGGCATCGTAGGTGACGCCGTTGACCTCGCTCAGATAGCTGCTGCCGCCGTCGGCATTGGCATAGCCGTAGAAATCGACGCTCGAGAACTGCAGGCCGGCGGGCAGGGTGAGCTTGTACTGGCGGTTGGCCGAATACTTGATGGTGCCGTAGCTGCCGGTGGCGGGCGAACCCGTCTGGTTCATCTTGAAGCCGCCGCTGAACGTCCAGTCGCCGTTGGAGGTCTGTCCGCTGATGTCGTAGGCACTGTACTGCGACTCGCCAATGTTGATGACCTTGCCCTGCGGCACGCCGCCTTCATTCTGTGCAGCGGTGATGTCGGCCACAAGCGAGTTCATGTAAACCTCAAGCATGGTGTAGCCTTCGTCATTGAGCGTATTGCCGTCGGCAGCGCTGTTGGGATTCAGGCCGTGAGCCGTCTCCCATGCGTCGGGCATGCCGTCGTTGTCGGTGTCTGCGGGAGTCTCGGTGCTGTTCAGCGTGGGCCAAGCATCCCAAGTGCTGGGAGCACCCACAGGCTTGTTGTCGTTCTGCGTGTTGATGAAGCCGCTGCTCAGGCCGCTGCCGGTGTGGCTGGCCTTGCCTTGGCGAGTATCGGTGACCATCATCTCGTCGAAGCTGTCGCGGCTCAGCGATGCGCCGGCGTAGCTAAGGACGCGCTCATAGGCCATGTCGGCGGTATGCGTCGTGGTGTAGATGAAGGGCATAGGCTCAGTGAGCCGGATGCTGTCGCGTGTGGCCTGCGTCCAGGTGCCGTCGCAGCCCGAGCCGTCCACCTGGTCGATGATGCCTATCTGCCAGTTGTTGGCAGTCACGTCGCTGTACTTCGTGTTCTTGTTGCCCGTGACGTAATATTTTCCCCAGAGATGGAGGGCCGGCGCGTAGGCAGGATACTCAGCTATGTAGCTGTTGGTGCGTATGCCGATGCCGGCGATGCGCTTGCCCTTGGTGCCGGTGGGTGAGCCGGGGCCGGGCTTGTAGTAGTTGTTGACGATGTTCACTGTCATGCCCTCGCCTCCGTAGCAGCCGTTGCCGCCAAAGTTGTAGATGACGTTGTTGCGCATGTCCATGCGTTCATCCAGTTGTGTGGTGGGACGCGGACCGAGGCGCGGCGTGCGCGAGGTGTGGTGAGCGATGAGGTTGTGGTGGAACGAGGCACCGCTGCCGCCCCAGTTGCCGCCGTAGCCGTGGGCGCCCTTCGAGTGGCCGCTGTTCACAAGGCTCTGTGCCACGAGGCACCACTGCACGGTGGTGTTCTTGTTGCCGAGGACGCTGAGACACTCGTCGATGCTCCAGCTGACGGAGCAGTGGTCAATCATCCAGTCCTGCTTGTCGAAGCCGCCGAAGCCGTCCCAGCCGTCGGCGCCGTCTTTCTTCACGTTCTTATTGCCGAGGCGGAAGCGCATATAGCGCACGATGACGTTGTTGCCGCTGATGTTGACAGGATAGTCGGCCAGGCAGATGCCGTCGCCCGGAGCCGTCTGTCCGGCGATGGTGGTGTTGCTGGGAATGGAAAGGGCCGACTCTAAGTGGATGGTGCCGGAGACATCGAAGACGATGGTCTTTGCGCCCGTCTGCTGCAGGCACCACCGCAGTGACTGGTAGCCGCTGTCCTTGAGGTTCTTTACGTGCAGCACCTTGCCGCCGCGTCCTCCGGTGACATAGCGTCCGAAGCCTTCGGCGCCGGGGAAGGCGGGTGTCTGCTCTTGCTGGGCCTGGGCAGCAAGAGACAGAGCCAGTGTTAAGACGGATAGGAGTTTTTTCATTTGTTTGTGGTGTTAGTGGGGTTAGTGGGGTTTGTGGGGGGTGTGGGGTGTTGTGGGCGGGGTGGGCTTTGTGGGCGGGGTGGGTGTTGTGGGCGGAGTGGGCTTTGTGGGCTTTGTGGGCATTGTGGGCGGGGTGGGCAGGCTAGGGTCGCGCCATGGCGCTGGTATTTGCCCACCTTGCCCACTATGCCCACCTTGCCCACACGACCCACTATGCCCACCTTGCCCACACGACCCACTTCGCCCACCATGCCCACGCGACCCACCTCGCCCACCAAGCTCCCCGCCTGAAAAGCCGTTTCTTCGCTGCCAGTCTTTGCGGGCACGGTACATCTCTTCCTTGATGCCGCCATTCTCTTTGAAGTCACGCTTGTACCACTCGATAAGCCCAATGATGAGCGCATCGCATTGGTGAATCAGCGTGATGGCTATATTGGCTATCGTCTCGTCACTGCGCTCTTGTATCTTTTCGCGGTAGATGGCTGAGTCAAGGTGAGCGCGGCAAAATGCTGCCGTCTGCTGATAGCGCGGGTCAGTAGGCCCCCAGTGCTGAAGACCGCGAACACGCAGGTAGTCTTCATAGTCAAGCAGCAACTCATGCAGAGAGGCACGGTTGACAGTGGTTAGCTTTATCTCCATCTCGCGCGAGGCGATGCCATCGATGTTTCCTTCTGCCAGGTTCTGCTTACCGGAACGGGCTGCCTGCACCATTTGGTCAATGGTACGGTCGCCCTTCTGAAGAAATGTGTGAGCGAAGAAGAAGGTGACATCATAGATACACTCAGCCTTCTGAAAAGCCTTCAGCGACCTGTAATCATGGTCTTGTGGCAGAAAGGTATCGTCGTGGGCGAGGGACATGGTCTTGTCAGGGATTCTTATGAAAAACTCCCCGACGGCTCGATGCCGCCGGGGAGCTGAATATCGGATGAGCAGTAAGAATTACTTCTGCAGCATCTTCTTGCCGTTCATGATGACAACGCCCTTGTAGGAAGCGTCCACCTTCTGACCAGCGAGGTTGTAGAAGGCGCCATTCTGAACCTTCGTGCTCTGTACAGTCTCGATGCCGTCGAGGGATGCGGGGCCGTAGTATTCAATCTCGAAGTTATCCCAAACAGTCCAGTCGGTGCCCGGATGCTCGGTCTTCTTGATGCCGATGGTCAGCTTGCCGTCGGTGACGATGACAGTGTGGCTCTGTGCATAGAGACCCTGAGCGAAGGCAGCGCTTGCATCACCCTGCGAGAACGGCAGATTGGCCAGTGTGGCAGCTGCGGTCTCGTCGGCAATACTTGTGAGAGGATAGCTCTTACCGTTGGCGTAGACGAATGAGTTGATCACCTCTGTACCGTCAGCATGAGCAGCAACGGCGATGTCGTTGGTGTTGTCACCAGTGTTGTTGTAACGATAGAATCCGTTCCAGCTGAGCTTGTACTTTCCATTGGGAGCCTCCACGGTCTGGCTGATGTCGAAGGTCTGCGAGTTGCCGCCCCACTTCTCAGCATTCGTGTTGGTGTTGTCGCCACCTACGCCGAAGGTGTCACCCGTCCATGCGCTCTGGTTGCGGTTGTTGCGGCTGAAGTTCGGATCAAGAAGCAGGAAGGTAGCGTCCATGGGATCGTCCTCTGTGGCATCAGCGAGTCCGGCGACGACTTCCTCGTGAGATGCGATGAGCCATACGGCTTTCGCGTCGTCAGCAGCAAGGTTCTTTGCAATCACGGTGTTCTCGGTGCCGTCCCAACCATAGAAGTTGGTGCCGTCTGCAGTGATGTAGTAAGCATAGATGGTGTTGCCATTGGTATCCTCGCCATAGCTCTCGCCCTTGATGATGGTCAGAGCGATAGCAGCTTCGGGCTTGCCGTCCATGTATTCACCATTGTCACCGCCGAAGTAGTAGCTGTCGCCGCCATTGCTGACCTGTGACTCCATGAGGTAAGTACCGTTCTCCTGCTTGTGCAGAATGACATACTCAGGATGCTTGACAAGTGATGCTTGCGTGCCCCATGCGTTGCCTGCGCCCCATGCCTTCTCACTCATCGTGTTCACCAGGTAATACTTGCCGTCAGCGAAGTCTGCATAGATAGGCTGAGCAGCGGCGGGAGTGATCTCGATGCTGGAAATCATGATGTTGCCAGTGCCGGAATACTTCTGGAAGGTGTAGGTGCCTTCGGTCAGGCCGAACTCAATGATGTTGGCGTTCTCATAGAGCTTCATGTCGGATGCCTCTACTGTTGCAATAGAGTCGTTGCCTTCAGAGTCCTTGAGTGTCACAGTCTCTGTGTGGAAATAGTTGGTGCCACTGACATTGACCATGCACTTGCGGTCGTTCACCATGGAGCCGTCCGCAGCGTCCTCGGCGTCAATATTCTTACAAGAATTCTTCGAGCAGATGACCTTCACGGTCACGGAGTCGCCCTCGGCCACCTGGAAGGTGATGTTGGTGTTGCTCATCTGGATGTAGCGAGCGTTGCCGGCAGGCACCTGATACTGCTCGTCCGTGATAGCCTTGAGTGTAAGATTCTTTACGAAGAAGTCAGCCTTGTCAGCGCTGATTTCGCCGTTGTCAATGCGATAGACCTCACCGGTGGTGGAGCTGGCAGTAGCCTCCTCGTCGAGCACCACATCGCCGGCAATCACTTCAATGACCTTCTTCGACTTAATGGGATTCAGCACGTAGACATCCTTTGTGGTGGTCTTTGTGGTGAAGGTGGCGAAGGTGCCGTTCACAATTTTTGAGTAGGCGGCCACGGTGGCACTCTCAGTCAGTGTGAAGTTGCTGCCCTCCTGGGCCTCGCCGCCGTTGAGCGAGTAGTAGTTCTTTGCTCCTTCGTAGGCAGAGGTGATGGTGACGTTAGCACCATCGGCGTCGATGCTGGGAGCGTCGAATGAGAAGCTCACCGATACTTCGTTGTTGGCATCGGGAATAGCCATGCCGCTCAGGAAGGCCTGGAACTTCAGGGTCGTCTCCTTGTAGCACTTGATGGGGGTGGTGTACTTCTGGCTGTCAGCCGTAGGCTCTGTGCCGTCGGTGGTGTAATACACCTCGGTGGGCAAGCCATAGGCCAGGCCGGGCGTTACGGTCACTTCCTTGAACCAGAGTCCTTCTTCATAGGTCTGAGTACCCATCTTTACCTGGGGCGTGCCCTCAGCCTCTTGGGCCTCGATGATGATGTAGCTGACGAACATGTCGCCGTTGTAGGAGCCGATGTAGAACAGGCCGTCGTCATCAACGGTGTACTCCCAGCGGAAGCCTGCGTCGGTCGTGGGGTGGTCAGCATCGGGAGCAGGATTCAGAGCGTCGCTCAGGTCGGCACTCTTGGCAATCTTGGGGATACGGGCTTCCTTGCCGGTTTTGTTGTTGCCTTGCTCGAAGATGATGATCTTTGAACCGGCCGTGAGCTTCATGGCAATCACGTCCTGAGCATTCTTCAGACGCAGGAAGTTGTAGTGCGGGCCAGCATAGTCGGCACCATACTTGTCAACGATGGCCTGTGTGACATGGTTGTCGTCGGCCTCGTTCACCACTGAGAGGTCTACCTGGCCTTTGTTCGTGGCAGTGCTGCCGCCGGTAACATCCAGGAAGTGGTCGTCGCCAAAGAGGACGCCCTTGCCGGGACGTGCTCCGAGCTCGTCGCACACCAGCACATAGCTGTGCTTCAGGGGTGCGAGGTCTTCTACTGTTGCTGCACTCGAGACGCTTGCAAAGGCCACAAGTGCGCAGATGAGAGTAAAGAATTTTTTCATAAGATAAATTGTTAGTTAATAATTGAATTGATAATAGAGTTCGTCTTTTGTCATAAACGTTGCAAAGATACAAAATAAAATATGTAAGATGCAAACAAAACATGTTAAAAATTGTGGTTTTTTAGGAGACGGCGCAAAAAGCGCCGTCTCCTTCCACGTTTATTGCCGCACCAGGTAGGTCTGAACAGGTGTGTCACCAAAGTGTGCGATGGTGATCACTTCCTTCTTCCCGCTGACGGCCACTCCGGTGAAGATGGCCGATTTCGACACCTTTCCCTTGTCGTCGGTGACGCGCTTGAGAATCTCTATTCTTCCGGTGGTGTTGGAATAGGTGTACTCATAGTAGGGCAGGCTCTCGGTGTTCGACTCGTCGACCCAAGTGCCTGGGGTCTTGCCCTCGCTCATCTTCACTGCCACAGAGTCGGCCGACACAAAGCTGATGCTTTCCACGAAGCCCTGAATCTCTTCGCCGTAGGCATTGGCCTTCAGTCCTGTGCCTCTCACCCAGACCGTGTTGGCCACGGTCTCGGGATGAGCTATCTTCAGTGTGTCGTTATAGCCAGCCACCCAGGAGGGGTTGTCGCCATTGAAATCCTCATACTCGTTGGCATCGCTGCATGACGTGAGGCTGATAGCCAATAAGCAACAGCCAATAACCGTTGATATGCTGAATAACTTCTTCATTTTTGACAATTCGTTAAATTCGTTACATTTGTTGTCTTCAAAGACCTTACTTGTTGCGCCAGCGTGCTGCACCTACATTATTACTATAAATGTCGTTGGCTGTGTTCTTGAAGTAGAGGTTCACACCGTAGGCGGTGTTAGCAGTGCCGTCGAGGGCATCGGCGCGGTGCATGTGCTGGTCGTTGGCCGTCTGTGCGACATGCGGCGGGCATGGCTGCTCCATCAGCTCCGTGGCTGAGATGTCGGCCACATTCACCTCCAGCGTGCCGTTCAGTGTGGCGTTGCCGTCCTTCACCAGTTTGCCGAAGTTATTGCTCGTTGCCGTCCAGGGGTTGTTGCTGAAGATGGAGCCGTTGGTCAGGTCGTTGTTGGTCGACCAGTTGTTGTCGAAGTTCAGCGTCACCTTTCCTGCCGAGCCGTCGGCCATGGTCTGCGTGTTGCGGATGTCGGCACCCCACATGGCGAGCACGCGCTGGTCGCCAGCCTTCTTGCAGAGCACGAAGAGGTTGTTCTTCACGTTGAAGACAGAGCCGTTGGGCAGTCCGCGCATCTTGAAGATGGAGCCGTCGGCACGGGTGTTGAAGTTGATGAGTGTGTTGTTCGAGAAGGTGATGTACCACGCGCCCGACGTCCAGCCTATCTCGCTCTGCTCGGAGAAGAATGAGGGGAATGGGCAGTCGTAGAAGGTGTTCTCGATGACCTTCATGTCCTTGTAGAGGTTGGAGGCCACGTTCTGTCCCGAGCCATGTATCCAGCAGTAGCCGCCGGCGCCCTGGTTGTAGTAGCCGCAGTCGAAGAACTGGTTGTTCTTGATGAGTACGTGGTTCCACACCTTGTAGTTGGCTCCCTGCTCACGGATGAAGCCGCGGACGAGGCGCTTGAAGGTGCAGTTCTCGATGACGAGTGAGTCGAGCGTCACGGCCATGCCATTGCTGTACATGTTGAAGAAGTAGTTACCCGTTACGCCTCCAAGTCCGGCATTGTTGTCGCCGTAGTTGAAAGCCTCGGGGTTGTCGAAGTCGATGTCGTAGAAGGCCAGCTTCTTCATGTAAATCTCGCCGCCCTCACCGGCTTCCGGCTGGCGTCCGAACATGAACATGGAGTAGGGACCTCCGTTCCACTGCTCGCCGTTGGTGGCCTGGTTGTAGCGTGAGTGTTTGCCGATGCCGCAGATGACGCGAGCGCGCTTGCCCTGAGCCACATCGGCGGGGTCGGTGCGCAGGGTGAAGCCCTTACAGGTGATGTCATTGCCATCCATGTAATAGGTCTTTCCGCCTTCCAAGAGGAATGTCTGTCCCTCGGCATAGTTGGTGTTCGAGATGAAGTCGTAGAGAGCCGGCGTGATGGGGGCAGCCTGATACTTCTCAGTGGCCAGTGCGAAGACATCGAAGCGCTTGATGCCGTCCTGGTCGCCGGGCAGCGGCAGGCTCTCGGCCTGAGCATACAGCTCGTCGTAGGAGAGGAGGATAGGCTCGCCGGGCTGTCCGTCGGAGCGGGCAGTGCAGGTGTTGTACTTGGCGTCAATGGCTATCTTTACACGTGGGTCGATGACGTCGATGACATAGACGGAGTTGGCCGTCAGACCGTCGACGATGACGTAGCCACGCTCACGGTCTTCTTTGGTAATCTGGTAGTACTTCCACTTCGCGCCCACCGAGCTGTTGGGGTTGTTGGGTGAGGGCTGCACTTGCAGGTACTGGTAGCCCAGGTTGCCGTCCTCGTCGATGTTGAAATTCTCATAGTAGGCCAGCAGCTTGTCCAGATTGTCATCGTCGATGCTCAGCTTGAGGTCCTTCAGCTCGAACTTCTTGTTCGGGTCGGTGTCGGCATTGTAGGCCGAGACGTAAGCCTTCAGCTTCTCCATGTCGGCATCGGTCAGTCCGAGACCCACCTCCTTGAGGTTGCTGTTCAGGTAGACATGCATGGTCTCCTCGGTGGTCTCTGCCTGGTTGACATAGACGGCCGTGGGCGTGGCATAGCGCTCTGCTGTCTGGATGCCCAGATACTCCTGCCACTGTCGTCCGTTGCCGTGGCCGTACCAGTTGGAGGCATGAGCGAAGCTGTTGGGATCGTTGGGGTCGTTGCGGTCGAGCTTCGACAGTGCGCGTATGGCAAAGCGATAGTCGGTCTTGTACTGCAGGTCGGGAATCAGCAGGTCGAGCACCTTCGGTCCGAGGATGGTGTCGACGATGAGGTCGCTGGTGCCCTGTATGGAGGCCCATGCTGTGGCGCCGCCCGTCACCTTCGGCATGAGTGCCATCTGCACCTGATAGCCGGCGCAGTCGTTGACGCCGTACCAATAGAGGTGGATGGTGTTGCCGTGAGGATAGGCGCCGTCGAGGCCGCAGTTGTAGGGATAGTCGGAGCCTTTTCCGCGTGTGTTGTCGCAGATGAACATGGTCATAAACTCCCTGTCGGTGCCGGGTGCGGCATCGTCGTCGTCTTTACACGACACGAGAAGTGCCGAGGAACAGGCAAGGAAAAGGAGCAGTAAGCTATTGAGTGTCTTTTTCATAACGGTATTGTTCATTAACTATTTCAACTTAATATCCGTAGTAGTTCTTGTAGGCACCGGCCGAGCGCTGGATGGCCAGGTTGGGGTAGGGGAGGATATAGCGCACTACGGGCAGCTCGCTGGTCTGCGGGATGTTGGAGAACTGCTCCTGTACCCCGTTGCGTATCAGCCAGATGTTGCCGCCGTCGTCGCAGCGGATGAATCCATAGAACGAGTATTTGCACTGGTCTCTTGGCGTGCCGTTGTCTGCGTTGCCCCACTGGTAGAAGTCGGCCCTGTTCCATGCCTTGGCCGAGAATCCGAAGTTGGTGATCTGGCTGGTGATGGGCTGGCTGGCCGCACGCTTGTAGGCGTTGTAGATGCGCAGGCTCTTGAGCGACTGGTTGGGATACTTCTGCAGGATGTTGCCGGCCGTGTTGATGGTGTAGCCGTAGTACTGGTCGCGGAAGAAGAGCAGGGCCAGTCCGTTGGCCACAGGCTCGTCGATGCTGTACTGGTGGTAGTAGATACGCTCGGGCAGGTTGTCGATGTAGCCGGCACTGGTGGAGTAGCCGTCGTGCTCGTTGATGGCATCCTCAAAACCCGTCATGCTGCCCACATTTTGCATGCCGGCAGAGTAGTAGCGCAGGAAGCTGTACATCACCTCTTCGGCATAGGTATTGGTGCGCACGAGGTCGCGCCAGCGTGAGTTCTCGCCGGCAAACTCCCATTTGCGCTCGTCCATGACGGCTTTCTGGAATGTCTCCTTCGATGCCTGTGCTTCGGTGATGAAGGCGGGGTCGCCGTCTTCGAAGGCACGTCTGTGCACCTGCTGCAGGCAGTCGATGGCCTTGTCGGTGGGGCCGCCGTTCAGCTCGTTGG
Organism: Prevotella sp.; assembly: GCA_016285055.1. Classification (GTDB taxonomy): domain Bacteria; phylum Bacteroidota; class Bacteroidia; order Bacteroidales; family Bacteroidaceae; genus Prevotella. Next base: position 12,493 of record JAEEPZ010000082.1, read on the forward strand.
CAGCTTCGGCATACATCAGCAGCACGTCGGCATAGCGCATGTAGGGATAGTTGATGCCGGTGGAGCCGCTGGTGATGGCTCCAAGGGCTGAGCCCTCTGAAGTCCACAGCTTCGACCACTTGTTGTTGTGCACCGAGTAGTCGCTGCGGATGTAGACGGTATCTGCCCTGGAGCCCTCGCTGTTGGTGAAGGCCGAGTAGTACCACAGTCCGTTGACAAACTCACGGCGCATGTCGCCATTGCGGAAGAGAAAGCGGTAGAAAGCGTTCAGACGGTTGCCGCCGCCGCACTCACCCCAAGGCCCTACGGTCTCTGTCTCGTTGTTGGCCGAGTAGGTGGGGCCTTGCACGTAACCGATGTTGCCGGTCGACTCCTTGGCGAATGGAATCTCGAAGATGGGGTCGTCGTTGTTGATGACCTGGTAGTTGCACTCATTGACGAAGACGTCCTGATAGCTCAGGGAGAGCTTGTGGGTGCCTGAGAGGATGACGGAGTCGGCGTAAGCCATTGCCGTGCGATAGTATTCCTGCCAGTTCTGCGGACGCTCCATCGTGCCGTAGTTCTTGGCGTCGCTCTTGTTCGGGCGCAGCGAGTAGCCGCCGGCAGTGAGGGCAATGCGGGCGATGAGTGCCTGTGCGAACTCCTTCGAGCAGCGCTCTACAGTGACGCTGTTGGCCGATAACATGTAGGGTGCTGCCTGCTGCAGGTCGGCGATGATAGCCTTCTGCACTTCCTCGCGGTCATAGATGGGCAGCGTGAAGTCGGTGCCATGCTCTGAGGCGGGGTCGAAGGTGAAGGGCACATCGCCGAACATCACCACGAGGTCGTGGTAGGCCATGGCGCGCAGACACTTGGCCTCGCCTATCCACTGCATCATTTCTGAGTCTAAGACGCGGTTGCCGTTCTCGTCGGTCTCATATTCGCCGTCGGAGTTCTTCACGTAGAGTATAGGACTCTCGTTGGCCGACTTGATGAACTTGTTGCAATACTCAATGAGGTTGTAGGCAGCCGTCCAGAAGCTGTAGATGTTGCCGCCCTGATCGTCGCAGTCGAAGCGAGCGTAGGTGGTGTGCGAATGAGCGTTGGCCGAGCTGATCTGTATGTCCACGTCGCTGTTCAGCGTGAAGCGGCTGAAGTAGGCATCGCCGTAGAGGTTGCTCGACAGTGCCTGGGCGTAGACGCCGTTGAGGGCGCGGTTCACCTCTGTCTTCTGTCCAAACACGAACTCCTCGGTATAGGCTGACGGTGCATCCACTTCAAGGTAGTCGTTGCAGGAAGTGAGGAGCCCCCCTCCGACTCCCCCGAGGGGGAGTGCCATCGCGGCGTAAGCAGCGTATTTTAATATTGTCTGTTTCATTGTCTTTTTGATTTATGATTCTTGAATTAGTCTGCCGTTTCCCTCCCCTCGGGGAGGGTTAGGGTGGGGGCTTCTTAGAATGTGATATTTGTACCGAACACGAAGCCGCGTGCACGCGGATAGCGGTTGAAGTCCATGCCGCAGGTCAGTCCGGTCTGCACGTCCACCTCGGGGTCGTAGCCACTGTAGCCAGTGATGATGAAGAGGTTGGAGGTGGAGGCGTAGATGCGTGCCTTTGAGATGCCGGCTTTCTTGGTGAGGTCCTTCGGCAGGGTGTAGCCGATGGTGATGTCGTTGCAGCGCAGGAAGGAACCGTCCTCTATGAAGTAGCTCTGTGTCAGGCGCGTTGTCACGTCGGTGGGGTTCCACAGCGTGCGTCCGGCATTGGCGTTCTTATAGATGTTCACGCAGTCGTCTACATAATAGAGCTTGTAGAGGATGTCACCCTTGGTGCCCGAGAGCGAGCCGTCGATGTCGTTGTACTGCCAGCCGTCCTTGAACTTGCTGAGGACGTTGTAGAAGTTTCTGGAGTTGCCCACCGATGACGAGAGCATATAGCCCGTGGCGTTGTTCACGTCGAAGTCGAGCATGTAGGTGAAGTTGGCGGTGAAGTCGAAGTTCTTCCACTGTCCGCTGAGGCCGAAACCGCCCTGAATCTTCGGGTTGGTGTTGCCGATGACGGTGCGGTCGTTCTCAGTGATGCGTCCGTCGCCGTCGAGGTCCTTGAACTTGATCTTGCCGGGCAGGGTGGCGATGCCGCTGTTGCTTGAGCCGCTGACGTCGTTGATAACCGTCACGTAGCCGTCCTCGCGCGGAGCACAGTTGCTGCTGGTGCCATTGTCGGCGGCAGCGCTGCCCCAGGGCACAGCCTGGTAGTTGTTCAGCGGGTCGAAGTAGAACTCGTCAAACTGATAGAGGCCGTCGTATACGAAGCCGTAGATGAGACCTACCTCGTCACCTACCTTGATGCAATAGTCGTTATAGCTGGACTTCCAACGGTCGTTCTGGTCCCAGACAACGTCGTCGGTGCCGTTCAGCTTGTCAATCTTCTTCTTGTTGAAGCCGAAGTTCAGGTTGGCCGTCAGCACGTAGTCCTTGCCCTGCAGGATGTCGCCGGTGATGGTGAATTCAAAGCCTTTGTTGGTGACCTGTCCGATGTTTTGCATCTGGCTGGTGTAGCCGATGACGGAGGGCAGGTCGCTATTGTAGAGCAGGTCGCGAGTAGTGTACCAATATACCTCGGGGTTGATGCTGACGCGGCCGTTCCACAGCGAGATGTCGGCTGCGAGGTTGCGCTTGATGGTGGTCTCCCACTTGATGTCGTGGTTGGCAAACTTGTTGCCGCCGTTGTTGCCGTAGTATTGCTCGCCAAACTGCGTCACCTCGCCGAAGCCGGGGCCGCCGGTGGAGTTGATGGCGTAGAGCTGGCGCCACATGTCATTGCTGATGCTGTTGTTGCCGGAAAGACCGTAGGCAGCGCGAATCTTGAGCTGGCTAATCCATTTGATGTTCTTCATAAAAGGCTCTTCAGACAGCACCCAGGCACCGCTGACAGCGGGGAAATAACCCCATTGCTTGCCTGGAGCGAACTTGGTGGAACCGTCAGCGCGGAACGTGGCCGACACCAGGTACTTGTGGTTGAAGTTATAGTTGGCTTGTCCGAAGAACGATGCCATGCGGTCGGGTGTGGCAAGGCTGGTCGTCGACTGGTAGGGCGAGCCGAAGCCCATGTTGTTCCATGCTTCGCGAGCCGTGAACGCACGGGGGAAGTAGCGGTTGGTCATCGAGTTGCTCTTCGACTGTGAGTGGTGTATCTCCTGACCGAGTAGGAAGGAGAAGTTGTGTGCCTCGTTCAGCGTCAGGTTATAGTTGGCGGTGTTTGTCCACACATAGCTCATGCGGTGGGTATTGCTGACGGTGGCCACAGGCTGGTTGTTGTGGCTCTGGCCCATCGAGGTCAGGGCACCGTAGAAGCGGTTTCCGTCGCTCCAGCCTAAGCCGAGGGTGGCCTCTGAGCGCAGCGTCAGTCCCTCGATGGGTCGCCAAGTGAGCGACAGACCGTTGGTATAGGTATATGAGTGGTTGATCTGCTGGTTGATGGCGATATCGTTCTTCGGGTTAGTGTAGGTGAAGAGCTCTTCCTCGTCGGGGTCGGCGTATGCAGGGTCGATGTAGCCATACTCGCGCAGGCCGTTGGTGGGACGGTATTGCAAGACGTCGATAAGACCGCCCGTACCGATTTGCGTGCCACCGGCACCCTCGTTGCGGCGGTAGGTGAACTTCGGGTTGAACTGCATCGACAGCTTGTCGGTAATCTGCACGTCGGTCTTCACGTTCAGGTTGGTGCGGCGCACGCCCGAGCCGAGAATAATACCCTTGTCCTCGCTCTGCGTCAGCGAGATGTTGAACTTCACCTTGTCCGAGCCGCCGCCGATGTTCACGTTGGTGGAGTAGTTGATGGGTGTCTCGCCCATCACCTCATCCTGCCAGTCGTGCGAAGGCAGCTTGCTGTACATGTCAAGGTCGTAGGGGTTGCCGAAGTTGGCACGGAAGAACTTGCCGTTGCTGTTGCGCGTGCCGGCAGCCGAGTGCCACTGGTACTGGTAGTTGACAAAGTCGGTGGCGTTCATCAGGTCGAGCTTCTTGGCCAGATGCTCCATCTTCAGGCTACCGTTGAAGGTCACCTGCACTTTGCCGGCCTGTGCGCTCTTCGTGGTTACCACCACAACGCCGTTGCCACCCTTGGCACCGTAGACGGCGGTCAGGGAGGCGTCCTTCAGCACGTCGATGCTGGCGATGTCGCCGGGCGGGATGTCGGTGATGTTGTCCACCTGGAAGCCGTCGACGATGTAGAGCGGCTCGTTGGTCTGCGTCACCGAGGTGCCGCCACGCACGCGGATGTGTACTTCAGCGCCAGGCTCACCGTCGACGGTGGTCACCTGCACACCGGAGATTTTACCTTGCAGGGCGACGGCGGCTGAGGTGACAGGCACCACCTCCAGCTTCTTGCCCGAGATGGAGCCGACGGAGCCCGTCAGGTCCTTGCGGGCCTTGCTGGTGTAACCCACGACCACCACTTCGTCCAGCGCGGCGTTGTCATCCTTCAGCTGGACTTTCATGTTGGGACCTGCCGTGACTTCCTGCGACACCATGCCGATGTAGGACACCACGACGGTCTTGCCCTGTTGCAGCTTCAGCGTAAAGTTACCGTCAAAGTCGGTCGCTGTAGCGTTCTTCGGATTTCCTTTCTCTACGACGGTAGCGCCAATGACGGCTTCGCCAGTGGCATCGACTACCGTACCCGTAGCCGTGGTCTGCGCGTGCAGGTTGCCCACAACTAAGAGCAGGCACAGCAGCAACGCCGTACGAAAGAGTCTCTTAATGTTTACAGACATAAATTAGTAGTTTTTTTTGTTTGTTTGTTTGGAAAAATTGAATTTGGCGCAAAATTACAAAGAAATATTAAGACTACAAAAACTTCTCTTAACTTTTTTTCGTAAACGATTGCGCTTCTCGCAGCTTTTTAGGCGTCATCGCAGCCTGAACAGTCACCAGCCGCACAGCGCAATGATATGTCGCGCTGTTGAGTACAGAACTGTCTCCATCCGCACAGCACAAAAAAGTCCGAAGGCTTCGGACACTCCGTCCGAAGGCTTCGGACTGTCTGTCCGAAGGCTTCGGACTCGTCGTCCGAAGGCTTCGGACAAAAATGCGAAGCCTGTGGGGAAGAAAACGAAGCCAGCGGATTGGCTTCGGGCAAGTCCATTCAAGGACGTCAGGGGGTGCTGTTTTAGGAGCCGCCCCTGCAGACGGAAAGGTAGGCTTCTTTCCTGGCTATCTTGCCTGTTGCTGTGAGGGGAATCTTGTCTATGCTGATGTAGTGGCGTGGCTTCCACAATCGGGGAAGCACCTGCTCGCACACAGGGCGCAGGCGCTCGGCGTCGCGCTCCTCGGTGAGCAGCACCACGGCCTCGCCTAAGCGCGGGTCTTTGCAGTGGGTGATGCAGAAGGGAGCTTTCAGGTGGGGGTGCAGCAGCCGCTCCACCTCCTCGGCCTGAATCTTCACGCCGCCGGAGCAGATGACGTTGTCCTTGCGGCCGAGGATTCGGAACAGACCCACCCCCAACCCCTCCCTGCAGGGAGGGGGGCAGTCACTTTGCACGCCCTGTTTGTCTACGCTTGCAGTCATTTCTCCATTCCCTGCAGGGAGGGTTTTTATTTCTGCGATGTCGTTGGTCACCAACGGGCCGTCGTGCACGGCAGGGGCGTCGATGACGAGGCAGCTGTCGGCGTTGAGGCTGATGCTGACACCCTCGAAGGGTGTGTACCACGGGCTGGCATCGGGACCGTTGAGGCGGCGCAGGGCGATGTGCGACAGCGTCTCGGTCATGCCGTAGGTGCTCCACACAGCGTTGGGGAAGGTCTTCAGCTGCTGTTCCAGTTCTTCGTCGATGGCGCCTCCGCCGATGATGAGGTGCCGTATCTGCATCAGTCGCTCACGCTCCTCAGGCACCTGCAGCGAGTTCCACACCTGCAGGGGCACCATAGCGGCAAAGTCAATGGCCCCCCCCCTTACCCCCCCGAGGGGGAGAGAAGTTACACCTTTCTCATGTGCTGAGACTATAGAAGCCCCCTCGGGGGCCGTAGGGGGGGCTTTCAGTGGATGCCCGCTGGGCGCTACGCTGATGAGCCGCAGGCCGCAGGTGAGAGCACGCACCACCATCATCTTGCCGGCGATATAGTCTAAGGGCAGGCAGAGCAGGGCGGTGTCGCCCGCCTTCAGCCCCAGGAAACGGCAGGTGATGCGGGCGGAGGCTTCCATGCGCCGCTTCTCCACCAGCATCGGCTTCGGCTGGCCCGTGGAACCGCTGGTGTGCACCGTCAGCGTAGGGCTGCCGTCGTGCCACTCTTTCAGGAATGCGTCGAGATCCATAGCTTGTCGCCGCGTATCTCCAGCGGCATGGGGATGTTGTCGGTGAACAGCAGGCCGGTGCCAAGGCCCTGCGGCATGGTGATGTTGGGACCGTAGACATCGGCACATAGCTGCGCGATGGCATTCAGCCCTATGTTGCTCTCCAACGCGGAGGTCATCCACGAGCCGATGCCCATGTCGCGGGCAATGCTGATCCACTCGCGGCAGCCAGCCATGCCGCCGTGGAGCGACGGCTTCAGCACGATGTAGGCTGGCTTGATGATGTTCAGCAGCTGGCGTTTCTGCTCCGGGTTGTTGATGCCGATAAGCTCCTCGTCGAGGGCGATGGGCAGGGGGGCATCGCGGCACAGCTCGGCCATGTTGGCCCATTGGCCTGCCTTGATGGGCTGTTCTATCGAGTGCAGGGCGTATTGCGACAGCAGCTCCAGCTTGTAGAGGGCGTCGCCGTCGTCAAAGCGGAAGGCACCGTTGGCATCGACGCGCAGCTCCACCTCGCGCGGGCCGAAACGCTCGCGGATGCGGCGCAGCAGGTCCAGCTCACGGTCGAAGTCGATGGCGCCAATCTTCAGCTTGATGCAGCGGAAGCCCTGGCGCAGCTTCTCCTCTATGCGAGCGGCCATCTCGTCGTAGGTGCCCATCCACACCAGACCGTTGATGGGGATGCCCTCCTCGCCGCGGGCAAAGAGTGTAGAGTTTAGAGTGTAGAGCTTAGAGTTTGCTACCGCAGTCTCATCCGTCACCAGTGGCGCGGAAGCAAACTCATCACTCTTCACTCTACACTCTAAACTTAAAAGGGCCGTCTCCAGTCCGAAGAGCATGGAGGGGTAGGGGCGCAAGTCGTCGTAGGGGATGGCGCCCGTCTGCTCCACCACGTCGCAGAAGCGGCGCAACACATTATTATATATACGCGCGGGAAGGGCGTCACAGCTCAGGTCGGGTAGGGGAGCGCACTCTCCTATGCCGACGGCAGAACCGTCAGTCACCCTGACCAGCCAGATGCGGCGCTCGGTGTACACGCCGCGGCTCGTTCCTGCCGGCTGCTTGAAGTGCAGCAGGCGTTCCTCAATGTTGATGGTGTGTTTCATAGTCTGCAGGGTTTGCTATTTCAAGGGCCATGAGATTCATGGCGCTGCATTGTGCGGCCGTCAGCGGCCGTTTGTCGTTGTGATGCTCCCAGGGAGCGAGCATCAGCAGGCGTCCTTCCGCACAGGCTTTCATCTGTTCGCCGTGAGGCTTTGACAAGGGGATGAAGCCATTCTCCATGATGACGATGGTGGGCAGACCGCTGTCGAAGGCTGTGCGCATGATGCGCTTCTCGCCCGGTGAGATGGCAGGCGAGACAAGGACTGTCCCCTCTCGGGCGGCGGTCAGGTAGCGTTCCACCTCCGCATCCAGCACCTCGGCGGTGAGCCTGCGTGAGACGCGCACCGCCATGCGCCGTGGCGCTGTCAGCAGGGCGCGGTTGCCTATGCCGCTGTAGGTCTGCTTGCCGATGCGCAGGTTGAAGAACGGGCGGAGAAACTCAGGCCGGACGCGCTTCAAAAGCAGGCGGTGGGGGTTGTCCTTGACATAGGCTATCATTGTGGGCAGCATCTCGTAGTCCTTGGCGATGAGGTCGTTGTAGCCCTTCTCAAAGAGCAGGCCGTGGCGGCGGTCTTCGGGCTTGAGGCGGCGCTCGGAGGGGAGGGGCGGCTCCTCGGGCGGCAGCTGCTGCGGCTGGGGCGGCTGCTGCTGCGGTGGGGGCGGCGGCTGCTGCGGTGGGGGCGGC
>JAEEPZ010000205.1 GCA_016285055.1 Prevotella sp.
AAGAATCATCATTTATTCCTCTGGTTCCTTGGGCAATGCTGATGCTGGCGAGCGACGGACAGGCTGCGAAAGCCTCGTTACCCACGCCTGTGAGGCTGCCGGGCAGCGAGAGGGAGGTGATGCCCGTCCCGTAGAAGGCCTTGTTGCCGATGTACTGGAGGCCCTCTGGCAGCGTGACGCTGGTGACGTCGCTGCGCTCACAGAACACTTCCTTGTTGATCTTCGTCACTGGCTTTCCGTTGACAGTGGCTGGGATGGTCACGTCACCCCCCATGCCGATGTACTCTTTCACATAGTAGGAGGTGGCATCTAAGTCGTTGGGATAGAACACGAGGTAGCCCTCAATCACCGTGGGATTGTCACTGAAGTATTTGCCCAAGCTGGCAGGGATGGGCAGCTGAGCCGTCTCTTTGAAGTAGAACCAGTTGTCGCCCAGGTCCGACTTCATGCCGTCCAGATTGGCGATGGTTGCCGGGCAGCCGGTCTCCGTCACTAAGGCGTCGCTGCCACGGCCATCGACCAAGGCGAGCCTGGTGTTGTTCGGGCCGGCAGCGTAGCAGCGGTTGACTTCCAGGGTGCCGTTGCTGCCGCCGATGAGTCCAGCCTTCAGTTCGCCTGGGGTGGAGCGGGTGATGGTGGCGATGCATCCGCAGTCGCTGATCTTACCGCGCAGCACATTGCCGCAGATACCGCCTGCCCATGCCGCGTCGTCGGCATTGGCGTAGGCGGTGGTCACCGTGCCATTGTTGAAGTAGCAACTCTCGATGGTGGCGTAGGCTATATTTTTGCTGTCGGCCACACGTCCGCCGATGCCGCCCACGCTGCCCAAGCCGTTGACGCTGCTGTTCTCAACCATCACGTCGCTGATGTAGCAGGGGCTGAAGACGGTGGTGCCGAAGAGCACACCCACATGGTTCTGACCCGTGACGGTGGCTCCGTCGATGCGCACGTTGTGGAGGTAGGCGTTCATCAGGCAGCCGAAGAGGCCCACGTTGTCCTGCTGGGCGTTGATGGTCAGGTTGCTGATGGTGCGGCCCAGTCCGTTGAACTCGCCCATAAAGGGGTGCTCGGCCGTGCCGATAGGTTTCATGCTGACGCCCGTCATGTTGATGTCGGCACCCAGTCGCACTACGCGGCCCTCATAGTCCTGCCGACCGCTGTTCACCTCTTCGGCCAGAGCCACGAGTTCGGCGGCTGTGGTGATGACCTTGTCGTTGTTGAAGTTTGCCTGCAAATGTGGCCAGAGGTTGGTCTTGGTCTTGAAGGCAGAGGGTTCATAGTCAAGATAAGGAATGGACATGCCCAGCATTTCCGCGGTAGTCTTGCCTTCGGGCGATTCCTGCCAATTATTAATATTCATTTCTTTAAATGCATCGAGCGTGCCGGAATAATCCGTGTTGTAGTAGTTGGTACGAGCAGTCACCTTATAGCTATTACTTTTAACGAAGAATGCCCTCTTGTCATCGGTGTCTCCATCAACCGTGGCATGGACGATATTGGCAATTATTTTATTTGATGTAACTCCGGTCCATGACATTCCTAATCCACCGAAAGCGCCTCCTACCCAGTCGTTTCCGCGGACATTGCAGTTCAGGACAAGGTTGTCAATGGCATTCATCACGCGTACACCTTCGCCAGCCAGTCCGCCGGCATAATCATCCTCACCATAAATGGAGGTGTTGATGACGCGGTTTCTATACAGGGCAAGAGGGTATGATTGGCCGGCAAGACCGCCAGCCGCGTTGTCGGTCGTGGAGACGGTGCAATTCATCACCAGGTTGTCGCGAAGTTGCACATTCCACCTGTCTGGGACATAATATTGGTGAGTCACATTGTAGCCATTCTCATCTCTTTCGATATAGGCATCGCCCTCAGTGCTTCCAACTATGCCTCCTGCGTAGGTGGCGTCGCCGGTCAGCGTACAGTCTATTACGCGAACGCCCTCGATGATACAACCAGTACGGTAAGTTTCTTCAGTTGACATATAATAAAGTTTATATACTTTTGCGTAGCCACATACGATTCCGGCATACTTCGCGTCAGAATTTTTCACATGGTAGTTTTTCACCACCAGGTCTCTGATGTTGCTGCCTTCGATATATGAGAAGAGGGCATGATAGCTGCCGCTCTCCACAGCATAGCCGTTGCGGATGGTGTGGCCGTGGCCATCGAAAGTGGCGCGGTCCATGCCATAGTCTTTGCGCAGGATGGAGAAATAGTAGCCGCCCAGGTCGATGTCGCACAGCAGGTGTACGTTCCTACGCTTGCGGTCGGCCCGGATGTAGCTGTTTGCCTCGTGCATATCCCAGGCATAGCGTGCCAGCTGGGCAGCGTTGTAGATTTCGATGTCTCCGTCCTTGTTGAATCTGTAGTACTGCATCGACTGACCGTCCCACAGACTGTAGCCGTCGGCGGTCGTGTTTCCGAAATTGTCGTTGTTTGACCATTCGTCGATGTCCTTCGTCGTCTTCTGCGCCGCTACTGGCAGCGCCATCAGCAGGCCAGCGGCCACCATCAGTGCCGCTACCCATTGTCTTGTCAAGTTCTTTTTCATTTTTTTTTTGTTATTATTCTCTTGCTGTGTGACTACATGGAGGTTCTTGCTGCCAATTGCAACCTGGGCTTACTCTTCGTCGTCCCATCCGCCTCGGCGGGAGTTGGCACCACCTTCGTCCCATCCGCCGGGGGGCTCGTCGTCAATGAACTTGCCTTGTGTGGTGGTAGTGCCCTGTAGCAGCTGCGTCTGGTGTTGCAGACGGACGATGTATAGGGTGGGGGGCTGATACATTTTTTTCATTGCTTTATCTGTTTATTAGTTAAATGAATCTGTTATTAGCGTACGACCTTGCGACCGTTTCTGATGACGATGCCCTTCACGTTTCCGTTGATGGGGCGACCGCTGAGGTCGAAGACACGCTCGGTGCCGTCGCGGTCGATGGTGCGGACGACGGGCTCGATGGCCGTTGTCCCACTACCTTCGTCGGGGTTGTAACTGCCGCTGAACATCATGGCGAGGCTGCGGGCACTGTTGGGAGTCGTGGCCTGGAAGTAGGCACGGAAGGGACCAACATATGCCAGCGGCTGGTTCTGCGGCACCTTGTACCAGATACCGTCGCTCTGCAGGATGTAGGCGGGCTTCTGCGCGTCATAGAGCGTGGCGTTGGGGATGGTGGCGGTGCTGCCCTTGAACTGGTAGGAGGCGCCGTCGATGATGGTGGTGCCTGCCGTCTGGTGCTGCGCCACTTCGCCGCCCTGACCGGCGACGGTGGCTGCGCCGCTGCTTACTACTATATAATAAGGTGTGTAGGCTGCCATCTGTCCACCCTTCACTTCGCTGAAGGTGACGGTGGTCACGCCCTCGATGTCGGCAATCTCCGACGGGGCATAGACCTTGGCCTCGCTGTTCTCTTCGAGGGTGAGCGTCCAGGCGAAGGGCAGGCATACGGTGTAGCCTTTCTCTTCGTAGCTCTCGGTGATGGTATAGGCCTGTACAGGCTGTGTCTTGTAGGTCACGCCGTCCTCTTCATAGAGGTGGTTACCGTTCTCGTCGTACACAAATTCCAGCACGGGTTCGCCGTGTTCGTCCAGTTCGTACACGGGATCGCCGTTCTCATCCACCTGGGGCTCAGCTGTGGCTACCTGCTGGGCAGCAAAGGAGCGGTCGTAGCTGACAGAGGGGAACGAGAACGCCACCTTCGGGTCGAAGTCCCAACCGTCGGTCAACACCAGCTCGGTGCCCTTACTGCCGATGACCACGTTCTTCTCGCCGCCGTTCGAATGGCTTTTGCCGCCTGGCAGGTAGATGATTGTTTGTTCGGGCACGCCTTCGAAGGTCTTGTCATCAAGCCCGATTGGATAACGATGCACGGTCACGCCGGCACCAATGCCCCATATGCCTTGTGCCCAGTCATTGCACTGACTGAAATCGAGATAGCGCAGGTTGTCGCAGCCAATGAACAATTTCTCGCCGGTAGTGTACAGACTGGCGGGGAAGGTGATGCCCGTCAGCTGTGTGCAGTAGTTGAAAGCAAAGTACGGGATATAGTCCACGATTGAAGGCACGGTGTAGTCGCCCTTTGTGGCACCCTTCGGT
>JAEEPZ010000206.1 GCA_016285055.1 Prevotella sp.
AAATTGTAAATTGTACATTGTACATACCAAAATGTTTGACATCAAGAAAGATCCTATGGGCAGAGCCATAGCCGACTATCACAAGACGGGAACGGCAGACAGGCTCAGAGTGTTCTCGCCTATGTTTGACGAGGACGAGATACCCTTGGCGACACTTTTCCGCAGCTATGAGTCTATGCCCCAGATAGAGCAAAAGGCTCTTGGTCTGGCAAAAGGCAGGACACTTGATGTGGGTGCCGGAGCAGGTTGTCACTCGCTCATTCTTCAGCAGCAGGGAACAGATGTGACCGCCATCGACATCTCGCCTCTGTCTGTTGAGACCATGAAAGAGCGTGGCATCAGGAAGGTGAGAGAACAGGATTTCTTCACGTTGGAGCAACAGTATGACACCATCCTCATGCTGATGAACGGCATAGGGATAGTGGGAACCCTGAAACGTATGCCCGAGTTCTTTCGCCACCTCGACAAGATACTTGCTCCCGGAGGTCAGCTGCTGTGCGACTCCACAGACATCAGCTATGTGTTTGAGACCGAGGACGGCATCATAGAATATCCGGAAAGCGTAGGCTATTACGGAGAGATAAGTTTCCGTATGCAATACAAGGACATCATCGGCGAGCCCTTTCCCTGGCTCTACATCGATGCAGACACCTTGAGACAAGCAGCCTCTGAAAACGGATACACAGCAGAGGTCATTGCCAAGGGTGAGCATTACGACTATTTGGCGAGAATAATGAAGAGGTAAGCAATGGAAGTAACACATTTGCTGACATTTACAGACAGGCAGCAACTGCGGGAATGGTTTGAGCGCAACCACCTCTCGGAGAAGAGCTGCTGGGTGGCATGCAACAGGTCAAAGGCTCCCAAGACTGATACCATACCCTATCTCGACATCGTAGAAGAGGCGCTCTGCTTCGGTTGGATTGACTCAACACTAAAGAAACTCCCTGACGGCAGATTGGCACAGAGGCTCTCCCCGCGTCGCAAAGGCAGCCATTGGACGGAGCTCAACAAGGAGCGCTGCAGGCAACTCGAAGCAAGAGGTCTGATGACCGACTCAGGCAGAGAGGCATTATCCCGCACATTTATGAATTAGAAAAAAAATGGACTACTTACCAAAAGACCCCGCCATACTGGTTTCGAGCGTCAATATGCTTCTGAGAGACGAAGAGTTTGACAGCCTTGAATCATTGTGCTATGCCTTCAGCAGAGAGCCGGAAGAGATAAAGGACTATCTGCTGGGGAAAGGGTTTGTATGGAGTGAGCAACAGAAACAATTCAGGCCCGTAGGCTACGACGCATAATGACACTAATTCTGGCCCATAGGCTACGACGCATAATGACAAACGATGTAACCATAAGCACCGTCAGAAAGGACTCAGAGATGGCTGAGCCGCGACAGAGTCCGACGTTGTCAAAAGACAGCATAGAGACAGCATATAGCTTTCTGCATCAGAAGCGTAACGTGTATATTCATTCTTCCCTTGAGTGGCAGAAGGATGACATAGAGTATGCCATCAGTTCCTATGTGGATGACATGAACAGGGAACTGTATGACAACATCTCAAATGGCAGGGATGATTTCCTCAGAGACCACAAACGGTTTCAGGAGGATATCACGCTGGCCGTAGCAAAACTGGAGGAAATGTTATGAATGATTTTTACTTGCAAACAGCATTATTTTACCTTGTTATAATCAACGCGGTCACCTTCTTCATGTATGGCATCGACAAACTCAAAGCGAAGAAGTCAATGTGGAGGATACCTGAGACTACGCTGTTGTTTATGGCTATGTTAGGCGGTAGCATCGGCGCATGGCTCGGCATGAAGGTGTGGCATCACAAGACCCTGCACAAGAAGTTCAGATACGGCGTTCCCGTTATCATCCTTGCCCAGCTTGCGTTAGTTGTATTCCTGACCTCCTGTTCCAGCAACAACATACCCCAGGGAAGCAAGGTTACCGAGATCGTGAAACGCGGCACGTTGCTCGTCGGCACAACGGGGGACTACCGGCCGTTGTCTTTCTATGAACCTCAGGGGCTGCAGGAACAATACGTGACGGAACAGAGCCCTGGCATATCGCGACAGAGTGCTGACATCACACAGGACGACGGGGCCTACTGGGGATTTTGTATTGATGTGGCAAAGGAGATAGCAAAGACATTGGGCGTAAAGACCGCGTTCATCAGAACCTCCTGGCCTACGCTTACGGCAGACGTGATGGCTGAGCCCCAAACCTTTGACCTCGCCATCGGAGGTATTACCATCACAGATGCCAGACGTGAGATTATGCTGATGAGCGACGGCTATCTGGACAACGGGAAGACAATCCTCTGCAGGGCAGCAGAGAGCAGCAAGTACAAGTCGCTTGCAGATTTGGACAAGCCGGAAGTTCAGGTGATGGTAAACCCGGGAGGGCTGAACGAGAAGTTTGCCCACGAGAAACTGACTCATGCTACAATCAGCGTTCATCCGAAAAACGAGGAGATACCCACGCTCATCGCAGAGGGCAAGGCAGACGTGATGATAACGGAGATAACCGAAGCGCCATACTATGTGATGACCGACTCGCGGCTTGCGGCACCATTATTGGATAAACCCTTCACACATGGAGAAATGGGAGTGCTGATGCGTAAGGGACAAGAGGACCTGCTGCAGGTGGTGAATAATACCATCAAGAAGATGAAGTCTGACGGCTCCCTTCGCCGCCTGAAGGATAAGTACAAGCTGCCCTAAGGCGAAGAAGAGTGTTGTCTGTCCCCGCTTTCATCCTGCAGTTATGACACCCAAAAAAGCTAGTATGGCATACCTGTCATACTAACTTTTCTACTACTGGCGGGCAATCTGTTGGCTATATACCCCGCCAGTTATCCCATAGGTAAAGAGTATTAATAGTATCTTTCCTGATAGAGGCTGATGGTTGTTACGCCATTCTCCTTGTTGAAGCTAACCTTGCCTTCGCGAGCAAGCCAACCGATAGCAGCGCACAATGCTGTTGAGTCAATGCCTGTTACCTCTTGTAGTGTCTCAAGATTCATACTTCCTTTTCCTTCTAACGCACGCCAAACGATGCCTGCGTCTTCTCCAATTTGTGCTGTTAACATAATGGTAATGTTTTATATGGTTAATAGTAAAAAAAAAATGTTTAGGTTGACTTTCTGTTGCAAAGGTAGCAACTTATTTTTGTATTACCAAATTCTTTGCCAACTTTTTTCTGTTTTTTATCTTTTTTATCCAACAAAGGACAGTAAAGACCTCCCAGACAACCATCAAAAGGTGGATTTACATTGCCAATGTTCATGCATTATGCCGTTCTTATTTCCCCTCTTTGTCCGTGTATTTCCACTTTTTACCAATCCTGACAAGGGCGACACCATTAGAGAAGGGATTGGCTACGTCAAAGATATGGGGGATGACCTCCTCGCCCTTGGGTTGATATAGTACCACTTACCATCCTTCACCACGGGAGCAAAACCCTCGGAGAAGGAATACAGCTCATCATATTTCTCTACGGCAGCGACAAACTCGGGAGTGAGTCTTACGACCACATCCCCATCCTCCTGAGACGGGACATCAATGCTGTCAATGGCATAAAACAACAAGCCCACAACAACAAGCAGCGCCACAACAGCCCACAAACATCCTTTTGGCTTTTCTTTGATGACATAGTTAGTTCAAGACCCTCTCTCGCATTGGTGTGTAATTATCAAGGTTACAAGTTCTTGGTGCGCAAAATTACTAATTACTTTTTACTCTTGCAAGAACAACGGCAAGTTTTTACCATTCCGGTTCCGCAAACAAGAAAATGTCAAGTCGAAGTGGTCATTTGGTCATTTGGTCATTTGGTCATTTGTCATTTTCGATTTCGGAAAGTGGTTATTTGCTCACTATATATAAATAAATGCTTATTTTTATATAGTGTCGGTTTTGACAACATCCGTTTTCGATTTTGACAAATGACCAAATGACCAAATGACCGCGTGAGTGTGTGTACATTTATTTGAATAAATGTTTGAAAATAATTGCCAAAGTATTCGTAAACCGCAAAGGGATGTTTGTAACTTTGCAGCATGAAAAAGACCTCC
>JAEEPZ010000207.1 GCA_016285055.1 Prevotella sp.
GGTCAGCATGTAGCTGCTCACAATCTTCTTGTCAAACAGGTTCTTGTTCGACTCATACTCCAGCTTGGCCGAGTTCTCCTGAGCCAAGGCTGCCTCCAGGTTGGCCTGGGCAGCCTCCAGTTCCAGCTGGGCGTTGCGCTGGTCGATGACGAAGAGCACCTGCCCCTTCTTCACCTGCTCTCCCTCTGTCACGCAGATCTTCATCAGCTGACCGCTTACCTGTGGCGTTACCGTCACGTCGTTCTGTCCCTTCATCCTGGCACTGAACTTGTAGGGCAACTCAATGTCCGCTTTCTTGATTGTCATCGTCTCGAACGATGAGTCGACTTGCTGCGGCATGTCGATATTACACGCCGTCAGACCGCTGACCGCCGTAGCTATCGCTACAGCCCATGTCATAACGTTTTTCTTCTTCATGTTGTTTTGGGTTATTATTATTGTTTTGTTTTTATCGTTCAATAGGCCATTTTGACCCTATTACGCGGCAAATTTACTAATAATTTGTTAAATAGCCAAAAAATGAAGAAAAAATATGGTGGATATGAATAATAATAGCAAACTTGCCGCCTTTTCGTATTCATGGTGCCGCACCATAGAGGATATACCCTGATACTAAACATCCTTTAGTATAAGGGTAAAGGGGGTATAGTATTAGGGTAAATCTATCTTATGGCAGCGGGGTCAGTGGGTAGACGATGTTGACGATGAAGATGTTGGCGGCGAGGATGATGAGGTTCATCAGCAGGCCGATGCGCATGAAGTCGCTGAAGCGGTAGCCGCCGGGACCATAGACTAGCATGTGGGTGGGCGAGCCGATGGGGGTGGCGAAGCTGCTGCTGACGCTGATCATCAGGGCAATGAGGAAGGGGAACGGATCGTAGCCCAGCTTCTCGGCGGCATTGTACATGATGGGGAAGAACATGGCTCCCGCTGCGGTGTTGGAAATGAACTCGGTAATGAATGTGCCGACAAAACATACGGCGGTCATGACCACAATGGGGTTGGTGCCGCAGACCTCGAGGATGCCGTTTGCCAGCCACTCGGCGATGCCTGTCTTCTGGATGGCAAGCCCGAGCACAGCACTGCCGGCGAAGACCATGAGTATCTCCCAGTTGATGGCCCGCATGGCCTGCTCGACGTTGCAGCAGTGGCAGATGAGCATGGCCGCAGCAGCGAGGAAGGCGCACTGCAGCAGCGGCATGACGCCGAGGGCCGACAGCGCCACCATGGCAATCATGATGCCCGTGGATACGAGCGTGCCATAGCCGATGTTGGGCACGTCGTCGGAGTCGAAGAAATGGAGGGCTTTCCCCATAGAAGTGGTATTGACATTGAAGTTCTTCGGACATACCAACAGCAGCGTGTCACCAGCCTGCAGCACCACGTCTCGCGGTGCCTGTTTGATGCGCTCGCTGCGTCGGGATACTGCCGCCACTATCACATTGTTATCCTTCTCGAACGAACTGCTGCCGATAGTCGTTCCTATCAACGGGCTACCGATGTTGACGTATGCCGTGAGCAATTGGCTGCTATTGTCGACCTCGCTCATGGAAAAAATATGGTGGTCGGAGCTCACCAACTTATGGCTATACGCCATGTCAATCAGTTCGTCTATCTGTCCGGCATAGACCAGATGGTCGCCGCCCATGATGGGTTCGTCCTCAGTGACGGGCATCGGCATATCGTCGAAGTGATACATCTCAATCAGGCTGCCGCCTTTGACATGGAAGAGTCCCGCCTCGCCCAGCGTCTGTCCGATGTGAGGATTATCGGACGGAACGCGCAATTCCACGGTGTAGTCGCCCGTCGATTCGAAAGCACTCTCAGGGGCCTTGCGGTCGGGCAACAGACGGCGCATGGCAATGACCGACAGCACGCCGACGGCCAGACAGAACAGTCCGGGGATGGTCGTTGTGAGGATGTTCATAGCCTCGCCCGTCTTCTCTTCATAGAGTCCGCTGATGATGAGGTTCGGCGGTGTACCAATCAGCGTACACACACCACCCATGCCCGAGGCATAGCTCAGGGGAATTAGCAGTTTCGAGGGCGATACGCCCAACTTCTTGGCCCACATCTTGACGATGCCGACGAAAAGTGTCACCACCGTCGTATTGCTTAGGAACGAACTAAGTGCCGCCACGGGCAGCATCAGTCGCGTCACCGCCTTGGAATAACTGTCGGGCGAACCGAGCAGGTGTTTCACAATCCATTGCAGCACGCCGGTGTGCGTCAGTCCTGCGACAACCACGAACAGCACGCCGACGGTAATCACCGATGTGCCGCTGAAACCCGAGAAGGCTTCCTTCGCATCAAGCACTCCCGTCACGTAAAGCACGCCGATGGCTCCGAGAAACACCAGGTCGGCACGCAGTTTCGTAAACAGCATCACGCTGAACATGGCCAATACGGTCACAATCGTAATCCATGCGTAGATGTTAAAACCTAAAAATTCAATTGTTTCCATTGTAATGTTTGTTTTTTCCCATGTGGGCGGTATCAGAACTTATAACCGATGGTTGCCATGAACCAGCGGCCGCGCTGGGGGATGAGTCCGGTAGAGACACCACTCTGGACGTATTTCCTGTTAAAAATGTTCTTGACGTCAAGGTCGAAGGTGAGGTTGCGCCACTGGTAGGTTGCACCGAGGTCGAAGAGCACGCGGGAACCGATTTCCTTGAAAACGGGAACCTCGTCCTGCTTTCGGGTGGTTTCCTGCTCGTAGAATTCAACCATCTCCTTGTTTTCAGGGGTGGGGTCGATAGCGTATGCCTCCTTGTATTCCCTCAGCAGGTTGCTGAACGTGCGATATGCTCCATACTCCAGGATGTCGAGATAGAAGACGTGCTGACGGCTCTTAAAGTCGACGTGGGTGCGCAGCTTCAGGTTCTTGGTGGCTTGCCAGGCTAAGACGGCATTTGCACTGAAGTCGGGCGTGCTGAGCGAGTGGCCGAAGGTGATGTCGAAGAGTTCGGCGCGGCTGACTCCCTGCCACGTGGCATTGACGTGGGCCGTGAAGGGACGGCGCCGATAGTCGGCCGAGAACTCGACGCCGTAGGTGTTGTAGTTGCCGGTATTGTAATGCTTGGCAACGTACTGATAGATGAGGTCGCGGGCAATGTTGTAGAACCCGTTGACTTCGACGTTCAGCCCGGGGAGCCACTGGCTGCTTCCGAAGGTGAGCTGGAGGGAATGGAGCGTTTCGGGCTCCAAAATATCGCCGTCCTCATCGTCGGAGCCCAGATAGTAGGCCACGATGAGGTTGGTCTTACGATACAGGTAGGGCGCGTCGATGAACGCCTTGGAGTAGCTGAGCTTCAGGTTCCATTTAGGCTGCACGTATATAAGTGCCAGACGGGGCGAGAACTCGCGGATCTTGGTGTTGTCGAAGCGGTTCTTGTAGTCGAAGCGCAGACCGGCATTGAGGATGAACGAGCGCCACTGGTGTTTCAGTTGTGCAAAGCCGTTTATGTTGCTTTCGTGGCCCTTGCCCTCTTTGGAGATGTCGCTCTCGTCGGTGGCAATTTTATTGAAATCGTAGGTGTAGACATACTCCACGTCATCTAGCTGGAAATAGCTGTATTCTGCTCCAAACGACAGCTGGCCCTGATGGTTGGCGTTGTTGATGTAGTTCCATTCGCCCTGCACCTTGCCGCCGATGGTATGTTCCTGACCGTTGATGTAGCGCGCAATGCCGGGTTTGCCGTCCATGATTTCCTTGATGTGGTCGGGAATGGGCAGCACGCCAAGCATGGCCGACGTCACGGGCTCGTTAAGTATCTGGTAATGGGTGAGGTCGCCGTTGTCGTAGTTGACATTGCCTTTCAAGTAGACGTTGCCCACCTGCTGGCCGTAGCTGAGGTTGGCGTGGTGGGCGAGGGCAGTGAACGAGGGTCCGATGCCGTTGAACGTACGGTATTTGTCGGGTGTGTAGGGCGAGAAGGTGTAGGACATGGTGACAGGCGAGATGACCTGCGAGAACTGGGTGTTGTAGAGGAACTGCAGGTTCTTGTACTTCATCTGCACGCCGACGTCGAAGGACGGCTTGCGTCCGATGCCGCCGATGGTGATG
>JAEEPZ010000083.1 GCA_016285055.1 Prevotella sp.
GATGGTTGATAATATGATGGCAATGGATGCCGGGACGACACTACTGGCCATCGTCCGTGAGTGCTTCAACCAATTTGGCGAACGCTATTTCGGTATGAAACAAAAGGACTGGTATCACATCGTGGATCAATATGTCAGTGAGACAACCAAGCGATATGACCTCAAACCAGAAGAAACCTTCTATTGGATGGCTGCTGAACCTCCGGTTGAAGAAATATCGGATATTGGAAATGCACATGGCTGATTATCGGGGTTTAGCGCGAGTTTAGGCTCCTTCCGTTGGTCGCTTACTTTAGCTGCTTACCATCGGAGAAAGCGTTGCCCACTGTCTCTCCCAGACGGATATAGGTGTGATGGAGGAACATAAGAAAAAAGACGAATGTCAAACCAAAATAATAGGATATGAACTTTTTAGAACTTGTTACGGAGAGATACAGTTGCAGGGCGTACCGGGCCCTCGACGTGGAGAAAGAGAAACTTGACTATGTCATGGAGTGTGTGCGCTTTGCACCTTCAGCAGTGAACAAACAGCCTTGGCGTTTCCACATCGTCAGCAAGGATGAGGACAAGGCCAGGCTGCAACAATGCTATAACCGCGACTGGTTCAAGACGGCTCCCATGTACATCATTGCCTCTGTCCTGCATGACGAGGAATGGGTGCGTAGCGACGGCAAGCATCATGGCGACATCGACATAGCCATAGCTGTTGAGCATCTTTGTCTGGCTGCCACTGAGCAGGGGCTGGCTACCTGTTGGGTGTGTAATTTCAATGCCGAACAATGCAAAGAAGCGTTTGGGCTCCCTGAGAACGAAGAGCCTGCCGTGGTCATCCCTTTAGGCTATGCTGCCGACGAACCAAAGGAAAAGAAGCGCAAGGCCATCGATGAAATAGTTGGCTGACACCGTGCTCGGCTATAGTACAGGCAAGATAACGAAGCGTATGACAGAAAAAGAGAAAATGCTGGCTGGCGAAGTCTACTCCGCCGTTGACCCCGTGCTGTTGAGTGAGTTGATGGAGACAAGAGAGAAAATCCATGATTACAACTCACTGCGCCCCAGTGAAACTCAGAAGATGAAGGAACTGCTGAAAGAGCTGCTTGGGCATATTGGCGACGACGAGGTGATCATCAACCAGCCATTCCGATGTGACTACGGCAAGCAGATCAGTGTTGGCAAGCGTTTCTTTGCTAATTTCAACTTCACCGTTCTCGATGAAGCCTATGTGACTATTGGCGATGACTGTTTCATAGGTCCCAACGTCTCCATCTATACTGCTTGCCATAGTACGGATGCTGTCCGAAGAAATTCTCGCCAGGAATGGGCAAAGCCTGTCAACATCGGCAACAATGTGTGGATTGGCGGCAGCGTCACCATCCTTCCCGGAGTCTCCATCGGCGACAATGTGAGCATTGGAGCGGGCTCCGTTGTGGTAAATGACATTCCTTCCAATACTGTAGCAGTGGGGAATCCTTGTAAAGTGATCAAGCGGCTATGACGTGAGGCCTTTTTGCACTTTTAACGCTGAAACGCATCATGTTTGCGGAAAAAGTTATACCTTTGCACCAGATTAGCCTCAAAAACGTTAGGACCCCTCGCAGATGAAAAGAGTCCTCAAGTGGATAAGCATCGTGCTGCTCAGCCCTGTTGTGCTGTTCATTGTGCTGGTAGCCCTGCTCTATGTGCCGCCCATTCAGAACTGGGTGGTGCAGCGTGTGGCGTCTGTCGCGTCTGAGAAGATCGGCATGGACATCAGCGTGGAGCATGTGGACCTGAGCTTCCCCTTAGACCTGGTGGCCGAGGGCGTGCGCATCGTGAAAGACAACGACACCATTGCCGACATCCGCCGCTCCGTCGTCGACGTGAAGCTGTGGCCGCTGCTGAGCGGCAGCATCGTGCTTGACGAGCTGCGCATAGACGATGCACATGTCAATACCATCGATTTCATCGGCGATTTACGTTTGAAAGGCTACATCGGCAGCCTCAGTCTCTCCTCTCCCGGCATCGATGCCGCAGCCATGGAAATGCAGCTGCAGCGTCCACGTCTGAGCCGCACCGACCTCACCATCTACATGAGCGACACCGCCGCCGTCGACACCTCTACCGTGGGCTGGCATATCCTGTTCGACCGTTTCGACTTCGACGACACGCGCCTGTGCATCGTGATGGACTCCACCGCCGTGTTTGCCACCGACGCCTCGCCAGCCGACTCTGCCACCACCGTGCCCTTACGCATCACAGCCAGCCTGCCCAAAGCCACGCTGCACCAGGGCGACCTGCACTTAGGCTTTGTGCGCTTTGCCTTCGGA
This sequence comes from Prevotella sp., assembly GCA_016285055.1. Lineage (GTDB taxonomy): Bacteria > Bacteroidota > Bacteroidia > Bacteroidales > Bacteroidaceae > Prevotella. Next base: position 2,307 of record JAEEPZ010000083.1, read on the forward strand.
GCCATCGACTGGCACGAGGGCAGCCTCACCACGGGCAGCTATGGGCGCGACAGCTACAACACGGTTGCGCTCAGCGGCATGGAGCTGCAGCTCGACTCGCTCTTCTCTTATAAAGATGAGTTGCGCGTGGGCATTGCCCAGGCATCGTTGCGAGAAGACAGCCTGGGGTTGACGCTGCACCAGCTGCAGGGCGGCCTCGCCAAAAAGGGCGACGACCTCAGCGTGCACCGGCTGAAAGCCAGCGCCTCGACCCAATGGGAGGAGCATCCTGTGACGTTGCACGCCAGCATCGACGGCGACATGCACCAGATGGACATCGAGCGCCTCAGCGTCTCTGTGCCGATGATGGCGCACGCCGAGGTCAGCGGACGGCTGCACAACCTTCTCGACCTGGAGCATCTCACCGGCAACATGTCGCTGGAGGCACAGGTCTTCCAAACCATCAAGGCCGACGACCTGCAACTGCCTGGCGGCACGAGCCTTCAGGCCGACCTTCAGGCCTTGGCCGACCAGACCACCGCCGACATCACCATGCGGCAAGGCAGGGCCCAGGCCACCATGAAGGCCACTGTGGAAGGCCCTCTCACCAACCTGACAGACCATCCCGACGCCCTGAGCTATGACGCCCGGCTCAGCACCCACGCCCTTGACCTGCGCCGCTTCATGCCCTCTATGGGTGTGGGGCCGCTCAGTACCGACATCACCCTGCGCGGCAACGGCATCCCGACCTTCGACGCCGGCAGCGCCAACAGCTGCCTCGTGGCCGACATACGGCTGCACAGCGTCAGCTACGACCAGTGGCAGATAGACAGCGTGGAGGCCACTGCCACCGTCGAAGGCCAACACCTGCAGCTCTGTGCCGAGAGCCACAACAGCCTGGTGGACGGCTCCTTCGATGTCGATGCGCTGATGGGCAAGGGCAACGTCGTGGCCAAGGTGAGCACCAACCTGAAGCACGCCGACCTCTATGCCCTCGGCATCATGGATCATCCCACCGTGGTGGGCCTCAACGGCGACTTCGACATCGACACTGACACGAAGCTGCACCACCGTCTCTCGGCGCTGATGACCGATCTCTACATCCGCGACTCTGTGCAGACCCACCATCCTGAGCGCATCGGCATCCTGCTGAGAACGAGCAGCGACACCACAGTGGTACGCCTGCAAAGTGGCGATTTCATCGTAAAAGGCGACGCGCAGGGCAGCTACGAACAGCTGCTGCCCCAGCTCAGCATGCTGGCCGACAGCATCGCTGACCAACTGAGCCACCACACCATCGACCAGCCGGCCCTGAAGCGCCTCCTGCCCACGGGGCGACTCTACATCACCTGCAAGAAGGGCAACCCCATTGCCACCATCCTCAACGCCCAGGCCGGCATCACCTTTGACCAGCTGGACATCGACCTGCACGCCTCGCCGCTGTCAGGGCTGAACGGCCAGATGGACATGCTGAAGCTGAACACCGGTTCCATGCTCTTAGACAGCATCCGCCTGTCGCTGGTAGAGAAGACACACGGGCTGACGTTCAACGGCTCTATCATCAACGGCAAGCGCAACACCACCGGCACCTTCCGCATTCTCTACGACGGTCTGCTGCAGCAGCATGGCGCCAGCCTCGGCGTGAGATACTTTGACGAGCAGGACCGTCTCAACATCCGCATCGGCTCGAAGGTGGAGATGGTGTCACTGCCGGGGGCTGATGGCGATGCCACCGGGCTCCGTTTCCAGCTCATCCCCAGCCGTCCCACGCTGGGCTACAAGGAGTTTGCCCTGAACGACGACAACTATCTGCTGCTGCACGACAACCTGCGAATAGAGGCCAACGTCGACCTGATGGCCGACGACGGCACAAGGATACAGATTTACTCGGGGGATTCTGAGGATAGGGATGATGGGACTTATGAGTCTTATGAGTCCCATGAGACCCATGAGACCTATGAGTCCCATGAGCTGCTGCAGGACCTCACCATCAGTGTGAGCAGCCTCGACCTGGGCGAGCTCACCAGCGGCCTGGTGATGCTGCCCGCCATCAGCGGCACGCTCAACGGCGACTACCACCTGATGATGGACCAAGACCACAGCATCTCAGTGGCCAGCGACATGAGCGTCACGCAGATGGCCTATGAGGGCAGCCCCATCGGCAACCTCGGCTCGGAGTTCGTCTACCTGCTGCGCGAAGACGGCACCCACGTCGTCGACGCCACGATGATGCTCGACGACGCGCAGATAGGCACCCTGCAGGGCAGCTACCTCGACGGCAAGCGCCTCGACGCCGTCGTAGAGCTGACACACATGCCCCTGGCTATTGTCAACGGCTTCATGCCCGACCAGCTGCTGGGCTTCGAGGGCTTTGCCGACGGCACCTTCAGCGTCAACGGACCCATGTCGAACCTTGACATGGACGGCCGCCTGACGTTCACCGACGGCTATCTGGTCAGCACGCCCTACGGCATGAGGATGCGCTTTGGCGACAAGCCCCTGCAGATGACCGACTCGAAGCTGGTGCTCGACGGCTTCACCCTCTATGCCGACAATGACGCCGCACAGAGCAGCCCCCTCACCTTCAACGGCAATGTGGACTTCTACGGCAAGGGCAGCGATGCCGTCAGCCTGCGTCTCTCTGCCCGCAACTTCCATCTCGTCAATGCCAAGCAGAAGAAAGAGTCGGTGGCCTACGGCCGCATGTTTGTCAACTTTTTTGCCCGTCTCACCGGCAATCTCGACAAGCTCAACCTCCGCGGACGCCTCGACGTGCTGGGCACCACCGATCTGAACTACATCCTCCTCGACTCGCCCCTCTCCACCGACAGCCAGTTGGACGAATTGGTGAAATTCACCGATTTCAGCGATACTACGCAGACCGTCGTCGTGACACCCGAGACCGACGCCCTCGACCTCGACGTGCAGCTGAACATCGACGAGGGAGCCCATGTGCGCTGTGCCCTGAATGCCGACCAGACCAACTATGTTGACCTGCTTGGCGGCGGCGACCTGCGCCTGCGCATGGATGCCGACGGCATGAACCTCACCGGGCGCTACACCATCAACAGCGGCACGATGAAGTATTCGCTGCCCGTCATCCCGCTGAAGACCTTCACCCTGGCACAGGGCAGCTACGTGGAGTTCACGGGGCAGCCCGACAATCCCACGCTGAACATCACGGCCACCGAGCGCCACCGTGCCGCCGTGTCGAATGAGAGCGACGGCCAGAGCCGCAACGTCGTGTTCGACTGCGGCGTTGTCATCACGCAGACCTTGGAGAACATGGGCCTGGCGTTCACCATCAACGCGCCAGAGGACATGCAGGTGCAGAACGAGCTGAACAGCATGAGCCATGAGCAGCGGGGCAAGCTGGCCGTCACCATGCTCACCACGGGCATGTATCTGGCCGACGGCAACACCAGCGCCTTCTCGATGAACTCCGCCCTGAGCTCGTTCCTGCAGAGCGAGATCAACAACATCACGGCCGGCGCCCTGAAGACCGTCGACCTGCAGGTGGGCCTCGGCAGCTCCATCGACGCCGCAGGCCAGTCGCACAACGACTACAGTTTCAGCTTTGCCAAGCGCTTCTGGAACAACCGCCTCAACGTGCAGATAGGCGGCAAGGTGTCGTCGGGCGCCGAGGTGGAAGGGATGCAGCAGTCGTTCTTCGACAATGTCACCATGGAGTACCGCCTGTCGGCAACGAGTAACAAATACTTGAAGCTGTTCTACAACCAGAACGTCTACGACTGGTTAGAGGGCTACACCGGCGAGTACGGCGGCGGCTTCGTCTGGAAGCGCAAGCTGGACAGGCTCATCGACATCTTCAAGAAGACAAGAAACGTGAGGATGAGGACCGGCTCCTATTCCTCCCGTACGGGAATGGGCTTGAACAGAACCTATGGCAGCGGCTCACAGCGTGACAGCATCAACGGCTCACCGCGCGACAGCATCAACGGCTCACCGCGTGACAGCATCAACGGCTCACCGCGTGACAGCATCAACGGCTCACCCCAAGAAAGCATTATTAATAATGAGAGCATCAAGTAACCTTATTCATTTCGTTACCCGACGGGCAAGAGTAGTCGTGTTCCCCTCTCGCATGCTATTGGCAAGGGGTGGGCTGTTGTGGCTCTGCTTTCTCCTCCTTTTCCTTTCATCGTGCTCTACCACCAAACACATACCCGACGACGACCAGCTGTTCGTCGGCCTGAAGACCATCGCCTATACCGACTACGAGAAAGGCTCACATGCCGAAGACACACAGACGGAGGTAGAGGCTGCACTGGCCACGGCGCCCAACGGTGCACTCTTTGGCAGCAGCTACTACCGCACGCCCTTCCCCTACGCCCTGTGGATATGGAACGCCACGCAAGGCGCAAAGACCAAGTTCGGCCGCTGGATGGGCACCACCTTTGGCAAGCCGCCGGTGCTGATGAGCCAGGTGAATCCTGCCCTTCGCGCCCAGGTGGCCAAGCAGGTGCTGCGCACCTACGGCTATCTGCACGGTGACGTCAGCTACGCCGAGGTGCCGCAAAAGAATCCGAAGAAAGCCAAGATAGCCTACACGGTGAAGATGGACTCGCTGTTCCGCGTTGACACCCTCACCTACGTCGGCTTCCCGCCCGCCATGCAGCATCTCATCGACTCTACGCTCATGGAGAGCACCCTGCTGCCCGGCGATGCCTTCAGCGTGCAGAACCTCGACGGCGAGCGCACCCGCCTCAGCCAGCTGTTCCGCAACAAGGGCTATTTCTACTATCAGCCCAACTACGCCTCGTTCCTGGCCGACACCATCGGCACGTTACGCGCCGAGGAGGGACACGACATCGGCCCCTATGGCGTGACATTGCGCCTGCAGCTGGCCGACTCGCTGCCCGAGCGGGTGCTGCGTCCCTGGTACATCGGCACCACCAGCGTGCGCCTGCGCCGCTCCGCGATGGACCGCACCGACAGCATCCTGGGCCGACGCTCGCTGAAGGTGCTCTTCAGCGGCAAGCGACCGCCCATCCGCACCAGCGTCATCCTGCAAGGGATGAAGCTGCGCCCGCGACAGCTGTTCAGCTACGATGCCTACCAGGAGTCGATGCAGAAGGTGAACGCCACGGGGGTCTTCTCATCCATCGACTTCCAGTTCACGCCGCGACCGGCTCAGGCTTCCATCGACAGTCTCCATGGCTTAGCCCAGGCCGATACCCTCGACCTGATGCTCGACTGCGTCTTCGACAAGCCTTACGACTTCTACATAGAGACCAACTTCATCAACCGCACCATCGGCCGCCTGGGCCCGGAGCTGAAGATTGGTCTGACGCGCCGCAACGCCTTCCACGGCGGCGAGAAGCTCGACATCAACCTGCACGGCGCCTACGAATGGGAGACGTCGTCGAAGGGCAGCGACATGAACAGCTATCAGTATGGTGCCGATGCCAGCATTGAGTTCCCCCGCACGCTGTTCCCCCGCTTCAGAAGCAGGAGGGCGCTGCGCAGCAGGGTGGCCAGTGCGTCAGGCACTGCCGGCACAGCGGGGCCGGCCACCGCCGAGCGTCGCCGACGCCGCTTCCGCCGCTTCTATGTGCCGCCCTCAACCATCCTGAAAGTGTCTACCGATGTGGTGCGCCGCCCCAGCTACTACAAGATGCACATTGTCAGCGGCGAGTGGACCTACCGGTGGCAGCCCACGGAGAGCAGCCGCCACGAGTTCTCACCGCTGACGGTGAAATATCAGTTTATGAACAGTCACACCGAGCGTTTCGACAGCTTGTTGGAGGCGAGTCCCTACCTCACAACCACCATGGACGATTATTTCATCCCGAAGATGCGCTACACCTATACCTACACGTCGCCCACCACGATGCGCAACCCCATCCGCTGGGAGACAACGGTGGAGGAGGCCGGCAACATGACCGCCCTCTACGACGTGCTCATACAAGGCAACGGGTGGAACCAGAAAGAGAAGACGCTGTTCAAGAATCCCTATTCGCAGTTCCTCAAGATTGAGACCGACCTGACGAAGACGTGGACGCTGAGCTCCAGCTCGAAGCTCGTGGCCCATCTGAACTACGGTTTGATGTGGAGCTACGGCAACAGCGTGTCGGGACCGTTCAGCGAGATGTTCTACGTGGGCGGTGCCAACAGCATCCGCGCCTTCCCCGTGCGCAGCATCGGCCCCGGCTCGTTTGAAGGATTTGGCAACAGCCGCCAGTTCTCGTATATGTTGCAGAACGGCGATGTGAAGGTGGTCATGAACTTAGAATGGCGCAAGCGGCTCTCCGGCAATCTCTATGGTGCCGTGTTCCTCGATGCAGGCAATGTGTGGAACTCTGAGGACTGGACCATAAGCTTCAACGACGACGAAGTAGACGGCTATGAGCGCGATTTCTTAGACGAATGGAACAAGTTGTTCTCCGGCTGGAAGTTCCGCGCCAAGAACTTCTTCAAGCAGCTGGCCACCGGCACCGGCTTCGGCTTGCGCTACGACCTCGATTTCCTCGTCCTTCGTGTGGACTGGGGCTTCGGCCTGCACCTGCCCTACGACACAGGGCACGGCGGCTACTTCAACATTCCCCGCTTCAAGGATATGCACACCCTGCACATCGCCATCGGCTACCCGTTCTAAGCTCCCGCCGCGTCCCTCCCCCCGCCCACCCCCTGTAAGGGGACTACCAAAATGAAGCTCCCCAAAAAAGTCCGAAGGCTTCGGACACTCTGTCCGAAGGCTTCGGACAAGTCGTCCGAAGGCTTCGGACGAAAAGTCCGAAATGTAAAGAAAAATTACGGACAATTTTAAAATACTAAAAGCAATAAGGTTACGAATACATGCGGGCTGAAAAACCTGTAAATCGACATGCACAGGTTGTTTAACCGCTCAGAACGCAAAAATTCCCGATGCCGTAAATTATAATTGATGAATAATTCGTGTTTAATTGATGGTCATTCGTGTTTGAAAATGTCTGCGACGCAACGCGAATATACGCGAATGACACGCAAATACTCGTAAATAATAATTTGTGAGAAATTCGTGTTTAATTGATGGTCATTCGTGTTTGAAAATGTCTGCGACGCAACATGAATTATTCACGAATGAATCACGAATTATTCATAAATAAAAATTCATGAGAAATTCGTGTTTAATTCTTGCGTCCCTTCGGTAGCAAGCGGCAGAGCCGAGCGCATGGTCATTCGTGTTTAAAAAGAAAAAAGGGCTTGCGCCACGCCAGTGTTTAGGAGGGACGATGATTACCAGTCATCGTCCCAGTTCGTGTCGTCGCTGTCCCAGCTGTCATCATCGTCCCAGTTGTAGTTGCTGTCATCATCATTGTCATAGCTGCTGCCCTTATCATACCATTCAGTGTCTTCAAACCGACGTCCGCTGAAGCTTTTAAGCCGATACTGGTCGACATTGTCCTTGGTAATGATTTCATCGAGCGACTCGGCGAGTGCCCAGATCATGTCGGCAGCATTGTAACGGTACCACGACGACCCCTGGTGATAGTAGGGGGTGTCGTCATAGCTGTAGTAGCCGTTGGGCACCTCTTTTGAAGAGGGGATGAAGATAGCCAGGATGGCCATGACCAAGCCGACGAGGAAGCATCCCTTCCCCGCTGTCTTGTTGAACGACCACGTCAGGCCACTGGCCGATGACGGTTCTGACGTGTCGCTGGATGACGCCGCCATGCTGCTGACGTTGTTTCTCGGCTTGTTGCCTTTACGCTTGGCTATCTCGTCTTTCAGCTTTGACAGTATCTCGCCTACGGCAAAGCGCTCGTCGGGACCCTGATAGCGGATGGCACGCTCGCCGCTGGCTTTGTTCTTGTACACCACAAACTCGCCATTCTCGTCCTTGTAGATGCCGAAGGCTTTGGGCGCCGTGATGTTTCTGCCAATGAAGAAACGTGTCACCTCCTCAGGCGGCAGGTTGTGGTCGGCATACCATTGCTGTAACTCGCCTATTGTCTCCGGCTGGCGTCTCTGCCGGCGCTCTGCCGGTTGGCTCTGCTGTGGAGTCATCTCATTGTCGTTGCTCATTGTCAAAAGTTTGTGATGATTAATCCACGAAACCAGCGTTGGGGCAAGCCGAGAGGTCGAGGCCGGGCATGAGCACAGCGTCACATTCTATTTCCTTCAGCTCGGGGCATCCCGACAGGTCGACGGCACCGATAGGTGTGCCCTTCATGCGCAGCGTCTCGAGCTTGGGGCACTTCGTCAGGTCGATGTTCGAGATGTTGGTGTTGTTGATGTTCAGGGTTGTCAGTTCAGGCTGCTCGCCCAGCGTCAGCGATGTCAGCTTGGGCGAGTCGCAGCAGTATATTTCCGTCAGCTTCGTGTTCTTGCTCACATCGATGGCAGCGCCCTGGAAGGCATTCGCGTGCAGCGACTGCAGGTTGGGCAGCAGCTCGATGCCTTGCAGGCTGGCCACGTCCTCATAGTTCACGTCGAGGTTCCAGAAGTCGTCCAGCTCATAGTCGGTCAGGATGTCGTCCTCGCCTGAGCTGGTCTTGGCAATGACGCCACGCAGGGCAGGGTCAGGAAAACTGCTCTCGTCAACGGCCAGGCCCACGGCCGGCTCCTTCTCTTCTGTGGCAGCGCTCTCCGTCTTGCCACCCTTGCAGGCCGTCATGCTCACTGTGAGCAGCAGGGCCCAGAAAAATGCCTTTTTCATCATATAAATACTTCCATTTCTTGCATTTGCGGTTGCAAAGGTAATCAAAAAAACAGCAGCATGCAATTTTTCCCCTAAAAAAAACACGCCAATGTGCCACATTGTCAGAAATAATCCGTACCTTTGCACACAAAAGTCACGTAACAATTAACGACAAACCACAACAAACATGAAACCTACATTATTTCTGCTCGCTGCTGGCATGGGCAGCCGCTACGGCGGACTGAAGCAGCTCGACGGTCTGGGCCCCAACGGCGAGACCATCATGGACTATAGTATTTATGACGCCATTCAGGCCGGATTCGGCAAGATTGTATGGGTCATCCGCAAGGACTTCGAGGAGCAGTTCCGCACACAGATTCTCTCGAAGTATGAGGGTCAGGTGCCCTGCGAGCTCTGCTTCCAGGCCCTCGACTCGCTGCCCGAAGGCTTCACCGTTCCCGAGGGCCGTGTCAAGCCCTGGGGCACCAACCACGCCGTGCTGATGGGCAAGGACGTCATCAAGGAGCCGTTCTGCGTCATCAACTGCGACGACTTCTACGGCCGTGATGCCTTCATGCAGATAGGCAAGTTCCTCAGCAACCTGCCCGAAGGCTCGAAGAACACGTATGCCATGGTGGGCTTCCGCTGCTGCAACACGCTGAGCGAGAACGGCTCGGTGGCACGCGGCGTCTGCGCCTACAACGACAAGCGCCATCTCACCGACGTGGTGGAGCGCACCGAGATTATGCGCATCGACGGCGTCATCAAGTACAAGGATGAGCAGGGCGAGTGGCAGCCGCTGGAGGAGAACGTGCCCGTCTCGATGAACATGTGGGGCTTCACACCCGACTACTTCGACTACAGCGAGGCTTACTTCCGTGAGTTCCTCAGCGACCCGAAGAACATGGAGAACCTGAAGGCCGAGTTCTTCATCCCCCTGATGGTGAACAAGCTCATCACCGAGGGCACCGCCACCTGCGAGGTGCTCGACACCACGAGCAAGTGGTTCGGCGTGACCTACGCCGCCGACCGCCAGGCCACCGTCGACCGCATCCAGAAACTGGTCGACGAGGGAGTCTATCCCAACAAGCTTTTCTGATAATATATGAGGAAGTTCATCACCTTCGACTGGGCACTGAAGCGCCTGCTGCGCAACAAGGCAAACTTTGTTGTGCTGGAGGGCTTTCTGTCGGAATTGCTCAGGCAGGACGTCAAGATTGACCGTTTCCTGGAAAGCGAAGGTAACAAGGAGTACGCGCGCGACAAGTCGAACCGCGTAGACATCATGTGCGAGGACGGCCAGGGACGCAAAATCATCATCGAGGTGCAGTACGAGCGGCAGTACAGCTATTTCTACCGCATGCTCTACGGCACCTCGAAGGCCGTCACTGAGTACATCGACGAGGGCCAGGGCTACGAGAAGGTGACGAAGGTGTACTCTGTCAACATCGTCTACTTCGACCTGGGACAGGGCACCGACTACGTGTACCACGGAAAGACAGTGTTCCGCGGGCTGCACGACGACGACGAGCTGCTGCTCTCCGACAAGCAGCGCGCCCTCTTCGGCGGCAACGCGCCGGCCGACCTCATGCCCGAATACTACGTGCTGAAGGTGAATGGCTTCAACGATGTGGCGCGCGACACCTTGGATGAATGGATCAGCTTCCTGAAGACGGGCGACATACCCGAACACGCCACGGCCAAGGGGCTGGCCGAGGCACGCGAAAAGCTGCGTGTGAGCAACCTGAGCGACGACGAGCGCCGTGACTACTACCGCGAGCTGGAGCGCCAGATGGTGGAGAACGACGTGATGAAGTCGAAGTACATCGACGGCGTCGACGAGGGCATCAGGCAGGGTATGGAGGCAGGCATCAGGCAGGGCATCAAAGAAGGCGAGCACAACGAGAAGCTCAAGATAGCCCGCAGCCTGAAAGGCAAAGTCCCCGTGGCCCTCATCATGGAAAGTACCGGCCTCACCGAGGACGAGGTGGCCGCATTGTAGGAAAAATCATTAAACGACGTGCTGAACAACATCATTACCTCTGAGCAGCAGGAACAGCTGTTGAAGCTGATAGCTGAAAGCGAGACCATCGTGCTCACCTGCCACCAAAATGCCGACGGCGATGCCCTCGGCTCGTGTCTGGCGTGGGCAGAAGTCTTGAAGTCGGTCTATGGCAAAGAGCCGCAGATCTTCGTGCCCGACCAATATCCCGACTACCTGCACTGGCTGCCCAACAGCGAGAAAATCATCCGCTACGACAAGCACCGCGAGGGCTGCGACTTTGTGCTGGCCCACGCCGACCTGGTGTTCTGCCTCGACTTCAACTCTGCCCACCGCACCGCCGAGATGGAGAGTGCGCTTTGCGGCTCACCTGCTAAGAAAGTGCTCATCGACCACCACCTCGACCCCACCGTCGACACCGTCCTCACCATCTCGCTCCCCGAGGCCAGCAGCACCTGCGAGCTCGTCTTCCGCATCGTATGGCAGCTGGGATGCTTCGACCAGTTGACGAAGCACTTCGCCGTGCCCATCTACTGCGGCATGATGACCGACACGGGTGCCTTCACCTACAACAGCGACTCGTGCGACATCTATTTCATCATCTCGCAGCTGCTCACCAAGCACATCAACAAGGACAAGATTTACCGCAACGTCTATCACAACTTCTCAGAGAACAGGCTCAGGCTGATGGGCTTTGTCATGTATGAGCGACTGGTGGTAGACAGTGCGCGCCACGCCAGCTATTTCACCATCACCCGCGACGACATGAAGCGCTTTCACTTCGTCAAGGGCGACGCTGAGGGACTGGTGAACATGCCGCTGCAAATCAAGGGCCACAAGCTGAGCATCTCGCTGCGCGAAGACACGGAGAAGGACAACCTCATCTGGGTCAGCCTGCGCTCCGTCGACCAATTTCCCTGCAACAAGATGGCGGCACAGTTCTTCAACGGCGGCGGTCATCTCAACGCCTCCGGCGGACGACTCTTCTGCTCGTTAGCCGAAGCCGTGGACATTACCAAGCAAGCCATACTGGCGTTTGAAAAGGAACTGTGAGCACAGAATATCCGTCGCCCCTTCGGGGCTTCATTTGTTGGTGGCCAACAGTTTACAGGAGCGTTGCCCCTGACTGTATTCCGTCGCCCCTTCGGGGCTGTAAATAGATTGGGACATCTCTGACAAACCACCCCTACCCCTCCTTTGGAAAAAATAGGTTGGGACATCTCTGACAAACCACCCCTACCCCTCCTTTGGAAAAGGAGGGGAATGGCTGCGCCGTCATGTAGCCGCCGAAGAGGTAACTTATTCCCCCCCTTGCAAAGGGGGGGCAGGGGGGGATTGCTTCTGCGCAGATGAATCCCCCTCTAACTCCCCCTTTACAAGGGGGAGAACTGAGTTACTACAAGCTCAGCTCTGCCGTTTGGCTCACCCAAGAACATAAATATTCGTGAATGGCCATAAATGTCTCACAAATATTATTTACAAAGAATTTGTGTTCATTTGTGGTTATTCGTGTAGCGTCGCAGACATCACCCGACCTAATTAGCGGCGTCATTATGTCTGATTCCAACCACTCAGGTCGAATCAATCGGAAGCCGTCGGACAAATCAAAGTAGTGACAGGAGCAAACTTCTCCGTGAAAAAACGTTAAGCCGGAGAAAGTAACTCCTTACTCCTCATTCCTAACTCCCAACTTTTTCATACCTTTGCACCCGCAACAAGAAAAAGACATAATAAATATGAGAAAAGCAATGATGCTGCTCCTCCCTTTGGGCTTGCTGCTGGGCATGTTGACATCGTGCAACGACTACGAGACCTACGGCGACAAGAAGGAGAAGGAGCGCAAGGCCATCCGCCAGCTGCTCAGCGACTCCGCCTTTGTGGTCATCACCGAGCAGCAGTTCCACGAGCAAGGAAACATGACTGATGTCAACAAGCGCGAGTTTGTCTACTTAGAAAACAATGGCGTCTACATGCAGATCATGCACAAAGGCTGCGGCACACCCTTGCAGGACGGTGAGACTAGCGACCTGCTGGTGCGCTTCTTCGAGCGCTGCCTGCTCGACACGATGTATGTGTACAACGTCACCAACCCCTACGATGTTGACATTATGAACGTCAGCAGAAAGGGCAACACCTTCACCGCCTCGTTCACCAGCGGCGCCTGGGTGAGTGCCTACAATTCCGGCACCGTGCCCGCAGGCTTCCTCGCACCGCTGACCTACATCAACGTGGGGCGTCCGCGGACAGAAGACGACAACATTGCCAAAGTGCGACTCATCGTGCCCCACACGCAGGGCCACAGCATGGCCTCCAGCTACGTCTATCCCTATTATTACGAAATCACTTTCATGCGAAAGACTGATTTATAACCGTTTATCATTATGACACTTATCAAAAGCATTTCAGGCATCCGCGGCACCATTGGCGGACGCACGGGCAACACGCTCAACCCCCTTGACATAGTAAAATTCACCACGGCCTACGCCACCTTCATCAAAGGCAAAAAGCTGGTTGTGGGCCGCGACGGCCGTATCAGCGGCCCCATGGTGCGCGACGTGGTATGCGGCACCCTGGTGGGCATGGGCTACGAGGTCATCGACATCGGCCTGGCCACCACGCCCACTACCGAGCTGGCCGTGCGCTGGCACAAGGCCGACGGCGGCATCATCATCACGGCCAGCCACAATCCTACGCAGTGGAACGCCTTGAAGCTGCTGGACAGCGAGGGCGAGTTTCTCACCGCTGCCGACGGCGCCGAGGTGCTGCGCATAGCCGAGGCCGAGGATTTTGAGTATGCACCCGTGGAGAAGCTGGGCCACGTCGTCATGGACGACACGATGAACAAGCGCCACGTGCAGAGCGTCCTCGACCTGCCGCTGGTAGACGTCGAGGCCATCCGTGCCCGCAAGTTCCGCGTCTGCGCCGACACCATCAACAGCGTCGGCGGCATCATCCTGCCCGAGTTGTTCAAAGCCCTCGGCGTGACTTACGAGATACTCAACGGCGGCTGCAACGGTCAGTTTGCCCACAACCCCGAGCCATTAGAGAAGAACCTCCAGGGCATCATGGAGCGGATGGGCAAGGGCGGCTGCGACCTCGGCATTGTCGTCGACCCCGACGTCGACCGTCTGGCCTTCATCTGCGAAGACGGCAAGATGTTCGGCGAGGAGTACACGCTGGTCAGCGTGGCCGACTACGTGCTGGGAGCCTCATCGGGGGCAGCAGAGGGGGCTTATACCGTCTCCAACCTCAGTTCGACCCGTGCACTGCGCGACGTCACTGAGAAGCATGGCGGCCACTACGCTGCTGCTGCCGTTGGCGAGGTGAACGTCACGACGAAGATGAAGGAAGTAGGTGCCGTCATTGGCGGCGAGGGCAACGGCGGTGTCATCTATCCCGAGAGCCACTATGGCCGCGACGCCCTCGTGGGCATCGGACTCTTCCTCAGCAGTCTGGCACAGAAAGGCATGACGGCCAGCGAGCTGCGCAAGACCTTCCCCGACTATCAGATAGCCAAGAACCGCATCGACCTGACGCCGGAGACCGACGTCGATGCCATCCTCGTCAAGGTGAAGGAGATGTTCGCCCAAGACCCCGAAGCCCAGGTCAACGACATCGACGGCGTGAAGATAGACTTCCCAGACAAGTGGGTGCATCTGCGCAAGTCGAACACCGAGCCCATCATACGCGTCTACAGCGAGGCACAGACCATGGAGGAGGCCGACGCCATCGGCAAGCGCCTCATGCAGGTGGTCTACGACATGCAGTCATAGCTATTCCATTTTTTAGGAGTTAAAGGAGTTAAAGACAAATGACTCTTCCATGAAAAGCTTTTGTCTCTGGGTTGAAATCCACAGCAAAGGTATTGTCTTTAACTCCTTTAACTCCCTTAATTCCTTTAACTCCTTAAAGGAAAACTCCTCTAACTCCTTAAAAGAAAACTCCTTAATCTCCTAAACTTGCGCAAGAGGTATTGTCTTTAACTCCTTTAACTCCTTTAACTCCTTTAACTCCTTAAAAATAGAACTCCTTAAAAATAGAACTCCTTAAAAATAGAACTCCTTAAAAAAGATGAACAGAATAGTTGTTTCCCTCACTGCCATAGCAGCTGCACTGGTCATAGCCTCGTGCAGCCGCGGACCGGAATTCTCCGTGGAAGGCACCATTGGCGGCGCCCAGGACTCCACGCTCTATCTCTTCCACCGCTCTATGTCGGGCACCGTACTGCTCGACTCTACCAAGGCTGACGGCAGCGGACATTTCAGCATCAGCGCTGCCGCCCCCGACAGCCCCGACCTCTATGTCCTCGCTGTGGGCCAGCAGGGACGCGAGTATGTCAATTTCTCCATCGACTCCACCGAGACCGTCACCATCAACGGCCAGCTGCCCGCCCTGGCACAGAACTACAGCGTCAGTGGCTCGGCCAGCAGCGAGAAGATACGCCAGCTCGCACTGATGCACAGTCAGTTGCAGCAGCGGGTCTACAACCTCGAGGACAACACTGCCCTGCCGCCCATGACGATGCTCGACTCGCTGCAGAAGATGCTGCGTGCATACAAGGACACCCTGCTGCGCAACTACATTGTCGGCGAGCCGCAGAGCGCCTATGCCTACTTCGCACTGAGCCAGAAGCTGGGCCACCGCTATGCGCAGCTCACCAACGACATCTTCATGCTGGGCGACAGCATCGACGGCATCGCCTACCGCGCCGTGGCCACCTGCTGGAAGCAGTTCTACCCCGAGTCGGAGCGCGCGCAGCAGCTGTGGAACATGGTGGAGCGGCACATCAACACCACGCGCAAGGTGGCCGCCAAGCAGCAGCTGCTCTTCGACGAGGGCCGCGTCAGTGTGGCCAACCTCATCGACCTGAGTCTGCCCGACCGCCGCAACAACATGCGCACGCTGACAGAGCTGAAGGGACAGGTGGTGCTGCTCGACTTCCACCTCTTCGCCTCGCCCGAGTCGGGAGCGCGCATCCTCAAGCTGCGCCAGCTGTACGACCGCTACCACGACCGCGGCCTGGAGATCTACCAGGTGGCCGTCGACGGCGATGAGTTCCAGTGGAAGCAGGCCACGGCCAACCTGCCCTGGATTTGCGTACTCGACCCCACAGCGTCTTCCTGCATGCAGTACAACGTGGAGGCCGTGCCAGAGTTCTTCCTCATTGACCGCGACAACAGCCTGCAGATGCGCTCCTCGCAAGTGGAAGACCTCAACAAGGCCATAGAGAGTCTGCTGTAGCCAAACAGTACCCATGAATCATTGATGCTAAAAACCTATCATAACCATGCGTAAAAACATCTTTTTACTGCTCATGCTCGTAGCAGCTACGACCATGGCGCAGCGCACCCCCACCATGGGCTGGAGCTCGTGGAACACCTTTGCCCTCAACATCAACGAGGAGCTCATCCGTCAGCAGGCCGACGCCATGCACAACAGCGGGCTGCAACAGGCCGGCTATCAGTTTGTCAACATCGACGACGGCTACTGGGACGGCCGCGGCTCCGACGGACGCCTGCGCCTGAACACCAAGCTATTCCCCAGCGGCATGCGCGCATTGGTGGACTATATTCATGGACTGGGACTGAAGGCTGGCATCTACAGCGATGCCGGCGACAACACTTGCGGCAGCGGCAACCGACATGCCTGGGGCATCGGCGTGGGCTTTGCAGGGCATGAGGCTGACGACTGTCGGCTTTACTTCGACGAGTGGGACTTCGACTTCATCAAGGTGGACTACTGCGGCGGGCGGCACATGAACCTCGACGAGCAGCAGCAATACACCAAAATCAGCAACGCCATCAAGGGCTGCAAGAAGCAGGGCATCGTCTACAACATGTGCCGATGGGCCTACCCCGGCACGTGGAGCGCCGACGTGGCCGACTCGTGGCGAACCACCGGCGACATCTTTGACGCATGGCGCAGCGTGAAGGGCATCCTCGCAGAGAACCTCTACCTCAGCGCCTATTGCCACGACGGACACTACAACGACATGGACATGCTCGAGACAGGACGCTCGATGTCGCAGACCGAGGACGAGACACACTTCGGCATGTGGTGCATCATGAGCTCGCCGCTGCTCATAGGCTGCGACATGGCCAACATACGCCCGGAGGCACTCAAGCTGATGTGCAACAAAGACCTCATCGCACTCAATCAAGACCCGCTGCACCTGCAGGCATACGTCGCCGAGAAGCAGGGCGAGTGCTTCATCCTCGTCAAGGACATCAAGAAGCTGCAGGGCAAGGAGCGCGCCGTGGCCATCTACAATCCCAGTGACGAAGAGCAGACCGTCACCTTCCGCCCTGCCACCATCGACCTGGGCGGAGCCGTGCAGTATTACGACTGCTTCGCCCAGCGCGACTATCTCTACGACATGAACCCCATCCCTCTCAAGATTCCCGCACACGGCACGAAGATCTATCGCGTCAAGGGCCAGAAGCGCCTCGACCGCAAGGTCTATGAGGCCGAGACCGCCTATATCCCCACCTATCAGGAGATACGCAACAACGAGGCCGAGAAGAGCGGCGTCTATGTGGCCAGCGCCGCATCCAGCGGAGGATATAACGCCTGCTGGCTCGGCAGCCGTCAGGAGAACCAGCTGCAGTGGAACAATGTCTATGTCAGGAAGGGCGGACAGCGCACCGTCACCATCACCTGCTTCAGCGGCGAAGACCGCAACATGGACGTCATCGTCAACGGACAGAAAGCCGCCACACTCACAGTTCACGGCACCGACTGGAACACGCCGGCCACCGTCTCCTGCATCGTCACGCTGAAGAAAGGCCGCAACAGCATCGCCCTGTCCAACGACAACGCATGGATGCCCGACATCGACAAAATGGTGGTGGAGTAGGCCGGATGGTCATTTTTCTTTACGTTTTTCATTTCTTTCCAAGACAAGCGGCTCTGTTGGAAAAGAATTAGAAAGAATTGGAAAGAATTGTTCCCAAGAATTAGAAAAAAGTATTGTGCCTGTAATCCGTCGTCCCTTCGGGACTTTGCTGCGCCTTGCCCACTGCATAACTCAATACGCAGCCATCACTTAGCCGCCGCAGAGGTAACTGATTCCCCCCCTTGCAAAGGGGGGGCAGGGGGGGATTCAAACTGCGCAGATGAATCCCCCTCTAACTCCCCCTTTGCAAGGGGGAGAATAGGGCTACCTCGAGCCTTTGACTATCGAACATGATCAACTATTAACTCACATAAATAGCTATGTAACGATGTCCTATCCCAACCTCACAGGTCGAAACTTTTTCGTGCTGTACGGATGGAGTGACATGATCTATGTGAGTTGATACCGCGAAGCGGCCAGAGAAAAAACCAATAAAAACCAAGAAAAACAAATTGGTACAATAGCTATCGCCTTGCCCACCGCATAGCTCAATGCGCAGCCATCCCCTCCCTTCAAGGGGAGGGGTTAGGGGTGGGGTCTGTAACTTTTTCGCTGCCTCATATCCACTGCC
>JAEEPZ010000208.1 GCA_016285055.1 Prevotella sp.
TTTGCACGCAAAAGCGTGCGAGAACGGGCTGCGCCTCGGCAAAATGAACAAGTTCTTTTGCTCTCGGCTTGCACCGTCCTTGCAGCCGAAATAACAACCAAAACATGGACAAATTACCCTATAGAGAATTCATCGCCATGATACAGGAGCGGACCCGCGAGGCGGACATCCCGTATGGTGGCAGTTTTGAGTTGACACCGCTGTGCAACCTCGACTGCAAGATGTGCTATGTGCATCTGCAAGACCCGTCGGTGAAGCACCAGATGCTGTCGGGCGAGCAATGGATATCGCTCATCCAGCAGGCCATCGACGAGGGCATGATGGAGGCGCTGCTCACGGGCGGCGAGGCGATGACACACCCCGCCTTTTGGGATATCTATATGTATCTGCTTAACCATGGCATCGTCACCCAGGTCAAGACCAACGGCGTCCTGCTGAACGAGGAGGCCGTCAAACGGTTTAAGGAATACCCGCCTTACAAACTCGATATCTCCCTTTATGGCTGCGACAGCGAGTCGTATGTGGCGGTGACGGGTGTGGATGCCTACGAGCAAGTGGTGAGCCATATCCGGATGGCCGTCGATGCTGGGCTGACAATTCAGATCATGGTGACTCCCAGCAGTTATATGTCGCCCTGGACGGAGCGGGTGATGCAGCTGGCAGGGTCGTTTGGCGTCAGCGTGATGGTGAATGGCAGCCTGATAGAGGCTCACGACAACACGGGCAGGAAGAAGGCCGACTTCGACCTTACCCTTGAAGAGGACATGAGTATCAAGGAAAAAGCGAAGGAGATGTTACCCCCGCTGTATGACCCTGCCGACCATGAGTTCTTTATGAAGCGGAGGAACCGCCCTGTGTTGTGGGACAAGGGGCTGTATTGCAGCGCAGGGCGCTTGGGCTTTGCCGTCAACTGGGATGGCGTCTTGCTGCCCTGCTTGGCATTCCCGAGGGATGTGGTCTGTGCCTATCCGCTGCGTGACGGCTTCCGTCAGGCCTGGAGCGAGGTAAACGAAGCAGTGAAGAACTACGAGATTCCAAAGGCATGTCACAGTTGCGAACTGAACGACAAGTGCCATTACTGCCCGATGAATCACCAAAAAGTGGCTGCCAAACATCAGTGTGATCCCGATTATTGCAACTATGTGAAGGCACAATACAAAGCCACTCAAGAGACAGAAAAAAGTAATTAACGACCGAAAGGTCATATTGTATAACAATTTAAATAAAAAAATTATGGAAAAAAAGATTTACGAGGAGCCTACCGTTCAGAAGGTAGAGTTTGACTTCAAGACCAGAATTGCAGCGTCTACTTGCACTTTGCCTTCATCCTTTGCTGATGCGACTGAACCCACCCCCATGTGTAAAGGATCATGAGTTAAAAATGAGCGAACCACAATTGAACAAAGACTTTGTGCTACGTAAGGTGTGCGGCTTAAACGTCGTGCTGCCTGCGGGGCTGAAGGTCAAGGACTTCGGCGGTGCACTGAATCTGAACGATACCGCTGCGCTCATCTTCGAGCAGTTGCAGGCCGGCAAGACCGTCGAGGAGACGGCTGCCGCACTTGTGGCCGAGTACGACGTAACGCCCGAGAAGGCCCTTGCCAGCGTGCAGAAAACCATCGACTTGCTGCGGGAGGCCGGCGTGGTGGACTGACCTCCGCCAGCGAGACGACAATGGACAAGAAGATATCGCTGACCGTAGAGCAATGGGTAGCGCTGCGGGAGCAGTCGCCTGACGGAGCGGGGCAAATACCCGTCTGGTTTCAGGTGACTGGTGGCAGTATGCTGCCGTTTGTCCGTCCCTTCCGCGACAATGTGATGATTACGTCGGTCAAGGCAGAGACGTTGAAGTTGGGTGACATCGTGCTGTTCCCGGGCAAATACCTTGGTGGCGACTACTGTCTGCATCGGCTCTACCGGATAGACGGTGAGCGTGTGCAGACCTTCGGCGACGGCAACCTGCACCCCGACCATTGGCAGCCCAAGAGGCAGATTCTTGGCAAGGCACTGTTCATCAAGCGTGGACGGCTGACCATTGATTGTGAGTCGCCCCGATGGCAGAAGGTGTTCCAGCTGTGGAACGCGCTGTTGCCCCTGCGCCCTTTGCTGTTGCTACCATTCAGGGTGATGAACAAACTGCACCGTTTATTCCCACGACTTTTTTAGTACCCATGCACGAATACTACTTTGCCAACTATCGCTTGCTGGTGGATGAATACATCAGCAACAGCGATTACATGGACTACTTGGCTGGCTTCAGTCAGGTAATGCCTGCTACCCATACCTTTACTGTGCGTTGGGGCGGTGAGGTACTGCTTGACCAACAGTATGCCGAGGCAATTACCCATCCCGTTGTCTGCACGACAGACCGGTTTAATATCCACGACATGCATGATTCATGGGCCTTCGTCTCACTGATGAACGAGGACACGATGAAACGTAACGGTAAGTATGTGCTGACGTGTAGCAGAGACTATAGGGTTATGACACTTTACATCTCCCGACAGCGCTATTATGAGGAAGTGATACAAAGATGGGTGACCCCTGACATTCCCTTTTCCTCTGCCATCCGTGCCGCCTGTGAGGCAGGCATGACGATGCGCGACGGGATGCCTCTGCACGCTTCGCTGGTAGAGAAAGACGGCTACGGTGTGGTGTTCCTCGGTCCCTCGGGCATGGGCAAATCGACGCAGGCCAAGTTGTGGGTGGAGCATCAGGGTGCCGACTTCATCATCGGCGACCGCCCAGGTCTTCGCCGTATTGACGGCCAGTGGGTAGGCTATGGCATGCCTTGGGACGGCAAGGACGGTATCAGGCAACAGAAGCAAGTGCCCATTCGTGCACTCATCTCCTTAGAGCAAGCCCCCGAGAACAGCATCCGCCGCCTCACGAAACAAGAGGCGATGATCGTACTGCTCAATCAGGTGATGATGCCCATGTGGGACGATGCCGCCATGGCGCTGCTCACGCCCCTGATGGGCCAGCTCGCCACTGAGATACCTTTCTATCATCTGAAGAACCTGCCCAACAGGGAGGCGACGGAGTTGACCCGCGAGACTATTACGAATAATAGATAATATACAATGAGAATTAATAAGGACTTTGTGTTGCGCGAAATATGCGGCGAGAATGTGGTTGTTTGTGAGGGCTTCAGTGGACACAGGGGGACAGGAGTCTTGTGAGATGAGGGCGCAGAGGGGACAGGCACCTTGCGCCCCTAGTTATAAGGCTGGAGGTAATTAGTTCTCCCCCTTAGTGAGGGGGAGCTAGAGAGGGTCTGAAGAAGCCGTAAATAATTTTAGCCTCACTGCCAATTCTGGTGGTGGGGCTATTAGTATAAACATTTTTAAAACAAACAAAATGAAAAAAGTAAAGTATGAGTCGCAGTTGAATCTGCGCAGAGTGATGATGAAAAAAATGTGAGTGATGCCGAGCTGGCAGAACTCATTGGAGTATCTCGTCAGACGGTCAACTACTGGATAAACGGTCAACGGGATATCACGTTGAGCCGATTGCATGAGGTCGCGAATGTGCTGGATGTGTGCGTTCGTGACCTCTTTATTTAGGTCGGTGTAAACGCTCAGTTTACAGTTTTACGCTGCGGAGTCAATTCGTGGTGTAAATATTTGCATGTGCCCGTTTCTTTTCGTAACTTCGTAGCGAGATTATTTTAGACATAAAAAAAATATATTTGTCTATGAGTGAAGATAAACCTAAAAAGAAACGCAAGCAGAAAGCTGCTGCCGAGGGGGACGGCATGCAGGAGAAGGAGCACAAGAAAAGCTGGCGGGAGGTGTATGCGTCGGTCGAGGACATCAAGGCGTTCCTCGGCGGGAGGCTGTACCTCAGGCATAACGTGATCACGAGGCGGGTGGAGTGCAGGCTGCCGTCGAACTACGAGACCGACGGAACCGACTGGCAGCCGATCGCCGACCGCGTCGTGAACAGCCTCTGGGCGGAGCTCTCGAAATAGAAGCCCGTCCGCGCGCAGGACATCTACCGTGTGCTGGAGTCGGACTTCGTAGAGGAGTACC
>JAEEPZ010000010.1 GCA_016285055.1 Prevotella sp.
TTTGCAAGGGGGAGAATTGAGTTACCTCTGCAACGGCTACATGACGGCGCAGCCCTTCCCCTCCTTTTCCAAAGGAGGGGTCAGGGGTGGTTTGTCAGAGATGTCCCAACCTATTTACAGTCCCGAAGGGACTTATTGCCGGTCAAGGCGATAGCTGTTGTCACAAATTGTTTTTCTTGTTTATATTGGTTTTTATTGGTTTTTTCTCAGACCGCTTCGCGGTATCAACTGACATAATTGCGACGCATCTATGTCACTCCATCCGTACAGCACGTTTATTTTTTTTGGCAGAAACGAAAAAAAAAAGGCAAAGAAATTTTGCCGTTACGAAAAAAATACCTACTTTTGCACACGATAACCATATTATTAACTCACAAAACAAATTTTTATTGCCTATCGAAAGAAATTTACTTCATAACAAAACTTAAAGGAATATGAAGAAATTTGACGAGCTGACCGACGAGCAGTTGGCCATGCTTTATGTAGAAGGCAATAACAGTGCTTTTGATGAGTTGTTATCTCGCACTCAAAGCAAGTTGTTCACTTACATCATGTTTGTGGTTCACGACCACGACTTGGCCGACGACATCTTCCAGGAGACGTTTGTCAAGGCCATCACCAAGCTGCAGAATGGTCAGTACACCGACACGGGGAAGTTTCAGTTCTGGCTGACGCGCATCGCGCACAACGCCATCATGGACTGGTATCGTCAGCAGCAGAGCCGCCACATCATGGAGCCCAACGCCGACAACGACCTTCAGAACCTGAGCATGGCCTCGGTGCTCGACACGTTCCGCGAGTCGGAGCTGGTGAACGAGCAGGTGCTGCGCGATGTGAAGAAAATGATGGAAGCCCTGCCCGCCCCGCAGCGTGAGGTGGTGTACATGCGTTTCTACCAGCAGCTGTCGTTCAAGGAGATAGCCGAGCTGACCAACGTCAGCATCAACACCTCCTTGGGCCGCATGCGCTACGCTCTGATCAACATGCGCCGCATGGCCAAGGAATACCAGATAGAGCTGGCACTCTCGGCTTAGCCTCTGAGCACCACCGTCACACCGCGTGCTGCCTGCGCCCCATAGACGAGGGCAGACTCGATGTCGGCAGTCTTGCTGGGGCCGCTGATGAACGTGCCGAACTTATACTGCTGAAAGTATTCTTTCGAGTCGGCTATTCGCTGGTAGGCTTCGTGCATGTTGCTGACAATGGCATCGCGCCGGAGGACGATGACCAGCTGTTGCGAAGCAAAGCACACGGCCTTTTCCTTCGTCTGCTGCGGTATCCAGATGCAGGCATTCTCAGCCACACCGATGCGGCCCTCTATCACGCCCACATCCACCGCCATCAGCTCCTTGGCATCGCCGACAGTGTCGGGGTTGATGTCAGCATCTACGCCCGGCATGTTGCTGGCCACCAGCCTGGCATCGGGATAAGCCTGCCGCACCAGGACATTCAGGTTGTCCCCAGCCTTCATCTCTATCAGCTTTGCCCCTGCTGTCGTAGTGGTCTTCTTGATAAACTCTGCCACAGGGTCGGCAAAGGTGATGGGCCTCAGCTGCGACAAGTCGGGCATGTCGTAGGTCTCGCGGGTGTTGTGGCGAAGCCTCTGTAGTATTTCTTCTCTTGCACTCATAGCTCTTTCTTTTTCCAAAGTTGGTGGAACGACTTCTTGGGAAACCTCATCATCTTGTGTCCGTAGGCCCAGGGGTTGAGTTTCAGGTTCATCAGCGGAGCGGGAATCCAGTTGACAGCCGGCGACATGCGCAGCGCTGAGACGTAGAAGGCGGGATGATTGAACAGATAGCTCATGCCCCCCGACATTATCTTCTTCATGCTGCTGGCATGGCCCAGCGACTCCAGCTGCTGCCGCCAGCGATAGACCTGCGTGGAGAGGTCAACCTTGACAGGACACACATTGTCGCACGAGCAGCAGAGTGAGCAGGCCGACACGTTGTCGTAATACTTGTGCGGGTCGCGCAGCATGCCCAAGTTGATGCCGATGGGCCCGGGGATGAAATAGGTGTAGCTGTAGCCGGCCGAGCGTCGATAAACGGGGCAGGTGTTCATGCAGGCGCCGCAGCGCATACACTTCAGCGTCTGCCAGTGTTCGGGGTTGCCCATGATATCGCTCCGTCCGTTGTCCACCAAGACGATGTGCATCTCGCCTCCTGGTCGCGGGCCTCGGAAGTGGCTGGTGTAAACCGTCGTCTCCTGTCCTGTACCACTACGTGCCACTAACCGCTGGAACACGCCCATAGCTTGATAGTCGGGTATCAATTTCTCAATGCCCATCGACACGATATGCAGTTTGGGTATCGATGTCGACATGTCGGCGTTGCCCTCGTTGGTACACACCACCACGTCGCCCGTGGCAGCAATGCCGAAGTTGGCACCCGTCATGCCGCAGTCGGCCTCGGCAAACTGCTGGCGCAGGTGCATGCGTGCCACATAGGTGAGGAAGGTGGGGTCGTTTTCAGAGGTGAGAAGTGAGGAGTTAGCGATGGCAGAATAGCCTTTCGCTATCTCATTGAAATCAGGTATCAGCTTACGGAAAGTGTCGCCTATCTCCTCGCGGTGAACATGGAGAGCCGGCATGACAATATGGCTCGGTGCCAGCTTCATCATCTGCAGGATGCGCTCGCCAAGGTCGGTCTCCACCACGTCGATGCCCTTTGCCTCCAGATGCTCGTTCAGGTGGCACTCCTCGGTGAGCATACTCTTGCTTTTCACCACCTTCTTCACGTTGTGCTTTGAAAGGATGTCAAAGACTATGCGGTTATACTCGTCGGCATTCTGTGCCCAGTGTACGTGTACGCCGTTTCTGAGGGCGTTCTGCTCGAACTGCTCCAGATAGTCGGCCAGGTGCGTCTCTGTATGCTTCTTGATTTGGCTGGCAGCGTCGCGCAGGTCTTCCCACTCGGGCAGTGCCTGCGCCATGCGGTCGCGCTTCTGCCTCACGCCGAAGAAAGTCTGGTCGTGGCGTGTCACTACGGCATCATCTTTCAGATAGTCCTCTGCTGCTTTTGAATGTTTCGTGCTCATAGTCCTGCGGAAAGTATTTGTGCAACATGAATAAACTGTATGTCAAGCCCCTGCTTCTGTGCCACGCCCTTCATGTGCATGAGACAGGAAGAGTCAGGTCCGGTGATGTATTCGGCTCCTGTGGCCATGTGCCGCTTCAGCTTTTCCAAGCCCATGCGCGCAGAGACGGCCTGCTCCTCTACGGCGAACATGCCGCCAAAGCCGCAGCACTCGTCAGGGCGCTCAGGCTCCATGATCTCGATGCCGTCCACCAGGTTCAGCAAATCGATGATTTTGTTGAACCGTGGGATGTTGCGCTCTGAAGGCGCCGACAGGTTGAGTTCTCTCACTCCGTGGCATGAGTTGTGAACGCTCACCTTGTGGGGGAACTTCGCAGGTAGGCTCTTCACCTGCATGACATCGTGCAGGAACTCCACCAAGTCCATCGTCTTTCCTGCCGCCTCGCACTTCTCTTCCTTCATGAGATGAGGGTGGAAGCATCGCACATAGGCAGCACAGCTGACGCTGGGAGCCACCACATAGTCGAAGTGTGCGAAGAGCTCGTCGTACTTCTTTGCCAACGGCACCGCCATGCGCTCGAAGCCTGCGTTACCCATCGGCTGTCCGCAGCAGGTCTGCTTCTCAGGATAGTCGACGTCGAGCCCCAAGCTGCGCAACAATTTCCATGTCGCCACTCCCACCTCAGGGTAGAGTGCATCGACATAGCAAGGAATGAACAACCCGATTTTCATTTGTTTATTTCGATTGAATAGTTTGTTTTAATCACCATGAGATAAATAATCGCACTAAGCTACATTATTCTAGCTAAGTCTTTTACGATTACCTAACTCAGATTCTCTATTTCTTCTATAGACAAGCCTGTCACTTCACAAATAACAGAATAATCAAGCCCTTTTGCTTTCATAATACGGGCATGTTCCAAATTTACTTCCAATCGACCTTCAGCACGACCTTCAGCACGACCTTCAGCACGACCTTCAGCAAGGCCTTTGGCACGACCTTCAGCAAGTCCTTTGGCACGACCTTCAGCAAGGCCTTCAGCACGACCCTCGGCAAGGCCCTCTTCTTTTCCCTCGAAGTGCCCTTCCAACTTACCTTCTCCGCGAGCTGTATATATCTGATCAGCCAGTATGACGCGGTCGTCTAAATAGCGACGGTAGGCAGCCTGCTCTTCCCGGCTCATCTTGGCTACTTGCAACTTCTCGCGTGCCTCTTTCAGTCCAGGGGCATCGGCATCTTCAGGAATCTCGCTTGTAGAGAGGAAATAAATCCACTGCTCCAACGGCACACGGCTCCAGCGGTTGAAGTCGTTCACCTTCAGAATATAGTATTCAGGATAGAGCTGATACACCTCGCTTACGCCGAACTTCTGGCGTTGGAATGTAGAGAGCATCAGCACGTCGTTCTCATGAATGCCGCGAAATTCTGTCTTGCCGTGGTAGACGTAGTCTTTGCCTTGGCCCAAGTCAAAGAAAACAATGTTGATGGAGTAGACCTTCTTCACATTGTCGTAGTTCTGCCCACTGTCAATATATTCCGTCACCAGCTTGGAGGCTCCAAACAAGATACGCTGGAAATAGGCATATTCCGACTCTCCCTGCACCTCGATGAGCAGCATTTCACCCTCGGAATTTTCTGCCAGGATATCCACACGATTAGCCTTTGCCTCGCCCCTATCTATATTGCTTTCGCTTTCCAGCAAACGGTGTATCTTCACATTCGTTTCCAGCAATGTCGACACAAAGCCTTCCAACACGACGAAGTTAGCCTTGTCGCGCAGCATACGTTTCAAAGCCCAGTCAAAACTGACTAATGTTCGCTCTTTCTTCATCATTTCTACTCTTTTGCGTGCAAAAATACAAAAAAAATCTGCAACTAACAGTCTTTTTCCTACTTTTTTTCTTTCATTACTGTTTTTCCGCTCTCTGGCCAGCAGTTCCCTCGGGACGCCAGCAGAGTGGGAAAGTAGAAGGACGCTCCGACTCCCGCTTCACGTTCCCCTCGCAGGCAAAGGGATAGGAGGCGGATTCAACAAAATATCCGTAAAAACGATTATCCGCAACCAGGTGATTGCAAAGTTTTGCATCCTTTCATAGTTTTGGTCTGAAGAAAATCCGTGGTGTGAGTCCTGCAGTTTCAAGGCAACATAGGTTTTAAAAGTTTCCTGCCGAGAAACCATCGGTTTCTCGGCAGGAAACCAAAGGTTTCTCGGCTGGAAACTTTCGGTTTCCCGATGGTGGAATCGCTAATGGAAAAGAGATAGCCACCCCAGCCCCTCCGGCTTATCTCTTTGGCCAGACACTTTGTCCTCCGCTTGGCCAACAAGATACATTCCATCCGTACTGGTCGAAAAGAATGTCAAAGGGGGCACGCCTTTTGACTCGTGCCCCCTTGACTTGGTTCTCTTGTGATGATGATTACATATCCTCGTAGGTGTCGAGATAGGTGACGTGGGTAACGAGGTACTCGTCAACGCCGTGCTTGCCGTCGGCACCGCCTATGCCGCTCTTCTTCATGCCGGCGTGGAAGCCCTGGATGGCCTCGAAGTGCTCGCGGTTGACGTAGGTCTCGCCAAACTCCAGCTCACGGCAGGCTTTCACGGCAATGTTGAGGTCCTTGGTGAAGATGCTGGAAGCCAGACCATACTCGCAGTCGTTGGCCATAGCGATGGCATCGTCGATGGTGTTGAACTCGATGAGCGGGATGACGGGGCCGAAGGTCTCCTCGTGGATGATGTCCATGTCCTGACGGCAGTCGTCGAGGACGGTGGCAGCGTAGAAGTAGCCTTTCTCCCCTACCCTATGTCCGCCGCACAGCAGCTTGGCACCCTGTTTGATGGCACGCTCTACCTTCTCGGTGACGCTCTCCAGTGCGCGCTGCTCCACCAGCGGGCCCATGTCGACGCTCTCGTCGGCGCAGGGGTCGCCCACCTTCACAGCCTGCATCTTCTCTACGAGAATCTTAGTGAAGGCTTCCTTCACATCCTTCTGCACATAGACACGCTCAGCGTTGTTGCATATCTGTCCGTTGTTGCCGATACGCGAGTCGACAATCCACTGAGCAGCACGCTCCAGGTCGGCATCCTTCATCACGATGGCAGGAGCCTTGCCGCCCAATTCGAGCGAGACCTTGGTGATGTTCTTCGAAGCAGCAGCCATGATGCTCTCGCCAGCTGCCACGCTGCCCGTCACGCTGACGATGTCAATCTTCGGCGAGCCAGCCATCTCGTTGCCGATGACGCTACCCTTGCCTGTCACGATGTTGATGACGCCGGCGGGCAGACCTGTCTCGGCCACCACCTTGGCAAACTCTGTGCAGTTCTCGGGTGTGAGCTGCGAGGGCTTGATGACGATGGTACAGCCTGCGATGAGGGCAGCACCGGCCTTACGTGCGATGAGGAAGAAGGGGAAGTTCCAGGGCAGGATGCCAGCCACCACGCCTATGGGTTTCTTCGTCAGCAGGATGGTCTCATTGGGGCGGTCGCTGGGGATGATCTCACCCTCGATATGCCGGGCAAACGTGGCCATATACTCAAAGTAGGCGATGGTGGCGCCCACCTCGATGGCAGCCCAGTTGCGGGTCTTACCCTGCTCACGCATAATGATTTCCGTGAATTCGTTCTCGCGTGCCTTGATGCCGGCGGCAATCTTCAGCAGATAGCCAGCACGCTCGATGGCAGGCGTCTTGGCCCAGGCCTTCTGTGCGGAGCGGGCAGCGTCGAGGGCGCGGTTCACATCCTCGATGGTGCCTTCGGGTTGGCGGGAGATGACCTCCTCGGTGGAGGGATTCAACACATTAATCCACTGGCCATTCGAGCTCTCGCAGAACTGACCGTTGATGTACATCTGTAAGTCTTTCATACGTGTAGTTGTTTTTAGGTTTGGTTTGTCAAAAAATCATCGGCAAAGATAGTAAAAGTTTTCGAACTAAAAGATTCTGCTGCAAAAAACTCGCTGAAATCATCAAAAACCAAGTAAGAAGAATCAAAAATCAAAGATTCCCAAGCTTGTTCAACGATTCACATAGACCGTTTTGGATGTGCCGTCCGCCCTTTTCTCTATGCATAGTCCGCGAGGTTCGTCCAGTGGGCGTCCCAGCAGGTCGTAGTAGGTTTTCGGTGCCTCATTCTCCGTTTGTGTCAGCTCCTTGACAGCAGCAGCGCCTTTGTCAATCATAAGGATATAGGTGTTGAGGCTGCGTGCAGGCAGGCTGAGTCTCAGCAGATTCGTTGGCTCTTCGATGGTGATGGGTGTCTCCTGGCACAGGTTCTCGGTCTCATTGCCCGTGGACAGCAGATGTACTCCGCTTTTCACCTTGAAGGGCAGCTTGAGCTTCAGGTCGTGCGCATTCTTGGTAGTGTCGATAGCCATGACGATGACAGAGTCGCCCTTGATATAGGCTGATGTCTCGAAGGCAGAGTTGGTGCCTGTGGAGACGCTGGCCGTTGTTCCCAGACGTGTGGAACCGGTGACATGCTTGGAGAAGTGTGACATGACGTAGGCACGTGGCAGCAGCTTGTTCTTCGTATTGCCAGGGTTATACTTTGTCTCGCCTGTTCCCACAAAGGCCCAGTGGGCACGCATGTACCAATAGATGTAGCCCGTGCATCCTGCGAGCATACACTCGTTGAGCTCCTCGGCAAAGATGAGCTGTTCGTGCCAGTTGGGCAGGTGGTCGATGTTGTCGGTGACAGAGTGCTCCGTCATCCACACCTCCTTGCCGTATTTGGCAGCGAGCACGGCCGACGACTTCATGTTGCCCAATGGCGGATGCCCATAGAGGTGGCCCGCTATGATGTCAATCTGTTCACGGGCAGCGGCATTGTTGAGCAGGAGATTGGAATAGCTGGGGTCGAAGCCCAATGGCTCGGCACTGATGAGTCGCACGCCCTTGTACTTCTCCCTGTCGAGCATGTAGGCATAGTCCTTGACCAGGTTGAGCTGTTCCTGCGGTGTATAGAGACAGCCTGAGTAATCAACCCACCAGTCGGGCTCATTCTGAATGGAGACAGCATCCACATTGACGCCGTTCTTCTGCATGTACTCCAGGAACGTGTTGAGCCAGGGGAAGAACTTGTCGTAGCAGTCGGTACGCAGTCTGCCCTGCTGGTTGCCTTGGCTGTCGGACTTGCCTCCCTGAGCCGTGCCGTTGGTCTTGTATTCTCCAGGAGGCGACCACGGTGTTCCGAAGACGATGCCGCCCCGCTGCTTGACAATCTTGGCCGACGGCAGCGAGCCCTTCCAGTCGTAGGGTGTGTCATAGTTGTTCCATTCGGGCACGACGACATCGCCTACGAAGTTCGGCGAGATCTCCATGCGCATGATGTTCAGCCCAATCTTCGACTGCGGTCCATAGAGCAGTCTGACCGGCTGCGTGTCGGTGCCGAAGGGGCACATGGCGCCGTCGCAACAGGCTGCGCCGAAGCCGGTCACCGTCTGGTAGCGGGTGTCACTGACGGTGACGGTGATGATTCCAGCGTGAATGGCTGTTGCAGCGGCCATTGCTAACATTGAAGTAAAAATCTTCTTCATGGATATAAATGATTGAATAGATGATGGAATTATCATGCGCCTGCAAATTTAAACATTTTTTCTGAACAGACAAATTTTTTTGTTACCTAATTCAAAAAAAGGTGGAGGGTGGAGGGTGGGTGTGCACGACTACGTGCGCCACACGACCATTTGCCTTGACCCTTCGTTTGGAAAGGGAGGGAATGTGTGCGAAATCCGCAGGCCTCGGATTTTTTGTCCGAAGCCTGCGGATTGTTCCGTCAGCATGACGGTTGAGAAAGATCAGTTCCTGGTGCAGAGAAAGTGTTGGGCTCTGCTTTTACTTGATGATCACCTTACGACCGTTGAGGATGTAGAGACCCTTGTTGAGCGACGAGCTTACTCGGCGGCCCTGCAGGTCATAGTAGCGGTTGTCGGCAATGGTCTCATGGTTGACATCAGCGATGCCCTGCAGTTCCTCAGAGGGTTTCTCGGTGCCGTAGTAGGTGAGGCGGAAGTTGTCGACCACAACCCAGTCCTGAGCCCTCTCGCGGAACTTCTGCACGAGAATCATCAGCTCGCCAGTGGTGACCTGCACGAGGATGCCCGACTTGTAGAGTCCGTTCTGGAAGTAGTCGCAGGCCTCGTTGATCCACATGGGGAACTCTCCGACGTAGAGGTCTTCGCCGTTGGGGTCATCAATCTGTCGGATGGTGCCGTCTTCGTTCATCACGGGCTGTCCGTCCTCGCCAATCTCGTCAATGCGGTAGCGAGTGGTGCTGCGGTTGCCCAGACCGGGAGCCTTGTCCACCTCGCTGAGGATGTTGGGCAGTGCCACCTGGTTGTCGGTGTTCATGTCGACGAGCATGGCAGCCTGCACGCGCTCCTCTCCGGCCGACTCTGCACGAATCTGGTCCTGATGGTTGCCGTCGCGGTAGTATCCCTGCACGCCTATCCAGTACCATCCGGGCAGGAGGTCGTAGAGGTTCTGGCTGAAGTCGAAGTCGGCGCTGTCCCAGCACTCGAAGGCGAAGTCAACATGGTTGTCGTAGCGTCCCCAGACACTGCCATTGTTGTACTGGCTAATCCATGCTGAGATGTCCTCACGCTGGTTGAAGTTGGGCGACATGATCTTATAGGTGGCATCCTGCGGCTTGTCGGCGGTGGCAGTGGCCAGCAGCTCGTCGCGCTCGGCCCTGGTCACCAGCTTCCATTGGTTCTCGGGGTTGTCGATGCCATACATGTCGGTGTCGATGTTGCCGTAGGTGTTGGGGCGGTAGCCGAGGAGCATGCGCTCGCCGGTCTCATTGTTCTTCTCGCCGTTGGCACGTGCTATGGCATAGACTCCGGTCTTACCTTCCACGGGCACAAACTCCCAGAGGTTCTGGTTGGGGGTGTCCATGTAGCCGCCGTAGTTGAGGTATTCGCTCTCGCCACCGTTGTTCAGATGGGTGTCAATCTTGAATCCGTTGATGGGGTCTCCGTTCTCCGGATATTCCGTTCCGCTGATGAGTGTCACCTCTACGCCGGGGAATCCCACGAAGGCATGTGCGCCCCAGTCGCCTCCACCACAGAGGAAGCGCTTCAGTCCGACGTTATAGATATAGAAGTCGCCGTCGGCGGGAGTGGCTCCCTTGAACACGTCAGCGTGCTTGTCGGCAGCCTTCTTCTTGCGCTCCACGCGCAGCTGGTTGAGGGCGTCGTGAATCTTTCCTGCAGCGTCAGCATGCTCCAGCACAGCCTTGGCATTGTCGATATAGGCAGCATCGACGCCAGCCTTCTCGGCGAAGGGGATGGTAGCAGCAAGGAACTGGAGCGGCTCCTGCACGCCGCGCACGTCGTTCAGCGCATTGCGCATTGCCTTGATGGCCTCGTTGAAGGCGTCGAGGTCGGCCTCGTTAGCAGCGGCCTGAGCAGCTGCGAGGGCATTGGCATAGAAGTCGGGCTGCACGCCGGTGAAAGCGTTGGCCTCAGCCATCACGTTGGTGTAGTCTTTGGCAGCAGCCAGGGCATCGCGCAGCTTCATCGAGGCAGCAGCAATGGCTGTGGCATCGGTGCCGCTGAGAGCCAACTGTGCCTCAGCAATGGCGTTGGTGAGCACGGCCACGGTCAGACCGTCGTAGGCCGTAGCCTCTTCGAGGGCTGCCTGCAGGTTGGCCTTAACCTCGGTGAGGTCAATCTCGTTGCCTAAGTAGGTGAGTGTGAAGTTGTCGAAGACGAGCCAGTCGTCATCGCCGCCGCCAATCTTCTGCATACCGATGGTGAGGCTTCCGTCGCTGACCACCACCTTGACGGGGTCGTTCCAGTAGCCGCCCTTGAAGAAGCAGTTGGAGGCGCGGTCGAGCGCATTGCCGGGCACGCTGTTGCCGGGGATATAGACACCGCCCTGTGGCACTGCGTAGGAGTCGAGGTCTTCCTCGGTGACACCGCTCTCAAGGATGGACTTGAAGGGACGGCTCACGTCATTGAGGAAGAAGAAGGCACGGATCTCCTCTTCGCCAGCCTCGCGCTTGGCTCCGATGCGTACTTCCGAGCCGTCACGGTAGAAGCCCTGCAGCTTAAACTCGTAGGTGCCGTTGGGCAGTCCTGTGATGGTCTTCTTCAGTTCGAACTTGGTCTTCTTCCAGCACTCCACGGCGCGGTTGGCACGCACGATGCCGTCGCCACCCTGTGCATAGACGCCGTCGCCCTCCTGGATGACATCCCAGCGGTTGCGCTCATCCTGATTGGCAAAGTCGTGGCCTCCGATGAGCCAGGTAGCGTCCTTCGGGTTGGCTTTCGTAGCCGTCATCAAGTCGGCCATGCGCTGTTCGTAAGTCACGAGCACCCATTCCTGATTGAAGCCGAAGTCGTCAATCCATCCCTCATCGTTGGCGTTGAGGTAGTGCTGCTCGTTGTCGGTGGAAATGACATAGACATTCTCCTTGCCTGCCACTGGTGTGAACTGCCATGAGGTCTGGGGCTGGTCGGTGTCGAGATAGAAGGCAGGGTTGTCGCCCACCTGCGGTCCGTTGATGCTGTGGTTGTGGCCGAACTTAGGATTGAGGCGGTAGCCGTCGTCCGTTGGCACAATCTCGATGTCGAGGCCATAGGCACCCAGCTCGGCACGCGTGGTCCAGTAGGGTGCATTGTCGATGTTGTTCTGCAGCCACTTACCTGTCTCAACCTGATACAGATAGAAGGTGCCTCCCTCTGCGGGCAGCGCATTGCCTGTCCAGGGAGCGTTCTGTGCCTGCGTCGAGGCAAAAGCCAGCAGGCTAAGTCCTAAGAGTAAAGTTCTTTTTCTCATAATAGTGTTAGTTATTGTTGAATAAGAATATTATTTCTGTGCTATTTTGCGTGCTTGTCCGCCTTCAAGCTGTTCTATCACGATGCCTTGACCGCTGTGGTCGTCCACGCGCAGCCCGCCCAAGGTGTAGACGGCACGGGGCTGGCTGTCGGGCTTGGTGCCCAGATGCCCTACGCTGGCAGCATCGCCGAAGAGCGGGACGTTGGCCGTGACTGAGGGTGTGCGGTTGCGCACCGTTGGCCATCCGTCCTTGTCCCAAATAATCTGGTCGAGATAGACCTTGCGCCCACCGTCGGGGTCGGCAGCGTCGAAGCCGTGGTAGAGCATCCAATGCTGGCCGGCATCGTCCTGAATAATCTCAGAGTTGTGGCCGGGTCCCACCACCTTGTTGCTTTTCTGCAGCACCAGCATGAAGTTGTTCTCCATAGCCGGGCGTCCCGTCTTGTTGACATAGGGGCCCAGCAGATTCTCGGAGCGGGCCACCACCACGCGATAGGTGCTGTTGAGTCCCTCGCAGCAGGTGCCGGCCGAGCCGAAGAGGTAATAGTAGCCATCCTTCTTATAGATGTAAGTGCCCTCGGTGAGTGTGCCGGCTATCTGCACTTTCTCTGCGCCGGGCTTCACGCTCAGGCCGTCGTCGCTCAGCTGGATGGCGTAGATGCCCCGGAAACTGCCCCAGAACAGATACTTGCTGCCGTCCTCCTCTTCTATGTAGAATGGGTCGATGCTGTTCTGCACGCCAATCTCGCTGCTGATGAAGAGCTTGCCCACATCGGTGAAAGGACCTTGGGGACGGTCGGCCGTAGCCACGCCGATGCCGCACTCCCACTCGCCGCCCCAGGTGGACTTGGAGTAATACATGACATACTTGCCGTTGATGTAGTTGATGTCGGGAGCCCATACTCTGCCGTTGGGCACCATCTGCGGACGTGTCCTGTCGGTAAAGGCAGTGCCCATAAACCGCCAGTCTACCAGATTCTCGGAACGGTAGATGGGCACGTTGCGGATGTTCTCTGTGGCATAAAGATAATAGTAGCCGTCGGACGCCTTGATGACTGTAGGGTCAGGCAGGCTCTCGTCGATGACAGGATTGCTGTACTGTGTCTGTGCCTCCATCGAAGAGATGGCGGCAAGCAGCAATGTCAGCGTCAGGAGTGCAAGTGTTCTTGTTTTCATGGTTTGTTGAAAGTTGCTGCAAAGTTAGGAAGATTACAGCCGAAAAGGGGAAAAATACCGTTCAAAAAACAAGAAAAACTGACAAAAGGGCGCCAATGAAGAAATAATTTTGCTGTTAAGCGCCGTGAGTCAAATAATTTTCGTAATTTTGAAGCCGAATTACTTGCACCCGACTATCAACCAACAGCATCATGAGATACTTTCTGAAACGATTCATCCGCCTTTATACATTATTATATATATGGGCACTCGGCTTTGTCTTGGCCGCAGCGTCGCCCGTCATACGCGCGTCATTCATCAACTACATGGCAGCCGACGGTCTGAGCGACAACAACGTGCTCTGCGGTCTGCGCGACAGATACGGCTTCATGTGGTTAGGCACCAACAATGGCCTCAACTGTTTCGACGGTGTGCAGAACACGGTCTACCGAAACATGATTGAAGGGAAGAGCGGCATTGAGAGCAACACCATCACCACCCTCTATGAACACGGCGACGACATCTGGTTTGGCGGTTCCTTCGGACTCTATATCTATGACAGGCAGAACCATCGCTTCAAAAGCTTCGACAAATGCACCAAGTATGGTGTGAGCATCAGCGCCACCGTGCAGGACATCGTGGGCAGCCAGGATGGGCGCATCTGGATAGGCACGCAGGGACAGGGACTGTTCATCTACAACCCTAAGACCGACGAGCTGATACAGGACAGCCGCCACGGCGCCTTCATCAGCGACATCCTCGCCGTGAACGACAGCCCCGTCTTCGTGGCTACGCTGCAGGGACATGTCATCCTCTATGGGCAGGACGGCACCTACATGATGGAGCATGCCATACCCGACTACCGCAGCGACAAAAACAACATCAGCCTGGAGTTCATAGGCTTCAGGCTCTTCATCGGCTGTGAGCGCGGACTGTACACTGTGCTGAAGGGCGACGAAGAGGTGACGCCTGTGCCCCATGTGAACATCGGCATACAGTCGCTGCTCAGGAAAGGCCATCAGCTGCTCATGGGCACCGACCAAGGCATCTGGCTCTACGACCCCGCCACGCAGCACTCCGAGCGCTATGACAATCCCGAAGACAAGAGCACCGGCCTGACCGACCAGCGTGTGAACGCTCTGGCATGGGACAGCGACAGCACGCTGTGGGTGATGACACAGATGGGCGGCGTGTGCTATATGCCCCAGACCCGCAGTGATGTACAGACGGCCTTCCTCTCGGAGAATGGGAGAGGCAACATGATTTACGCGGTGTGTGAGACGCCCGACGGCCGGCTGTGGATTGGTCACGAGAAAGGACTGGGCACCTTCAATCCCGCGACACAGCGCATCGACAGCTATCCGGCCCCCGAGCTGAACCAGGAAGTCAGCGTACTGATGGCCGACGGCAAAGACCTGTGGATAGGCACGCGGAGGCAGGGCATCTTCGTCCTGGACACCACCAACGGGCAGTTGCGCCACTATCAGTATTCGTCAGACAAGTCCTACACGGTGCCCAGCAACGAGATTACCTGTCTGCTGCGCACCTCCGAGGGCGTCATCTATGTGGGCACCAGCTGGGGACTGTGCCACTATGAGCGCTCGACGGAGAACTTCATGTGGTATTTCGGCATAGGCTCCACCACATATATCACCAGTCTGACCGAGGACAGCGAAGGCTGCGTGTGGGCTGCCACCAGCAATCACGGAGTGTTCAAGCAGTGGGACAAAGGCGGTTCATTCCGTAACTTCACCTATCATCAGAAAGAGGCACAGTCGCTGGCCAACAACAATGTCTCGACCGTGTTCTGCGACCACAGCGGTCAGGTGTGGGTGGCCTACAACGGAACAGGCCTGGCACGCTATCAGCCTCGCACAGAAAGTTTTGAGCCATTTGGCACCGACACGCCCGAGATACAAGACCAGCAGATCTATTTCATTGTAGA
The DNA here is from genome assembly GCA_016285055.1 of Prevotella sp. Taxonomy (GTDB): domain Bacteria; phylum Bacteroidota; class Bacteroidia; order Bacteroidales; family Bacteroidaceae; genus Prevotella. The sequence goes on from JAEEPZ010000010.1 coordinate 14,918, forward strand.
GGATCTGCAGCACAATCTGTGGATGGGAGCCGAGACGGGCATGGTGCGCATCAACTCGGGCAGAGATGCCCAAGACGTACAAGTGCTGCGCGGCTCCACTGACATGAACCGTCTGCTCAAGCCTCACAATTCGGCTTACATCACCCGCAACGGCGAGCTCTTTGCCGGGCGCTTCAATGTGCTGGCCCATTTCTATCCCGACCGCATTAACTTGGCAGACAAGAAGGCACCGGTCTATATCACATCCATCACCCTGCCTTTCTCGTCAATCGAAGAAGAAGAATCACTACGCGCTCAGCACGCCTTGCTAAACAACGGTCACACCCTCACCCTACCCTACTCCGACAACAGCTTTACCCTGCACTTCTCACAGCCTCTCTTCACCAGCCCCGACGCTCATCGCCGGTTTGAATACCGCATGGAGGGCATCGATGCCACATGGGCCAAGGGTACGAAGAACGCCGAGGCCACCTATGTGAACGTGTCGCCGGGCGACTATGTCTTCCTGCTGCGCGAGGCCGGCAACACCGACGAGAGCACCTACGCCCGGCTGAGCATCAAAGTGCTGCCACCCTGGTATCGCACCAATCTGGCCTATCTCATCTATCTGCTCCTCATCGTCTCAGCTATCGTCTATCTGCTGCGCCGATACAACAACAGCCTGAAACGCCGATACAACCGCCGTATGAAAGAATATAGGACGGCACAGGAGAAAGCCAACTTCGAGTCGAAGATACGCTTCTTCGTCGACCTTGTGCACGAGATACGCACACCGCTGTCGCTCATCAGTCTGCCATTGGAAGCGATTGAGGAGAGTGAAAACGCTGCCGTCAAGAAGCATACCAGTGCCATTCGCCGCAACATGAACTATCTGCTGGGCATCACCAATCAGCTGCTCGACTTCCAGAAGGCTGAGCACGGCAAGATACAGCTCAACCGGCGCAACTGCGACATCGGCCAGTTGCTCAACGACACCTTCCAGCAGTTTACCGATGCGATGGAGGTGCAGGGCAAGCGCATCCAGCTGCAGTTGCCCGACGAGCCTATTGTCAGCAGCATCGATGCCGACAAGGTGCAGAAGGTGATGATGAACCTCATCGGTAACGCTGCCAAGTACGCCCGGACAGAAATCATCGTCCGTCTCGAGCAAGTGCCCGATCAGTCAGCCCTACGTATTTCCGTCATCGACGACGGGCCGGGCGTGCCGCAAGAGGAGCGTGACAAGATTTTCGACCTCTATTACCAGATAGGCAACGAGAGTGCTGCCACCACCTTGGGCACCGGCCTCGGTCTCTCCTACGCCAAGATGCTGGCACAGGCCCACGACGGCGACCTCTCCTACACCGATGCCGTTGGAGGCGGCTCCAACTTCTACCTCACACTCCCCATTTTCAAAACCGAAGGGGCTAATGACTCCAATAAGTCCTATGAGTCCTCTACATCCTCTGAGTCCTCTGCATCCTCTGAGTCCTCTGCATCCTCTGAGTCCTCTGAGTCCTCTGCATCCTCTTCTAAGCCTCAAACCACCAATCACCGCATCCTCATCGTGGAAGACAACGAGGAACTGCTGCAGATGACTGCCGACGCCCTGCGGCCCTACTTCCACATCCTCAAGGCTCGTGACGGTGTGGAAGCCCTCGACGTGCTGCGCTTTAACGAGGTTGACATCATCGTCAGCGACGTGATGATGCCACGCATGGACGGCATCGAGCTGTGCTCCAAGGTGAAGCAGGACATCAACTATTCACACATACCCATCATCCTGCTCACAGCAAAGACCAGCATTGAGGCCAAGCTTGAAGGCATGAAGAGTGGAGCCGACATCTATTTGGAGAAGCCGTTCTCTGTCAAGCAGCTGCACCTGCAGATCATGAATCTTCTGCGGATGCGCCAGACCTACTATGAACGGATGCGCAACATCAGTTTGGACGGCAGCGAAACGCCAGACAGCAAGGAAGCCAACACAGCCAACACGGCCGACAATCAGCTGGGCCTTAGCCAGCAAGACCTGCTATTCATGGAACGTCTGCAAAAGATGGTGGCCGAGAACATGCGCGACGAGGAGTTCTCCATCGACCAGCTGGCCGAGCAGATGAACATGAGCCGCAGCAGCTTCTACCGCAAGATCAAGGCCCTGACCGACATGACACCCGTTGACTACCTGAAGATGCGCCGACTGGAGCAGGCCGCCACCTACTTGCGCCAAGGCATACGCATCACTGAGGTGGCTGAACGGGTCGGATTCACCAGCAGCAGCTACTTCGCCAAGTGCTTCAAGGCCCGTTTTGGCGTTTTGCCAAAGGACTTTATAGCACGATGATTAGTTTTTAGCTTTCTTTGAATAGCATTTTTCGTTCACTGAACGGAAAATGCTATAACTTTGTACCCGTATTTTCACAAAACCACGAAAACCAACAATTATAGTTCACTTTATTATCAACTAACAACTATTATTTATGAGAAAAAAATTATCTCTTTTCCTTGGGCTGATAGCAGCCTTGTTGCTGGGCAACGTTGACGCGAAAGCGCTCACATCGCCCTACACTGGCTCAAAGCTTGAAGCCGGCAATTTCTTCATCTACAATGTGGAGACAGGCCTGTGGTTGCAGAACAATGAGAAGAACACCGGCGACTGGAACACCCGCGGAGCTACCGGCACCTACGGATTCGCCTTCGAGCTCTTCAACGAGGAAGGCGGATGGCGCCTCGACCCAAAGTTCGGCCACAACCACAGCATGAACATCGGCAACTTCTATCTTGACACCGGCGACCCACGCAGCTACTGGACCATTGAGCCGACACAGGTAGACGGAGTCACCAATGCCTACACCATCAAGGGCGGCGACAACGGTTTCTTAGGACTTGACGCCAACGACAACCTGGCTTGGACTGAGGACAAGAGCGTGTGGCAGCTCGTCACTCGCGAGGAGCGCATCGCCTATCTGATGGAGAACGCCACCGAGGAGAATCCCATCGATGCCACTTTCCTGCTGGCAGACCCCAGCTTTGCCAACGAGAACGAGCGTGCTAACCAGTGGCAGTGGCAACGCAACGGCGGCAACCTCGACAACGTGCGCTGGTACTGGAACCGCCGCTCCTACGCCGTGTGGAACACCAGAGACTTCACCCTCAAGCAGACCGTCTATGAAGTGCCCAACGGCAAGTATGCACTGACTTTCAAGGGCTTCTACCGCGACGGCAACAAAGACGATGTGGCACAGCGTCGCGCTGAAGGAACGGAGCGCATCCTGGCACATTACTTTATCAATGAGGACAAGGCCGACGTGATGTCCATCCTCGACGGAGCCAACCCAACACGCATCGACGGACTGTTCTACTATCCTAATGAGGGAGCAGATGCACCCTATGGATACTATCCTGACAATGCAGACGCCTTCAACCGCATCTTCCAGGATTATCCCAATGCCTATCTGAACAAGCCCCTCATCTCAAAGGTTGCCACCGGCACCATCATTGTGGGCATTGAGAAGATTGAGGCCAATCCAAACGACTGGTTTGCCTTCGACGACTTCCGCATCAGCTATCTGGGCAACGCCCTCACCTTAGAGGACTGCATCGAATCGCTCGAGAACGCCATTGCCGAGGCCGACGCCTTCGACCTCTCCACCACTTCGGGCACACTGGCCACCAAGCTCAAGCTGGCTTTGTCGAAGGGTAGGAACATGCTTCATTCTACCGACAAGGATGCTGTGCAGGAAGCCACATCAGCTATCTACAATGCACTCCTTCAGGCTAAGAGCGTCAACGTCACCGTGCTGCGCCAGACCGTGGAGTTGGCAAAAGAGGAGAATCTCGACGTGACCGAAGCCACTCAGGTTGTTAACAAAGCTAACGAGCCTGCCGAGGTGGAACAGGCACTCTTCGACCTGCGCGCTGCCCGCAAGATCAACGCACTGCGCATGAACGACATCTACACCGGCTCAGCTCCTGCAGAGGGCAAGGTCTATTTCTTCAACCTGGGCACCGGCCTCTTCCTCGGCACTGGTTCCGACTGGAACACCCACGCTGCTGTTGACCAGGTGGGCATCGAGATTGAGCTCTTGGCAGAAGGCGACAACTTCAAGATGAAGACCGACCGTGGCGGCGGCTGGCTGAACTATGGCGGCTACGTCGACACCCCTGCTCAGGACGTGTGGCACTTCCTCCCCGTGGCTGGTAAGCAGAATGTTTATAACATCAGCTCTACCGGACAAGACGGCTTCCTGCTGGGCTATGACCCCAACGGACGCACCGACGGCAAGAAATACTGGAGCACCATCGCCATCGACCGCACAGGTCTTGACAACCCCATGAACCAGTGGAAGATTATCACTCCTGCCGAGCGTGAGGAGCTCATCAAGAATGCAGCCAACGATGCACCTGTCGACGTGTCTTACCTCATCAAGAACGCCAGCTTGAACCGTCAGGACGGCTATGACATGTGGGCCAAGGAAAATGACGGCGGCAACAGCGCACGCGTATCAACCGTCAACGACAACAACGGCGACCGTGCTGCCGACTATGCTTGGGAATTCTTCGAGCCTATGAGCTTCAGCTTCACACAGACCATCGAGGGCCTCGCACCCGGCATCTACGAGGTGGGCGTGCAGGGATTCTTCCGCAACGGCAACGGCCCTGCCCAGGCTGAGAGTGTGAACAACGGCGAAGAGCTGGTGCAGCTGGCATATCTCGTGGCCAACGATGAGAAGGTGCTGCTGCCCAACATCACCGCCGTCACCAACTTGGTGCCTGGCATTGGCGACCTGCAGGCTTCGGCAGTCGGCGAATTCCCCAACATGCCACAGTCGGCCATCGAATACTTCGAGGTAGGTGCCTACAAGAATTCTCTCCGCGTCACAGTTGGTGAAGAGGGAACATTGACCATCGGCATCAAGAAAGACGAGCGCCAGCAAGTAGGCGACTGGACAGTGTTCGACAACTTCCGTCTTACCTACTTCAATGTGGAGGGCGTGGTGACCGGCATTGCCGACATCAACACCAACGTGAACACCACTGCCAGCTACTACAATCTGCAGGGCCAGAAGGTGCAGCGTCCCGCTAAGGGTCTCTACATCGTCGATGGCAAAAAGCTGATGGTGAAGTAACTCGCCGAATGGTCGGGTGCCCCGCATATTTGCGGGGAACGCCGCGGGCCATATTTAGAACAATTAACCACACAAACAGAACGGCAGACTTCCCCACAGTCTGCCGTTTGTTCACAAGCCATGTCCATCGTCGCTCCCTTTGCCCGTCCCCTCTACGTGATGGCCAAGCCCATTGGCAGCCTTTGCAATCAGCAGTGCACATACTGCTATTACCTTGAGAAGCAAAAGCTCTACGCCTCATCGTCTTTCCTGATGGACGACCTCACGCTGCAGACCTACATACGCCAGTACATAGAGGCACAGACGCAGCCGCAGGTGCTTTTCATCTGGCACGGTGGCGAGCCGTTGTTGCGACCGCTGAGCTTCTACAAGCGTGTGACAGAGCTACAAAAGGCCTACACGGACCGCGGCTACATCATCGACAACAGCCTGCAGACCAATGGCACGCGGCTCAACGACGAGTGGTGTGAATTCTTCCGTGAGCACAACTGGCTCATCGGCATCTCCATCGACGGGCCGCAGGAGCTGCACGACCATTATCGCCACATGCGCGACGGAGCCCCATCCTTCCCGCAGGTGATGCACGGCATACAGCTGCTAAAGAAGCACGGCGTGGAGTGGAACATCATGGGCGTGGTCAACGACAGCAATGCCGACCACCCGCTCGATGTCTATCACTTCTATAAGGAGACAGGCTGCAAGTACATACAGTTCACGCCCATCGTGGAGCAGGACAGGCAGACGGGCGAGCTGCAGCCCTTCTCAGTCAGGCCTGGTCAGTATGCCCACTTCTGCTGCACCATCTTTGACGAGTGGGTGCGTCACGATGTGGGGCAGGTCTTCGTCCAGCTGTTCGACTCCACCTTGGCCTGCTGGGTGGGCGAGGCGCCCAGCCTCTGCGCCATGTGGCCCACCTGCGGACATGCCGCAGTGATAGAGCACAATGGCGACGTCTACTCATGCGACCATTTCGTTGACGCTGACCACCTGCTCGGCAACATCCGTCACGACACTATTACGTCAATGATGTACAGCCGGCGACAGGTGCAGTTCGGACGCGATAAGCACGACCTTCTGCCCCGTCAGTGCAAGGAGTGCCAGTGGCGCTTCGCCTGCAACGGCGGCTGCCCCAAGGACTGCATCTGTCACACTGAACAGGGTGAGCCGGGTCTCAACTACCTCTGTCAGGACTACCGACAGTTCTTCGCCCACGTCGCACCCTATATGGATTTCATGAAGAATGAGCTGCTGAACCAAAGGGCACCAGCCAACGTCATGCAATACGTTTAATATTAACTTTCGCAAGTATTGGAGTTAAAGGAGTTAAGGGAGTTAAAGGAGTTAAAGACAATAGTACACAATTCGCCATTGTTCCGCGTAAACGATGCAATGATGCCGTAAATACAGGTACTTAAAATTAAACCAAGCAAAACCAAGCAAAAAAAGACCGACAATGAAGATAAACTCAGAAAAGCAATGCGCAGCCACTCCCCTCCCCCAGGGGAGGGGTCGGGGGTGGGGCCGGTGGGGCCGGTGGGGCCAGTGGGGCCAGTGGGGCCGGTGGAGCCGTCTCCTCTTCCTTCTCTCCCTGCTCCTGGTAAACCTGACAAATGTCATGGCACAAGAAAAGAGCATCGTAACACTGGCCGACCCATATATCCTGCTCGACGGCGACATCTACTATGCCTACGGCACAGGCGAGGCCGACGGCATTGCCGTATGGACCAGCGACGACCTGCAGCATTGGACGCGCCACGACCAATTGGCACTGCACAAGCAGAACACCACAGAGACGCAGTGGTTTTGGGCACCTGAAGTGTACAGGAAGAACGGACAGTATTACATGTACTATTCGGCCAACGAGCATCTCTATGTCGCCACAGCCACCCAGCCAGCGGGCCCATTCCGTCAGGTGGGGCAGTGCATGACCAAGGCAATGCTGGGCGACGAGAAGTGCATCGACAGCAGCGTCTATTTCGACGACGACGGGCAGGCATGGCTTTTCTTTGTGCGCTTCACCGACGGCAACTGCATCTGGATGTGCCAGTTGGACGACGACCTCATGACGCCGCGACCTGCCACGCTCAGCCGGTGCATCAGCGTCAGCCAGCCTTGGGAGGACAAGCTGGGGCGCGTCAACGAAGGGCCTTTCGTCCTAAAGAACAACGGCATCTATTACCTCACCTATTCGGGCAATGACTTCCGCAGCCACGACTATGCCGTGGGCTATGCCATGTCGCGCACCCTCGCACCCGCTAACGGCGCTGCGCCCACATGGTCGAAATATGGCGGCAACCCCATCGTGCATCGCGCTGAAGGACTCTACGGCACAGGCCATCACTCGTTCTTCACCGACAAGGAGGGACGACTGCGCATCGTCTTCCATGCCCACGACTCAGAGACTGAGGTCTACCCACGACGCATGTACATCGGAACTGTGGAGTTCGCGGGCAACAAGCTGCAACTCACTTCCGACCCCCTCATCCGTCCCACCGCCCCCCCATCAGATCCATCTGACCCATCTGACCCATCTTGGCTCCTTGAGCCCATGCCCGGCAGCACCGACAAGCCTGGCGTCGCCGCCTACCGCGACCTGAAATACAACCGTCTGTTCACCCGCACCCTCGGATGGAACGGCGGTGACGGAGTGCTCACCGTGGGCCTGCCCAACGGCGATGTGCTTTGGACGTTCAACGACAGCTTCTACGGCGTGGTCAATGCCGAAGACCGCTCACGCGGAGACTGCAACTTCCCACGCAACAGCATCATGGTGCAGCGGGCACACGACGGTGTCCTGGGGGAGACCGACAACGACCTGGTGTGGCTGGCCGACTATGTAAACTGTCGCAGACCCACCGCTGGCAAGTACTTCCATGCTCGTACCCATCTGCGACATCCTCAGGGCAACAAGACACAAGCGCAGATCAATGCAGGAGAGATAGACGAGGACAAGGTCTACTGGTCGGGCGACGGCACTGTTGTCGACGGCAAGCTGCAGATGGTGTGGATTGCAGTGGAGTCGAAAGAACTGCGCAATCTGGGCACGGCGCTCGCCACCTACTCATTGGACGGCATCGTCCCCATGGGACGTTTCGTAGATACCATCCCAGACTATCTGCCCAAGCAGAGCGACTACCTCTACCGCGAAAGCGTCACCCATAATGTCAACCAGAACACAGTGTCCTACGGTTCCACCATCTGCGATGAGGCCAACGACGGGCATCTTTATCTATATGGCGTCGACGGCTTCAACGTCCTCGTCGCCCGCACAGCCAGCAACAGTTTATACAGTCCCTGGCAATATTATGTAAAGAAGGCTGACGGCCAGTGGGTGTGGCAAGACAACTATCCTGTCGAAGAGGACATGAAGCGCTCCAACATCATGGCCTCCGCAGATGATGCCTGTCATCTGCCTTGGGTATTCCGCGACGGCGACTGGTACTACCTCTCTTCGCAGGCACCCATCTTCTCTACCGAGGTCTATATCTACCGCTCGCGTACGCCCTACGGACCTTTCACTGACAAGCAGCTGCTATTCCGCCTGCCAGACCACCTCGACAAGATAGGCAATCAGAAATACCACTGGCTCTATATGGTCAACCTCCACCCTGCCCTATCACGCTCCGGAGAACTCGTTTTCTCCACCAACAGCGACCCGGACGACTTCTGGTGGAACTTCAATGACCCCGGCAGTGCCGACTACTACCGCCCTTACTTCTACCGTGTCTTCAACTGGAAGAAGGTCTATGACGACGGACAGGGAGAAGAACCTACGGAGCCGCGCACCATCAAGAGCTTCAGAGACTACCGTGCGAAAATCGGCACCACGCACACCGTGAACGGACTGACCATCAGCGACCCCGACATCTATTACACCGACAATGGCGACGGTACCTACAACGCTATACGCCTCACCGTGCAGCCCGACGAGACACCGGCCGAGATGACGCCTCCCTACCTGAACCAGGCTACGGCCAACAGCATACAGGTTGGCTGGAAGACAAAGGCACCCGTCAACGGCGCTATAGTTCGCTATGGCCTATCGCCGGAAGCGCTCACCGCTCAGCACTCATCGCTTGTCACCACGCAGGTGGCCGACAAATACTACTGGCACACAGCACAACTCACAGGCTTGCAGCCCAACACCGTCTATTACTACCAAGTGACCTCCGGTGACAAGGCCAGCGCGACAGAGCATTTCCGCACCTTGCCACAGGCTGACAGCCAGCAGCCCTTCCGCATCCTGATGATTGGCGACCACCAGCGCAACGAGCGGTCTGACTACGAATGGCTGCTGCGTATGGCCGAGCGCAAAGCACGACAGAAATGGGGCGGAGAAGCACTTGAAGACAATGTACGGCTGTTGATGAACGTGGGCGACCAAGTGGACTCCGGCTCGGTGCGACAGTATGAGCTGACACATCTATATAAGTCGCGCGAGGTAATGTCACGCCTGCCCATCATGACGGCCGTGGGCAACCATGAACTGTTCAAGGACCCACAGCTCATCCTCTACAAAAGCCATTACGATTCTTACGGCAACATCGCGTATCAAGGCATCAAGAGCGGCACAGCCCTTTACTATGCCTACCAGGCCGGGCCTGTGCTCTTCGTGGTGATGAACACCGACGGCACGTCTGACACACAGAAACAATGGGTGAAAAGCGTGGTGCAGGCTGCCGACAACGATGCAACGGTGAAGTTCATCGTCAGCGTGCAGCACCGACCGCTCTATGCCGAGCAGTGGGCCAGCGACACCAATGCCTGGATGACCGACGAGGTGATGCCCATCCTCTCAGCTTCGCGAAAGCATGTGCTCAACTGTGCCGGCCACCACCACCTCTATGCTCGCGGGCAGATGACGCAGTGGCCCGTCTACCATATCATCAGCGGGGGAGGCGTGGGCACCTCAGCACAAGACTATGAGCAGCTGTGGGGCAACACACCCGACAACCGCAACCGCGACGAGGTGCAGAAGACCATCGACCAATGGACCTACCAGCTCATGGAGTTCGACCCTGTCAGCGAGGAGATGACCGTCGAGACCTACTCCATCGGCAACTCACGCCTGGCTCTCGACAACGTCCTCATCGACCGCTTCACACGTCGCCTATCTATGACCGACAAGCCCGCCACGCCTTCGCTCTCAGGGGGCAACGACATTCTTCTCCCCGCCACCATCTCACAAGCGACAGGGGAAGGGGAGCTGGCACTCCACAGCAGTGAATATCAGATAGCTCGCGATGCCCACTTCACCGACATCGTCTACCAGCGCATCCTGCTCTTCGAGGACTTCTACGATGTGGACGAAAACAAGCTGCCGAAGAACGTGCGCAACGGATTGCCCGTCACCACCCTCAACCTGACTGCCTCTGACCTACACTCCGGCAACTACTTCATACGCTGCCGCAACCGCTCGATGAACCTCGACTGGAGCGACTATTCCGAGGCCAAAGCCATCACAGTGAAGAACCCTGCCGAGCCACAGCTCACGCTCAGCACCAACACCCTGAAGCCCGGCAACACCCTTGACATCAGTTATGAAAACGCTCCTGTGGGCACCAACGCCTGGATAGGCATCTATACAGAAGGAACCCAGCCCGGCCCGCAACATCCGTCATACGCTTGGCAATACACGCAAGCAGCCAGTGGAACGATTCATTTCACCATCAACGACGCTGGCAAGTATTTTGCAGTGTTATTCGGTGACAACGGCTACAACGAAATCAGCATGCGTGTCCCGTTTACCGTCAGCAACGATGCAGTAGGAAGCTTGATGCTGCAAAAAGGCCATGTGACCATCGTCGTGCCCGATGCGGAATGTAGCCCGGTGAAGCTTGCCGTTGAGGCGCTGCAACGTGACTTCCAGAAAGTGCTCGGCTTTACGCCACCCGTGGTAAGCACAGCAGGCACGACCGACGGCGTAGAGCTGGTGGTGGCCAACGGGGCTGTCGAAGGCTCACCTGTCAACAGTCCCGCTGCTTTGGACGGCTTCGAGTCCCACCGCGTCTATGCCGATGCACCCAACCACCGCATCGTGATGCAGGGCGCTGACATGCGAGGCACCATCTATGCCATCTACTCTTTCAGCGAACAGCTGCTCGGTGTGCCGCCACTGTGGTATTGGTGCGACTGGCAGCCGGAGCAAAAGGAACAGATAGAGGTGCCCCATGACTTCAGCTACTATCAGCCATCGCCAGCAGTGCGCTACCGTGCCTGGTTTCCCAACGATGAGGATCTCTTCATCCCTTGGCGCCGACAGAGCACCGACAACAACGAGCTGTGGTTAGAGACCATGCTCCGGCTGAAGTTGAACACAGTGGAGCACACCGCCACCGTACAGTATGTTACGACGGAGCCACAACAAGGCGGCACGCTCAACAGCGAGGCCATGCTCTACAAGAAATACGGACTGGTGCTCACCTCTCACCACATGGTGGCACTGAACAACAGCTTTGCCAACTGGGACGCCTACTGGCAGCAGGTGCGCCACACCACCCCGCCTGCCCTCTCGGTCAACGACATGACATCGCTGCGCGAGTTCTGGCAATACAACATCAACTCAGTCATGAACAGCGGCGTGGAAAATCTGTGGCAGGTGGCCTTCCGAGGCAAGAACGACCAGCCGTTCTGGGCTGTCTTCAGCGATGCACCATCATCAGATGAAGAGCGGGCAGCCGTCATCAACCGCATGGTGAAAGAACAATACGACATGATCTGCCAGTCAACGGGCGAAGACAATCCCTTCGTGCGCATGACGTTCTATGACGAGATATCCTCGCTCCTCGCTGCCGGACACCTGCAGCCGCCCACGGCCACCAACATGCTCTGGACTTTCGTCGCAGCACGCCGTGACCACTATCCCTACGACGACCTGGTGAACTGGACGAACACCGGCAACGTGAAGCTGGGCTACTATATGAACCTGCAGTTCTATTCCACAGGGGCACACCTCGCACCCGCCGAAGGCCCGTGGAAAATGGAGGACAACTACCGCTACGTCATGAGCAAGGGGCCACTCACCTTCAGCGTGGTCAACGCCGGCAACCTGCGAGAGTTCCTCATGGAGATGAGCGCCAACGCCGCCATGATGTGGAATCCCGACAGCTACACCACCAACGACTTCCTGCGCCAATTCTGTGCCCAGTATTTCGGCGAGCAGCAGGCCGACGAGGTGGTGCAGCTCTACCGCGACTACTATCATGCCTACTGGAACCCGAAGAAGAGCGACTTCCCCGGCGGCTTCGACCGTCAATATGTGTTCCAGGACTTGCGCCACTCGCAGGTCATCAAGCAGGTCAACGCCACATGGGACACCTTCAAGAACAACCCCTTCACTGAGATAGGCTATGAGAGTGTGCCCGGCCGCACCTTCCGCATCGAGGGCAGCAACCCCGTAGACAGTGTCCTCGCCGGCATGAGCCGCGAGATGGAGGCCTTCGCCAAGGTGGCACGACGCTGCGAGGCGCTCAACTCTCAGCTCCCGCCCTCCAACGCAACATTCTTCTACGATCATCTCTCGGCCTACGCCCACTACATGGAGCAGCTCAGCACTGCCGTCTATCACTTCGTCTATGCCTATAAGAACAAGGATGACGAACGCTACGCCCACTTGAAGACTGCCTACGAGGCCATGCTGGCCGCCAAGGCCGCCCTCCTCGCCTCACAGCACGGGGTGTTCAGCACATGGTATGCCACCGACGACAAGTTCGAGATGGATGCACGCATCGAGGCCATACGCAGGCGCCTCGACGAACATCTCTCCGCCGTCACACCCCCACAGGCCCTTCATCAGGACTCCGCCCACACGAAGTATTACGACCTGCTGGGCCGGCAAATAGAAAGAGAACAATTCGCAAAAAGCAAAGTGAGGAAGGCGCTCTACAAATAAATCTCTTCTGCCATCACAGCAACTTATGCGATGAGCCGCACGAAAAAGTCCGAAGGCTTCGGACTCTCTGTCCGAAGGCTTCGGACTCTCCGTCCGGAGGCTTCGGACTTTTCGTCCGAAGACTTCGGACTGACAGTCTGAAATGTAAAGAAAAATGATTATCCGCATGTAGCCGACGGATGCCTTTGCTATTCTGTTCTGTCTCATTCATTATCAGACAAACACGTACTGCCTCAAGAGTAACTTATTCCTCCTTGGAAAGGGGGGCAGGGGGGATGAAACTCTGCGCAGATGAATCCCCCTCTAACTCCCCCTTTGCAAGGGGGAGAATTCAGTTACCGCAAGCTGAACGGGACTGTCCGGACAAGGAAAAAGGGCCTATACAAAACGCCTTACACCTTGGCGTAAAATGAAAGCGCATCAATTTCAGCGACTTACAGCTGTGGTATCCAATTTGTTCCTGCTTCTGACATGGTGAACTGCTACATGAAAGGATTGCCGTATTCGGAATTTACTGTGATTTTGCAGAAAATCCCAATGAAATGCTTGCTGTATTCGGAATTTATTGTAATTTTGCATCGACTACGAAAAATGTCGTAACGAAAAAAGCCGTAATGGCACACCTTATAAAACTGATGCTGACGGCTGCCCACCTGGAGCTCTAGCTGCTCGACAGCCTCATCATGATGTATGCTTTCTACTTGGAAGAACGACGATTCACTTTGGTCTTGCATCAGGTTTTATTGTTGTTTGAAAAAAGCTGGAAGCGAAGGGCTCCCAGCTTTCTGTGTGTGTTTAGTGTTTCTGCCCCTTCTGGCCGTAGTAGGCGTTGGGGCCGTGCTTGCGCATGTAGTGCTTCTCCACGAGGAGCGGGTTCATCGTGGTGTTGGGGTTGACGCAGAACGACACAAAGGCCATCTTGGCGCACTGCTCCATCACTTTGGCGTTGTAGACGGCGTTGTCGGGCGAGGTGCCCCATGAGAACGGGCCGTGGTTCTTCACTAGGACGGCGGGGGTGTGGTCAGGATTGATCTTGCGGATGTTCAGTATCTCGTCCACGATGACATTACCGGTCTCCAGCTCGTACTGTCCTTCCACCTCTTCCTTGGTCATGTCGCGCGTGCAGGGGATGTCCTTGTAGAAGTAGTCGGCGTGGGTGGTGCCGATGTTGGGGATGTCGCGGCCTGCCTGTGCGAAGGCTGTGGCGTAGGTGGAGTGTGTGTGGACGACGCCCATGATGTTGGGGAACGCCTTATATAATATAAGATGTGTAGGCGTGTCGCTGGAGGGGTTGAGGTCGCCCTCTACCACCTTGCCTGTCTCCAGGTCAACGACGACCATGTCCTCGGCCTTCATCTCGTCGTAAGAGACGCCGGATGGTTTGATGACGACGAGGCCTTTCTCGCGGTCGATGCCTGAGACGTTGCCCCAAGTGAAGATGACCAGTCCCTGCTTGACCAGGTCGAGGTTGGCCTTGAATACTTTCTGTTTGAGTTCTTCTAGCATTTTTCTTTAAAGTTTAAAATTAGGATCTTCGTTATATACCTTTTTGTTGAAGCGGTAGAGGGCTGCACCACGCTTGGACGTGAGCTTGTCGATGAGTTCTGTCTTCTCGATGAAGTCCATGTCCTTGATACGCTTGCGGAAGTTACGCTTGTCTATCTCCTGTCCGCTGACGGCCTCATAGAGACGCTGCAGCTGGGTGAGGGTAAACAGACCCGGCAACAGCCGGAAGCCGATGGGCTCGGTGCGCATCTTCAGTTGCATACGTCGCAGCGCCTGGCGCACCATCTCGTTGTGGTCGGAATAGAGCTTCGGCATTTGGTTGACATCCACCCATTCCACGTTGTGCTTGATGCGGAGCCGCTCGTCATAGTCCTTCACATTGATGAGTGCGTAGTAGGCCACGGAGACGACGCGCTCGCCCGGGTCGCGGTCAATAGCGCCGAAGGCTCCCACCTGTCGTATAAACAGATGTTTCAGGCCTGTCAGTTCCATCAGCGTGCGCTCTGCACACTCGTCAATGCCCTCGTCCGCGGCGACGAAGCCTCCGTAGAGGCTCCATTCGCCACGGCCGGGATCCATCTGCCGACGGCCGATGAGTACCTTCAGGCGGTTCTCTTCGAAACCGAAGACGATGACGTCAACGGAAACATAGAGTTTCTGATGTTCTAGGTAGTACGCAGTCATTGCTGTTTAGAAGAAGTACCAGTAGAACAATCCGCAGAGGGCGATGACACCAAGTGTTCCGACGATGTCCCAGATTCCCCAGCTCTCACGTATCTGTTTGCGGTATTCGGGTGTAAAGGTGATAGCCTCCACTTGTTCCTTTGAAGGAGCAGGCGTGAAGAAGCTCACAACAACCATCAGCAGCACGATGAACACCAGCAGCCAGCACTCGAACACGAGCCAGTTGGTCTGCCAGAACCAAGCGGTGGCATCCCAGAAAGCACCTTCCATCACTTTGGAACCTGTATCAGTAATGACGTTGGTGACGAGTCGCAACATACCGATGACGAAACCGCCGATGAGGCCCCATTCACCAGCCTTAGGACTGATTTTCTTCGACAGGATACCCAATGTGAACACAGCCACCATAGCAGGAGCCAGCAGTGACTGGATGCCCTGCAGATAGCTGTACAGGTTGCCCATGCCACGCATCACAGGAAGCCAGGCCAAGCCGAGCACAACGACAGCCACTGTGGCAATACGGCCGACGAGCACGTAGTGAGCCTCGCTGAGGCCCTTCTTCATGGGCTTGTAGAAGTCCTCGGTGAACAGTGTGGCGCAGCTGTTGAAGAAGGCTGCCAATGAAGTGACGAGTGCACAAAGGAAGCCGATGGTCACAATGCCTTTCACACCGGCAGGCAGAATGTTCTTCACCATCATGGCGAAGGCACCGTCGGTATCGTCTTTGTTGGTGATATCCATTGTGATGCCGCTTGACGGGTCTTGTGCCAAAGCGATAGCCACCATGCCGGGAATCAGGAACATGAACACGGGGAGCAGCTTGAAGTAGCCGGCAGCGATGGTGCCGCGGCGTGCGCGCTTCATCACCTCCGTGTTGCTCTCACCCTTCTGCTGTCCGAGCACACGCTGAACGATGTGCTGGTCAGTACACCAGTACCAGAAACCGATGATAGAAGCGCCGATGAACACCACGAAGCCTGGATACTCATGGTAGAGCGGGTCGGGATTGCCTGATGCATTGATGTCAGACCAGTGGAACATGTGGGTCGTTCCATAGCCGTCGTGCAGGGTTTCGCAATATGCCATCATGTTCGACCAGCCCTCAGCGATGCTGCCGCCACCCAATGCTGACAGTCCGAGGAAGAGCACGAGGAAGGAACCCACAATGAGGATAGGCGTCTGAATTGTTGACATGGTCATCACGCCCTTCATACCGCCAATGACGGTGAAAATGGTGGTGATGAAGATAAGACCGAGAGCGCCCACCCAGAAGTTCAGCCCCCAGAGATAATTGAAGAAAATACCGCCGGTGAAAGCCGTTACGCTGACCTTGGTCAGGATGTAGGCCACCAGTGTGATGATGCTGAGCCACGAGCCGGTCTTCTTGGTGTAGCGGAACTTCAGGAAGTCGGGCATGGTGATAATCTTGCCCATCTTGTTGTTCAACAACTGATAGAAGGGGACAAACAGCCAGCCAAGGATGAGGATCATCCAGCCCTGCATCTCCCAGTGGGCCATGCCCACGCCGTCCTTGGCACCAGTACCGGCCAGACCTACGAGGTGCTCAGAGCCGATGTTGGCGGCAAAGATGGCCATACCGATGACATACCAAGGCTCGCCCTTGCCGAACAGATAGTCCTGCGAGTCGGCACCATTCATCTTCTCCTTGTCTTTCTTGATAGCACGATAGACAAGCCACACAACGCACGCAATGCCCAAGAGCATAACGAGCCAGTCAAGCCAAATAAATTCTTTTGCGTTCCAATCCATTTTTGTTTTTTTATTGATTAATTATTTAGTAAGTTTATTTTTTACGATTTTTCCACATGGCAGTCATGTCCTCCAGCGTCTTGCCCTTAGTCTCAGGCACGAGCTTCCAGACGAAGACGGCAGCCACGATGCAGATGATGCCATAGAGACCGTAGGTGAACCAGTGGCCGAAGTCGTCGCCCTCGCTGAGGTGCATGTTGAACATGGGCACGAAGGTAGAGCTGACGATGAAATTGAAAATCCACTGGAAAGCCACAGCAATAGCGACGGCAGCGCCGCGGATGGTGTTGGGGAAGATCTCGGCAATGAGCACCCAGGTGATGGGGCCCCACGAGAACATGAACGAAGCGCTATATATAAGTAATGAGGCGGCTGTGACAAACTCCATCCCTGCGTGTCCGAAGGTGACGGCAACGCCCAGTGCGCCTGCTGCCATGCCCAGCGAACCACTGATGAGCAGCGGCTTACGTCCCCACTTCTCGACGGTGAAGATGGCCACCAGCGTGAAGAGGATGTTGATGATGCCCATGAACACGGTAATCATCATCGGGTTGTCCATGCCCATATCGCCGAAGATGCGCGGAGCATAGTAAAGGACGGCATTGATGCCCACAGCCTGCTGGAACACCGACAGCATGATGCCGATGAAGATGCACATCGCACCGTAAGTCATGAGCTTCTCGGTCTTCACCGTCATGGTGTCCTTGATGTCCTGCAGAATCTGGGCTGCCTTGCTGCTGCCGTTGATGCGCGACAGGATGCCAAGGGCCTTCTTGTCCTGTCCGACGCTGACCAGAAAGCGCGGTGTCTCAGGTACGAAGCAGATGAGCAGGGCGAAGAGTCCTGCGGGCACTGCCTCAGAGCCGAACATGTAGCGCCAGCCTGTGGTCACCGTCCACTGTGCTGCAGGGTTGATGGCGGCCAGGCCCTTGCCCATCTCTTCTACGAGCGGCTGGATGTGATCGCCCAGGATGAAGAAGTTGACGAAGTAAACCACCAGCTGACCGAAGATAATGGCAAACTGGTTCCAGCTGACCAACATACCTCTTATGTTAGAGGGAGCCACCTCGCCAATGTACATGGGGCAGATGGCCGAGGCCAATCCCACGCCGATGCCACCGATGACGCGGTAGAAGTTGAACATGAGGAGCAGCGAATAGGTGGGCTTGCCATGCTCGAAGAACAGGAACTCGGGCGTCATCGAGCCCAGTGCCGAGATGAAGAAGAGCAAGCCTGCTACGATGAGCGACTTCTTGCGGCCTAAACGTGTGGCCAAGAGTCCGCTGAGTGCCGAGCCGATGATGCAGCCGATGAGTGCCGAAGCCGAGGTGAAGCCATGCCAGCCGTCGGTATAGTCGAAGTCCTGCGCATCCTTGAAGAATGCCTGCAGGCCCTTCTCAGCACCTGAGATGACGGCCGTGTCGTAACCGAAGAGCAGACCGCCCAGCACGGCCACCATCACGATGCCAATAAGGTAGCCGCGGCTACCGCTATCTGTCTGTGCCATAACTATCCCTTATTTGACTGAGAACTTGAACACCAAATGGCTGTAGTATTTCTCGCCCGGATTCAGATAGGGGCTGGGCCACTCGGCCACGTTGGGTGAGTTGGGATATTTCTGGCTCTCTAAGCATACTGAGGGACGCTGCGGGTACTTCACGCCGCCCTTGCGCACCTTGTCCTGCTCGCCGTCGATGCCCTGGAAGTTGCCGGTGTACACCTGGATGCCGGGTTCGTTGGTGTAGGTCTCAAGGAAGATGCCGGTCTTGGGTGAATAGAGCGAAGCGCAAACCTGTGTGTCGTCGCCCTTGGTGTTAAGAATCCAGTTGTGGTCGAAGCCGTTGCCAAACTTCACCTGCTCGTAGTCCATGCGCAGCGAGTCCTGTATGGCGTGCGGTGTGCGGAAGTCCATCGGTGTGCCCGTCACGTCGCGTATCTCGCCGGTGGGCATGAAGGTGGAGTCAGCCGGTGTGAAGGTGTCGGCATTGATGTAAAGCTCCATGTCCATTGCAGGCTGAGTGGGGTCGCCGTTGAGGTTGAAGTAGGAGTGATTGGTCATGTTCACGATGGTGGTCTTGTTGGTCGTAGCCTCCATCTTGATGTCGAGGGCATTGTCAGCCGTCAGCGTGTAGGTCACGACAGCCGTCACTTCACCGGGGAAATTGTTGTCGCCGTCGGGGCTGACAAGGGTCAGTTTCACGCTGTTGCTGTCAGTCTGCTCAGCCTTGTACACCTGATACTGCCATCCGGTGGGTCCGCCGTGCAGGCAGTGGCCAAAGTTGTTCTGGGGCAGCTGGATGGTCTCATCGCCAATTTTGAACTGTCCGTTCTTGATGCGGTTGGCATAGCGTCCGATGGATGCGCCAAAGTCGCTGCCGAAGTTGGCGGCGTCAGCATACTGGGCAATGTTGTCATAGCCCAGCACCACGTCGGTCATCTTGCCGTCACGGTCGGGTACCATCAGCGAGACGACGCGTCCGCCGAAGTTGGTGATGCAAGCCTCCAGGCCGTTTTGGTTCTTCAGCGTATAGAGTTTCACGCTGTCGCCATTCACTACGGTGTCAAACTTCACAGGATCCAGTCCTGAAGCAGTCAGTTGAGCTGCGGGCTGCTGTCCGCCTGTGCAGGCAGCGAAGACCAGTGCCATCAGAGCACCGGCGCCAAGCATTGTTCTTCTCAGTGTTTTCATTGGTTTTTGGGGTGTTTAAGTTTATAAGATTGATATAGCGTTTCAGTTTTTGGGTGTAAAGTTACACATTCTTTGCGACATGACAAAAAAACTGAGACATAAAATGCAGATTTAGCCATTTTTAACATCACGACATCGCCTTCTTCAATCTTTATTTGTACTTTTGTGCCTTCGATTATGAAGGCAGCAGAGAAAAAAGAAAGTGTGCGGCAGGCCAGTGAGCGCATCTTGGATAATTATTTAGAGATGAATAATTATCGCAAGACGCCTGAGCGTTATGCCATTTTGAAGGCCGTCTATGACATCGACGGCCATTTCACTCTCGAGGAGTTGGGGCAGAAACTGGCCGACGACCAGCACTTCCCCGTATCGAGAGCCACTCTTTACAACACCCTGAATCTTTTCATCGAGCTTCGCATCGTCATCCGCCACAACATTCAGGGCACGACGAAGTATGAAGCCTATTATCCTGGTGACAACCACTGCCACCAGATCTGCACCATGTGCGGCAAGGTGACGGAGGTGAAGGCGCCTGAGGTGACGAAGGCCATCGCGGCGATGCGGCTGAAGCGTTTCCGGCAGGATGTGTTCTCACTCTACATCTACGGCGTCTGCTCCTCATGCCAGTCTGTCATCACTCGTAAGAGCAACAAACATAAAACAACAGATAACGACAAAAATGATGAACAAAGGAAAGGTTGACGTCCTGCTGGGATTGCAGTGGGGCGATGAAGGCAAGGGAAAAGTAGTCGATGTGCTCACTCCCCGTTATGACGTGGTGGCCCGTTTCCAAGGCGGTCCCAATGCTGGGCACACCCTGGAGTTTGAGGGACAGAAATATGTGCTGCGCAGCATCCCCTCGGGCATCTTCCAGGGCGACAAGGTGAATATCATCGGCAACGGTGTGGTGCTGGCGCCCGACCTCTTCATGGACGAGGCCAAAGCGCTGGAACAGAGCGGTCATCCGCTGAAGGAGCGTCTGCACATTTCAAAGAAGGCGCATCTCATCATGCCCACCCACCGTGTGCTCGACGCCGCCTACGAGGCGCAGAAGGGTAAGAACAAGGTGGGCACGACGGGCAAGGGCATCGGCCCCACCTATACCGACAAGGTGAGCCGCACGGGCTTGCGCGTGGGTGACATCCTCGAGCATTTCGAAGAGAAATATGCGGCTGCAAAGGCTCGCCACGAGGCTATTCTGAAGTCGCTCAACTTCGAATACGACATCACGGAGGTAGAGAAGAAATGGCTGGAGGGCGTAGAGTACCTGCGCCAGTTCCCCATCATCGACAGCGAGCACGAAATCAACGGCCTGCTGCGTGAGGGCAAGAGCCTGCTGTGCGAGGGAGCCCAGGGCACCATGCTCGACGTGGACTTTGGCAGCTATCCTTTTGTCACCTCTTCGAATACCATCTGCGCCGGGGCCTGCACAGGTCTGGGCATCGGCCCCAACAGGATAGGCGAGGTCTACGGCATTATGAAGGCTTACTGCACCCGTGTGGGTGCCGGCCCCTTCCCCACAGAGCTGTTCGACGAGACGGGCAAGAAGATACGCGACCTCGGTCACGAGTACGGTGCCGTCACCGGTCGCGAGCGCCGCTGCGGATGGATTGACCTGGTGGCCCTGCGCTACAGCATCATGGTGAACGGCGTGACGCAGCTCATCATGATGAAGAGCGACGTGCTCGACGGTTTCGACACCATCAAGGCGTGCGTGGCCTACAAGCAAAACGGTCAGGAAATCAATTACTTCCCATATAACATTGAAGAAGGAATTGAACCCATCTATCAGGAGCTGCCCGGCTGGAAGACGGACATGACGCACTTCACTACCGAGGATCAGTTCCCGCAGCAGTTCAAGGACTACATCGCTTTCCTTGAGAAAGAGCTTGAGACACCCATCAAGATTATCTCCATCGGCCCAGACCGCGAGCAGACCATCATAAGGAAGTAGCTTATAAGTGTACAGAGGCTTTGTACACTCTGTACATGGCCTCTGTACACACTGTACATAGGCTATGTACACTTTTAATTGACTTTAACAGAAATGAAACCAAGTATCCCCAAAGGAACACGCGACTTCGGCCCGATGGAAATGGCCAAGCGCAACTACATACTGAACACCATCCGCGAGGTCTACGAGCTCTACGGATTCCAGCAGATTGAGACGCCTGCCATGGAGACGCTGCAGACGCTGATGGGCAAATATGGCGAGGAGGGCGACAAGCTGCTCTTCAAGGTGCTCAACTCTGGCGACTGCCTGGCCAAGGTCAGCGACGAGGAGCTGCAAGAGCGCAACGCTCTGCACTTAGCATCGAAGATGTGCGAGAAAGGCCTGCGCTACGACCTCACCGTGCCTTTCGCCCGCTATGTAGTGATGCACCGCGAAGAGCTGCAGCTGCCGTTCAAGCGCTATCAGGTGCAGCCCGTGTGGCGTGCCGACCGTCCGCAGAAAGGACGCTACCGCGAGTTCTACCAGTTTGATGGCGATGTGGTGGGCAGCGACTCACTGCTCAATGAGGTGGAGCTGACGCAAATCCTCGACACCGTTTTCACGCGCTTGGGCGTGCGCGTACAGATAAAGATTAATAACCGCAAGATACTGTCGGGCATTGCCGAGGTCATCGGTGCTGCTGATAAGATTGTGGACATCACCGTAGCCATTGACAAACTCGACAAGATAGGCATCGACAACGTTAATGCAGAACTTCGCAACAATGGACTTACCGAAGAGCAAATCAGTAAGTTACAGCCCATCATCCTGCTTGAAGGCTCTAACGAGGAGAAGCTCAACACCATAGCCGAAGTGCTGAAGGACAGCCAGACGGGCATGAAGGGTGTGGAGGAGACGAGGACCATCCTTCGGTTGCTGAGTAATGAGAGTTTGGAGGCAGGTGACGCTGACGCTGCAACAGGACAAACGTCACTTCACACTCAACACTTAACACTCAACAACGAACTGCAGCTCGACCTCACCCTGGCCCGCGGCCTGAACTACTACACCGGCGCCATCTTCGAAGTGAAGGCCCTCGACACGCCTATGGGCAGCATCTCGGGTGGTGGACGCTACGACAACCTGACGGGCATTTTCGGCATGCCGGGACTCTCGGGCGTGGGCATCAGCTTCGGCGTGGACCGCATCTACGATGTCCTCGACGCCTTAGACCTCTACCCCAAGGACTCACTGCAGACCAGCCGCGTGCTCTTCATCAACTTTGGCGAGAAAGAGGCCGCCTACTGCCTGCCCATCATCGCCCAGGTGCGCCAAGCCGGCATCCGCTCAGAGATGTTCCCCGACGCAGCAAAGATGAAGAAGCAGATGGCTTACGCCAATGCGAAGCACATCCCCTTCGTCGTACTGGCAGGCGACAGCGAGATGGCCGAAGGCAAGGTGACGCTGAAGGATATGGAGACGGGGACGCAGACGCTGCTCACCCCTAAAGAACTGATTAACGCCCTGTCATAACCCACAAAAGCCAACCTACAATCAACACTCAACAGTCAACAAAAGAGGTTTACAAGGTGACGCTGGTGGGCGGCGCAGTCAATGTGCTGTTGCTGCTCTTCAAGTTCGTGGCCGGCATCGTGGGGCATAGCGCCGCGATGGTGGCTGACGCTGTCCACTCACTCAGCGACTTCGTCACCGACATCATCGTGCTGGTGTTTGTCCGTCTGAGTGCCATGCCTAAGGACAAGACACACGACTACGGACATGGCAAGTACGAGACGTTGGCCATGACCATCATCGGTCTGGCTCTTCTGGGCGTGGCCGTGGGCATTGTCTACAGTGGTGTGGTAAAAATCATCGCGTGGGCCAACGGCGAAGAGCTGACAGCCCCCGGACTGCTGGCTCTCTGGGCAGCACTGCTGTCCATCGTGCTGAAGGAAGGCGTCTACCGCTACTCCATGCGCAAGGCACATCAGCTGCAGTCACAGGCTCTGGAGGCCAACGCGTGGCATCACCGCAGCGATGCCCTGTCGTCGATAGGCACGGCGGCAGGCATCGGCGGAGCCATCCTCCTCGGACAGCGCTGGACGGTGCTCGACCCCATCGCCTCGGTCATTGTGGGCATCTTCATCGTGAAGGTGGCCGTCGACCTGTTGCGCGGCGGCATCGGCGACCTCATGGAACAGTCGCTGCCCGACGACGTGGAGCAGGAGATATTGTCGCTGGTGGCCTCGCTGACAGGCATACAAAATCCGCATAACCTGCGCACACGACGCATCGGCAACCATTATGCCATTGAGCTGCACATCCGCATGGACGGCGACATCAGCTTGCGCCAGGCACATGACAAGGCATCGGAGGTGGAACATCTGCTGAAAGAGCACTACGGCAAACTGACTCATGTGGCCGTTCATGTGGAGCCAAGCCAAAAAGAAGAAAAAACGACAAACAAATCAGGCTAATTGTTTGGATATTTGCGGAAAATGAACTACCTTTGCCAACAAATTACTTTAAAACCGAAATTATAAATTGTCAAATCCTTCACTTATGACAGCAAAACAAACCATCGAGGCCGGAAAGGCCATCCTCGGAATCGAATTTGGTTCCACCCGCATCAAGGCCGTACTCATCGACCAGGAGAACAAACCCATCGCACAAGGCTCGCACGAGTGGGAGAACCAGCTCGTCGACGGACTGTGGACCTACAGTGTTGAGGCCATCTGGTATGGCCTGCAGGACTGCTATGCCGACCTGCGCAGAGACGTGATGAAGCAGTATGACTGCGAAATCGAAGCTTTGGCTGCCATCGGCTTCTCAGCCATGATGCACGGCTACATGGCCTTCAACGAGAAACAGGAGATTCTGGTGCCCTTCCGCACATGGCGCAACACCAACACGGGCCAGGCCGCTGCTGCACTCTCGGAGCTGTTCAATTACAACATCCCCCTGCGCTGGAGCATCAGCCACCTCTACCAGTGCATCCTGGACAACAACGAGCACGTGGCTGACATCAAGTACCTCACCACCCTGGCCGGCTATGTTCACTGGCAGGTGACAGGCCAGTTCGTACTGGGCGTGGGCGATGCCTCGGGCATGATTCCCGTCGATCCCGCCACGAAGACCTACGACGCCACGATGGTGGAGAAGTTCGACAAGCTCATCGAGCCAAAGGGCTATGACTGGAAGCTGCTCGACATCCTGCCCAAGTCGCTCAATGCTGGCGAGAACGCCGGTTTCCTCACTCCCGAGGGTGCCAAGAAGCTCGATGTCAGCGGTCATCTGAAGCCCGGCATTCCCGTCTGTCCTCCCGAGGGCGACGCCGGCACGGGCATGGTGGCCACCAACGCTGTGAAGCAGCGCACGGGCAACGTCTCGGCAGGCACATCGTCGTTCTCGATGATTGTTCTGGAGAAACCGCTGAGCAAGCCCTACGAGATGATAGACATGGTGACGACGCCCGACGGAAGCCTCGTGGCCATGGTGCACTGCAACAACTGCACCAGCGACATCAATGCCTGGGTGGGACTCTTCAAGGAGTACCAGCAGCTGTTGGGCGTGCCTGTGGACATGAACGAGATCTACGGCAAGCTGTTCAACAAAGCCCTCGAGGGCGATACCGACTGCGGCGGACTGATGGCTTACAACTATGTGTCGGGCGAGCCTGTCACCGGCCTGGCAGAAGGACGCCCGATGTTCGTGCGCTCAGCCAACGACAAGTTCAACCTCGCTAACTTCATGCGTGCCCACCTCTATGGCGCCATCGGCGTGTTGAAGATTGGCAACGACATCCTGTTCAAGGACGAGAAGATTAGCGTGGACCGCATTACTGGCCACGGCGGATACTTCAAGACGCCAGGCGTGGGTCAGCGCATGCTCGCTGCTGCCCTCAACAGCCCCATCAGCGTGATGGAGACCGCAGGCGAAGGCGGTGCATGGGGCATCGCCCTGCTGGCCGGCTACGCAGTGAACAATCCTGACAAGCTCTCGCTGGCCGACTACTTAGAGAATGTTGTCTTTGCCGGCAACACGGGCGTCAGCATCGCTCCCACCGCTGAGGACGTGGCTGGATTCGAGCGTTACATCGCCAACTACAAGAAGTGTCTGCCCATTGAGCAGGCCGCTGTAGACAACAAGTAAAGTCAACCAGTGGTTGAACTGCCTGAAGGGGCGACAGAAATGCTGTGCATGTTCTGTCGCCCCTTCATTTTTAGCTCTGCCGACCATTGGCACAGCCATTATGTAGGCAATTACGAGGAGGGAGCAATTGGGAGTCAGATATTTTCAAAGCCGCGAAAAAACACACAGGCCACAGCATGAGTCATTTTTTTTGTGAGATTTTCAAGAAAAAATGCCGCTGTTTCGTTTTTTATTGTTACTTTTGTAGGCTTAAATTGCCTTAATAGGCGATTTTAACAGAAAAGGAATCATCAACAAACAGCATAATGAACTCTAAATGGAACTATCAACCACCCTCACCCGAGCGACAACAGCAGGCTAAGGAGCTGGCCGAAAAGCTGAATACCAGCACTGTGATGGCCGGTCTGCTCATAGAGCGCGGCATACGCACCGAGTCGGCTGCCAAGCGCTTCTTGCGCCCATTGCTCAGCGAGCTCATCGACCCGTTCCTGATGAACGACATGGACATTGCCGTAGACCGGCTCAACGATGCCATGGGCCGCAAAGAGCGTATCATGGTGTATGGCGACTACGACGTCGACGGCTGTACAGCTGTGGCACTGGTCTACCGCTTCCTGCAGCAGTTCTACTCGAACATCGAGTATTACATTCCCTCGCGCTACGAAGAGGGCTACGGCATCAGCCAGAAAGGGCTGGAGCACGCACAGGAGGCCGGCGTGAAACTCATTATCGTGCTCGACTGCGGCATCAAGGCCATCGACGAGATACGTCAGGCCAAGGAGATGGGCATCGACTTCATCATCTGCGACCATCATGTGCCCGACGACGAGATGCCCTGCGCCGTGGCCATCCTCAACCCCAAGCGCAACGACAGCACCTATCCCTTCAAGGACCTCTGCGGTTGCGGCGTGGGCTTTAAGTTCATGCAGGCCTTTGCCAAGAACAACGGCATCCCCTTCTCGCAGCTCATTCCCCTACTCGACTTCTGTGCCGTCAGCATCGCGGCCGACATGGTGTCGGTGATGGGCGAGAACCGCATCCTGGCCTTCCATGGGCTGAAGCAGCTCAACCAAAGTCCTTCCACGGGTCTGAAAGCCATCATCGAAATCAGCGGACTGTCCGGACGCGACATCAACATGAGCGACATCGTGTTCAAGATTGGCCCGCGCATCAATGCCAGCGGCAGGGTGATGAACGGCACGGAAACCGTCGACCTGCTGGTGGAGCGCGACTACAAGCGTGCCTTGCAAGAAGCCATCCACATCAACGAGTACAACGAGCAGCGCAAGGACATCGACAAGCAGATGAGCGAAGAAGCCAACCAGATTGTGGAGCGTCTGGAGAGCCAGGAGCACCAGCCCGCCATCGTGCTTTACAGCGAAGGATGGAAAAAAGGCGTAGTGGGCATCGTGGCGTCAAGGCTCACGGAGATGTACTACCGTCCCACTGTTGTCCTGTCGTGTCAGGACGGCATAGCCACCGGCTCGGCCCGCTCGGTGGCTGGCTACGACATCTACAGCGCCATCAAGAGCTGCCGCGACCTGTTGGAGAATTTCGGCGGCCATACCTACGCCGTGGGCCTGACGCTGAAGACGGAGAACATACCTGAGTTCCGCCGCCGCTTCCAGGACTATGTCAGCAATCACATCATGCCCGAGCAGACCGAGGCCGCCATGGAGATAGAGGTGCAGCTGGACTTCAAGGACATCACGAAGAAACTGCACAACGACTTGAAGAAACTGGCGCCACACGGTCCCGACAACCCCAAGCCGTTGTTCTGCACACGCAATGTCTATGACTACGGCACATCAAAAGTAGTGGGCCGACAGCAGGAGCATATCAAGCTCGAGCTTGTCGACTCACACTCCAGCAATGTGATGAACGGCATCGCCTTCGGGCAGAGTGCTGCTGCACGCTACATCAAGTCGAAGCGCTCATTCGACATTATCTATACCATTGAGGAGAATATCTACAAGCGCAGCGAAGTGCAGTTGCAGATAGAAGACATCAAACCTTCAGGCGAATAGTTAATCGAGTCCGAAGAAGGTGCGCAAGCCGCCGTCGACGCCCGAAAAGCCCATGAAAGCGAGGCTGAGCAGACCAGCGCTGACCAATACGATAGCCATGCCACGCATGCCCTTGGGAATATTGGTCAG
This sequence comes from Prevotella sp., assembly GCA_016285055.1. GTDB lineage: Bacteria > Bacteroidota > Bacteroidia > Bacteroidales > Bacteroidaceae > Prevotella. The sequence continues at coordinate 42,804 of JAEEPZ010000010.1, forward strand.
CTCTAATTGTTCACGCATACCGGCGAAGACCGTCAGGGCGAGGCCAAAGCCGATGGCGGTACTGAAGGCGTACATCACCGACTGAGCCAGGTTGAAGTCTTTCTGTATGACAAGGATGGCCACGCCTAAAACGGCGCAGTTGGTGGTGATGAGCGGCAGGAAGATGCCCAGTGCCTGATAGAGGGCGGGCGACACCTTCTTGAGAATAATCTCCACCATCTGTACCAACGAGGCAATGACGAGGATGAAGGCAATGGTCTGCAGATACTCCAGCCCGTTGGGGACAAGCACGAAGGTCTGCACAAGCCATGTCACGACAGTGGCCAGCACCATGACAAAGGCTACGGCAGCAGACATGCCTAACGATGTATCAATCTTTTTCGATACGCCGAGGAACGGGCAGATGCCCAGGAACTGCGCCAGAACAATATTGTTGACGAAGATGGCGCTGATGAAAATCAATATATATTCCATAGTTTTTTCTTGTTTTTCGTTATAACGTTATCACGTGATGACGTTATTTAGAGTCCTGACGAAGCTTGTTGACAATGGCAATGAGGAATCCCAGCGTGATGAAGGCTCCCGGAGGGAGGATGAAGAGCAGGATGTTGTAGGTCTCGGGCAGCAGCGTGAATCCGAAGACAGAGCCGGCGCCGAGCAGTTCACGGACAATGCCGAGGAGCGTCAGGGCCAGCGTGAAACCCAGTCCGATGCCGATGCCGTCGAAGAGCGAAGCCACAGGGCTGTTCTTGGCAGCGAAGGCTTCGGCACGTCCCAGGATGATGCAGTTCACCACGATGAGGGGGATGAAGAGGCCCAGCGCCTTGTCCACATCGGGCAGGAAAGCCTTGATGACCAGCTGCAGGATGGTGACAAAGGCAGCGATGACCACGATGAACACGGGGATGCGCACCTTGTCGGGCGTGACGCTCTTCAGCAGCGAGATGACAACATTGGTGCAGATGAGCACCACCATCGTGGCCAAGCCCATCGACAGGCCGTTGATGGCCGATGTTGTGGTGGCCAGCGTGGGACACATGCCCAGCATCAGGACAAACGTGGGGTTGTCCTTGACGATGCCGTTCTTGACTATTGAGATATAATTCATGATTTTTTTTCCGTTATTGCGTTATTGCGTTGTTGCGTTTTTTACGTTATATCGTTATTACGTTATTACGTTATTACGTTATTACGTTGTTACGTTATTACGTTGTTACGTTATTACGTTATTACGTTGTTACGTTATTACGTTATTACGTTATATCGTTATTACGTTATTACGTTATATCGTTACGTCGTTATGAGGAGATGTGGCAATGAAGATTACTTCCCGGCCTTGTAGGCATTGTAGGCGTTGGTCACAGCCAGCAGGAAGGCCCGGCTGGTGATGGTAGATGCGGTGATGGCATCCACCTGGCCTCCGTCCTTGCTGACGGTGAGTCCCCCGGCGGGGTTCAAGCCGATGATGTCGCCTTTCTGTCCCTTCTGGAACCACTGGTCGGCTTTGGCTCCCAGGCCTGGCGTCTCCTGATGCTCCAAGAGTGTGTAGCCAAGGATGTTGCCGTCGGTGTCGAAGCCGACAAGCACCTTCAGTTCACCGCCGAAGCCCATCGTAGAGCTCTGCACAGCGGCGCCCTTCTCATTATTATATATAATGTAAACCTGCTCTTTGCCCTTGGCATCGGTCATCTTGACTGTGTCTATCTGGCTAACGGTCAGGTTGTCGGCCTGCATCACAGTCTTGATGCCGTTTTCCAAGGCCATCTTCTTCTGCTCCTCGATGGGTGCAGCGGTGACATGGTTGACAAAGGCCAGCACACCGCCCATGATGACAGCAATGCATGTCAGCACAAGCACCATATTCAGCAATGATGATTCTAACTTCTTCATGGTCTTTTACTGTTTAGCAGGCACTTCGCCGAAGCGCTTGGGTTTGACATAGTTGTTGATGAGTGGTGTGAAGGCGTTCATGATGAGGATGGCAAACGACATGCCCTCGGGATAGCTGCCCCAGTTGCGGATGATGATGGTGAGCAGGCCGATGCACACGCCGTAGATGATTTGTCCCTTCGGGGTCATGGGCGACGTCACATAGTCGGTAGCCATGAAAATAGCGCCCAACATCAAGCCGCCGCTGAGGATGACAGCCACAGGATTGGCATAGATAGGATCAGCCAGATGCATGATGGCGCTGAACACGAACACCGTGCCGATAATGCTCACCGGGATATGCCAGGTGATGATTTTCTTCCACAGCATGAAGGCCAAGCCTAAGAGCAATGCCAAGGCACAGACCTCGCCCAGGGCTCCTGCGCCATATCCTACCGAGGGGTCGCCCAGCAGCATGTGTAACGAGTCTGGCAGACGGTCAAGCACAGAAGCATCGCCCGTCTTGATGGCTTCTTTCATCACGCTGAGCGGCGTGGCGCCCGTGGTGGCATCGGTGTAGGAGAGGAGCTGCCCCGTCTCCGGCCAGCTGGTCATCTGCGCGGGGAAGGCCACCAGCAAGGCACAGCGGCCTACAAGTGCGGGATTGAAGATGTTGTTGCCCAGACCGCCAAAGGTCATCTTGGCCACGCCGATGGCGAAGAGGGCGCCAATGATGATGATCCAGATAGGCAGGTTCGACGGCAGGTTCATGCCCAAGAGCAAACCTGTCAAAGCGGCCGAACAGTCGGTGATGGTGGTGCGCGGGTTCTTCAGGATGTATTTGTTGATGACCCACTCAAAGAAGACACAGGCAGCGACGCTGCTGAGGCAGACGATGACCGAGCCGATGCCGAAGTAGAAGAACGACACCAGCAGCGCCGGCAGCAGGGCGATGATGACGCCTCGCATGTTGCGCTCCACCGAATCGGTGCCGTGGGTGTGGGGGGAAAGTGATACGATAAGCATTTTCTAAGGAGTTATGTAGTATGGAGTTGAGAGTATGGAGTTGGGGAATAAGGAGTTGTGTAGTAAGGAGTGATGCCAATCACTTCTTTGCGGCAGCGCGGCTGCGGATGATGCCCATAACAGTTTGCTTGCCCTGACGGATGTTGTCAAGCAGCGGGCGGTGGGCAGGACAGGTAAACTGGCACGAGCCACACTCTATGCAGCTGACAATATCCTCATGCTCGGCTTTCTCCCAGTTTTTGAAAGCAGAGAGCTTGGCCAGCAGATAAGGCTCCAGTCCCATGGGGCAGGCGCTGACGCACTTCGCACAGCGGATGCAGGGCTGCGGCTCCTGGCGGCGTGCATCGTCATCGCTGAGGATGGTCACCGAGTTCGTTCCCTTGCAGATGGGCACCTCGGTCGATGTGAGCGCCTTGCCCATCATCGGGCCGCCAGCCAGCAGTTTGTTGTCGCAGTCGGGCATACCGCCACACAGGCCGATGAGCATCTGCATCGGCGTGCCCATGCGCACCAGGAAGTTGCCCGGATGCTGCAGGCGCTTGCCCGTCACGGTGGTGTAGCGCTCGAACAGCGGCTTGTGCTTCATCACAGCCTGATAGACAGCGAAGGCCGTACCCACGTTCTGCACGATGGCTCCCACATTGACAGGGATGGCAGGCGGAGCCGGCACCTGACGGCGGATGACGGCGTCAACCAGCTGTTTCTCGCCGCCTTGCGGATAGCGCTGGGCCAGAGGAACCACCTCGACGCTGTATGCCGAACTGTTAAACGCTTCGGTGCACTTCTTCGTGAGCAGTTCGATGGCCTTGGGCTTGTTCGTCTCAATGCCGATGTAGCCCTTGGTCACCTTGGCGCCCTTCATCAGCAGCTCCAAGCCAACAATGATTTCGTCGGCGTGCTCCATCATCAGCCTGTAGTCGGCAGTGATGTAAGGCTCGCACTCCACCGCGTTGATGATGACACACTCAGCCTTGGCTGTGGGAGGCGGTGTCAGCTTAATGAAGGTAGGGAAGCAGGCGCCACCCATACCCACGATGCCTGCGCTCTTTATCAGCCTGACGATTTCCTCGGGGGTCAGTTCAGGATGGTCTTTCACCAGTTCCAGTTTGTCTGAGCGGTCAATGCTCTCTTCCCATTCGTCACCTTCCACATCGATAAAGATGCAGGGCTTGCGATAGCCTGTAGCATCGATGGCCGTATCAATCTTGGCCACTGTGCCGCTGACACTGCTGAAGATGGGAGCCGAAACGAATCCGCCGGCATCGGCAATCATGGTGCCCACCTTCACCTTGTCGCCTTTCTGCACGATAGGCACGGCAGGAGCGCCGATGTGCTGGCTCAAGGGGAAGATGGCCTGCTTGGGCAGCGGCGCCACCTGTGTGGCCGCCTCATGCGTCAGTTTGTTCTCTTCGGGGTGAATACCACCTATACGAAATGTTCTGATGTTCATACTGTTGCCTCCTTTCCTTCTACTTTTGGTTCAACGGGCTTGGGAGCGGGGAAGTTGACGGCCTGAATGGCGTGCGTAGGACAGACGCTGACGCATTTGCGACACAGGTGACACTTGTTCGAATCGATGTAGGAAAGATTTTGTCCGAGGGTGATGGCTTCAAACTGACATTCCCTGACGCACTTGCCGCAGCCAATGCAGCTCACCGTGCAGGCTTTGCGCGACACGGCACCCTTGTCCTTGTTCACACACGACACGAAGACGCGACGACCCTTCAGACCCTTCTTGCGCAACTCGATGATGCCGCGCGGACAGGCCTTGGTGCAAGCGCCGCAAGCCGTACATTTCTCTTCGTCCACCTCTGCCAGTCCTGTCTCAGGATTGATGTGGATGGCACCAAACTGGCAGGCCTGCACACAGTCGCCACAGCCCAAACAGCCAAAGCCGCAGGCGGTCTCGCCGGCGCCGCAGGCATGCATGGCCGCACAGGAACGCAGGCCAGCATACTCAGCTATCTTCGGTCTGTTCTCACATGAGCCGTTGCAACGCACCACGGCCACCTTCGGCTCACCGTTGGCAATGGCCATGCCCAAGAGGTCGGCCACGCGGCCCATCACCTCACTGCCGCCGACAGGACAGTTCAGCCCTTCAAGGCTGCCTGCATCGGCGCCTTTCACCAGTGCATCGGCCATGCCGCCACAACCGGCAAAGCCGCAGCCGCCGCAGTTGGCGCCAGGCAACAACTCGTTCACCTGGGCGATGCGCGGGTCTTCATAAACAGCAAAGCGCTTGGAGCATACAAACAGCACGATGGCTGCGATGAGCGCGATGCCTCCAAGCACTAATACTGCAATCAAGATGAAATTCATAGTTATGTTGAATGTTTTATTGTTGAGTTTGTAGTTTGTTTTACGATTCGATATGAAAAGCGATGCTGCCGGCTATGCGGTGGCGGAAGAGCCACAGACATATATAATAAGGTATGAGCGAGGCAATCATCAAGAGTGCGGCCAATCCTTCGCTGCATTTCGCTGCCAACGCCATGACGAGCACTGCAAGCATGATGATCAGAGGGATGCCGAAGCCCAGTAGCAAAGCCCTGCCTGCCATAGCGCCCGATGTGCTGACCGTCACGGCTTGCCCTTTCTCCCAGCGGAAGGTCTCACGACCGTCCGCCACGACATCGATAATCTTTTCCTTGGCCTCGGCAGTGTGACATCGGGCAGCCACCTTGCATGCGGCGCAGGCTGACGCCTGCAGGATGCGCACTCTGACGAGCCCGTCCTCTACCGACTCCACGATGCCTTCATGGCGTATTTGCTTTTCCATAGCGTGTGCAAAGGTACAACTAAAATATGAAAATAGACGAAGAAACGGAATCTTTTTCAGAAAAATATTCGTAATCGTTTGCAGATACAAATCCTTTTTCTTACTTTTGCAAGCGACAAAGCAACGAAGGGGATTGCTCACCTTATTCCTTACCGTTGCAAATACACAGAAAAGAGAAAGCATTATGAAGGCAACAGAACAGACCATCCAGCAAATCGACAGAGCACTGCGCAAGACAGCTGAAAAGTTTCCTACTTCAGAGGAGGCTACCGTGATGACCGATATCCACATTCGCGTGTCGCAGGATTCCGGCGAGGTGATGACTTTCGATGACGATGACAACGAGCTGATGCGCTGCGTCGTTGAACAATGGATTGACAACAAGGACGATGACTTCTACGACAGCGTTGCCACCATGCTGAGAGAGGGCATTGAGCGCCAGAAAGACGTGCTCGAGAATCTCTCCATCCTGAAGCCGTATTCCTTTGTCTTAGAGAACGATGACAGTGAAAGCCTTGAGGAACTGTTTGTGGTTGACGACGACATCGCCATCATCAGTCCGCTGTCAATGGACAGCCTCGACAGCGACCTGGACGACTTCCTCGAAAACCTGTTGAAATCCTGAGCGAATGTCAGCACGGAGCGTCATCTCACTTATCACACGCATCGACACATGGCGCGCCACTCACATCAGTGAGCGCATGTTCGTGCTGATGTTGGCGTTCCTCGTAGGCTTGCTCTCGGCCGTGGCAGCCTACGTGCTCCACTGGCTCATCAATCAGATTGTGGCTTTGCTCACAGGCAGTTTCGATGCCAGCAGCTTCAATCTCCTCTACCTTGTCTATCCTGTCGTGGGTATCTTCATCACCATGCTGTTTGTGCGCTACGTGGTGAAGGACAACATCTCACACGGCATCACACGCATCCTTTATGCCATCAGCCAGAACCGCTCGAAGCTGAAGAGCCACAACACATGGACGTCGGTAGTGGCTTCGGCCATCACCATCGGCTTTGGCGGATCGGTAGGAGCCGAGGCACCTATTGTGCTCACCGGCTCAGCTATCGGCTCCAACCTGGGCAAGCTGTTCCGCATGGACAGTCACACGCTGATGCTCCTCGTGGGCTGCGGAGCGGCAGGCGCCATTGCCGGCATCTTCAAGGCACCCATTGCCGGCCTTGTCTTCACCCTTGAGGTACTGATGATTGACCTGACGATGGCATCGCTCATGCCTATCCTCGTCAGCTGTGTCACCGCCACCTGCTTCACCTACATCTTCAGCGGCGATGCTGCCCTGTTTACTTTCCACCTCGACGACTCATGGACGGTGGAGCGCATCCCTGCCTGCGTGCTGCTCGGCATCTTCTGCGGCATGGTCAGCCTTTATTTCATACGCACCATGAGTTTCTGCGAGGGACTCTTTGCACGCCTCAAAGACTATCCATACGTCAAACTGATGATTGGCGGCCTGCTGCTCTCGCTGCTCATTTTCCTGTTCCCGTCGCTTTTCGGCGAAGGCTACAGCAGTATCGACCTGCTGCTCAACGGACGTAGCGAGGATGACTGGACCGAGATTCTGAACAACTCGCTCTTCGCAGGGCAGGAGAAGTTTCTCGTGCTCTACATCTTCCTTGTACTGTTGACAAAGGTCTTTGCCACTTCGGCCACCAATGGTGCAGGAGGCTGCGGCGGCACCTTCGCCCCGTCGCTTTTCGTGGGCTGCTTCAGCGGATTCCTCTTCTCACGCCTCTGGAACATCTATGAGGTAGGTGTGCACGTGCCTGAGAAGAACTTCGCCTTGATGGGCATGGCCGGCGTGATGTCGGGCGTGATGCACGCCCCGTTGACGGGAATCTTCCTCATTGCGGAGCTGACAGGAGGCTACAGTCTGTTCCTGCCACTGATGATAGTGTCGGTGTGCAGCTATCTCACCATCATCATCTTCGAGCCACACAGCATCTACGGAGCACGACTGGCCAAGGAAGGCAAGCTCATCACTCACCACACCGACCATGCTGTGCTGACGCTGATGCAATTAGACAGCGTCATCGACCGCGACTTCCTGTCTGTCGCTCCCGACACCGACCTGGCGCAGCTTGTGCACCGCATCAGCCGTTCCAAAGGCAGCATCATCCCTGTGCTCGATGCGGCCGGCAATCTCTTGGGCGAGATAGACATCCAGAAGATTCGCCACGTGGTGTTCCGCACCGAGCTCTACCATCACTTCACGGCACAGCAACTCATGCAGCAGCCGCCCGCAGTATTGGCTGACAGCCTGCCCATGAAAGAGGTGATGAAGACTTTTGACGACACCCATGCGGACTATCTGCCCGTACTCGATGCCGAAGGACACCTGAAGGGCTATCTTTCACGCCAGCACGTCTTCACACAGTATCGCCGCATGGTGGCAGACATGAGCGAAGATTAGTTTAAAATCGTCCGGAGGCTTCGGACGATTCGTCCGAAGGCTTCGGACACTCTGTCCGAAGGCTTCGGACTGTTTGTCCGAAGGCTTCGGACAAAAAGTCCGAAATGCAAAGAAAAATGACAATTGCTCAAACGCTGGTCGAAAAAAAGGCTGTTACATCCGGGCCAGCATCTGGTGATTCAACAGACGCTGACGGGCCATCTCCGCGTACTTCGTATCAGGACGGCCATAGTTGGCGTAAGGATAGATGCTGATGCCGCCACGGGGCAGGAAGAGGCCCAACACCTCAATATATTTCGGATCCATGAGGCGGATGAGGTCTTTCATGATAACGTTGACACAGTCCTCATGGAAATCACCGTGGTTGCGGAAGGAGAAGAGGTAGAGCTTGAGACTCTTCGACTCCACCATGCGCTTGTCGGGCATATACATAATCTTTAGCTCTGCGAAGTCGGGCTGACCAGTGATGGGACACAGGGTGGTGAACTCTGGGCAGTTGAACTGCACCCAATAGTCGTTTTCAGGATGCTGGTTCTCAAAAGTCTCCAGCAGTGACGGGTCATAATTGGCAGCATACTGTGTCTCACGGCCCAGCAGTTGCAGGTGTTCGTTGGTTCTTGGCATGACAGAATGGATGAAGTAAGAAGTATGAAGTAAGAAGTAAGGAGATGAGGAGTAAGGAGTTGAGGAGTAAGGAGTTGAGGAGTAAGGAGTAATGCTACAGGTTATACAACAGCCAGCCCATGTAGCCGAGGAAGAGGACGGTGAGCAGAGCCCCCTCCCAGCGTTCCACGGTGTATCGCGTAAAGGAGAAAGCCCAGACGAGCACTACCGAGATGAGCATCGTACCTATGTCCACCATCGTGATGCCACCTATCTGCATGGGGCAGATGACCGCTGTGATACCTAAGATGAGCAGCACGTTGAACACATTGGAGCCAATCACGTTGCCAATGGCGATGGCCGACTTTCCTTTGCGGGCGGCTACTACGCTGGTGGCCAGTTCGGGAAGCGATGTTCCGCCAGCCACGACGGTCAGGCCTATCACACCGTCGCTCACGCCCAGTGAGGCTGCGAGGTCGGAGGCATTGCCCACGAACAGGTTGCTGCCAAAGACGAGAAACGCCAAGCCAAGGACGACGAAGAGGATGCCCTTCCATGTAGGCATCATCTCGCGCGCACCTTCGGGCTCGCTGCTGACGCCGTTCTTCTTCGTCACACGGAAAGTGTAGACCATAAACGCCGCGAAGCCTGCCAGCAACAAGATACCGTCTAAGCGGCTGATGCTGTTACCCACAATGCTGAGCGAGCCGAAGCCGTCGAGGCAGAGCACAATAAGCAGCACGGAGGCCATGACGGCAAAGGGGATGTCCTTCTTCACCGTCGAGGGGCTGATAATCATAGGTGCTACCATAGCGGCACAGCCCACGATGAGCAAGGAGTTGAAGGTGTTGGAGCCAACAACATTGCCGACGGCCAGGTCGGGTGTGCCTTTGAGGGCCGACACAATGCTGACAAACAGTTCAGGGGCCGAGGTGCCTGCCGCCACGATGGTGAGGCCTATCACGATTTCCGGCACTTTCATGCGGCGCGCCAAGGCCGAGGCTCCCTCGGTAAGACGGTCGGCTCCTTGCAATACAAGGACGATGCCGATGACAATCAGAAGAATGTTGAGCAGCATGACGGCTTAGTATTCAAAGGTATAGACAACCTGTTGGCCGCGTCGTGTCACGGTGAGGGTGTTCACGCTACGGTCGGCGTTGAGGGTGGTGCTGACGGTGATGCGGTCATCTTCCTCCTTGCCTGTTGCCCCACTGATGATGCTGGTGTTGCGGGCATAGCGGAAAAGTGAGAGCAACTGGTAGGGGTCGCACTGCTCTGTGCCGAAGATGAGCTGGTTGACGTCGACAGACTGTCGGCGATTGTCGGTCTGCGAATAGGTCAGCTTCATGTTCTCAAGCACATGGTCGGTGGCGATGCGCAGGCTGTCGGCATTGTGCAGGCTGTCGGGCTGAAGGCTCTGACCGCCCAGCTTCACGGCATAGCGCTTGGCGGGCTGGCCGTAGCTGTGGTGCTCGATGTTGAAAGCGTAGTTGGCCGAGGCCTGGATGTAGCCGTTGAAATACTGTGCATAGTATCCCACCGTATCATTCTGGCCAACCAGCATTTTGGGCTGGTAGTCGTTGCCATAGCGTCCGCTCAGCGTATGCTGACCGTTGCTGACGGTGAGGGTGCTGTCGCCATCGTTGAAGTTCAGACTCAGGTTCATCAGCCCCGTGCCGTCTTTGGTGACATGGAGCGACGTGGGACGGTGCTGCTGATCGTAGGTGAACTCAAAGCGTGAGCCATCGCTGCCCGTGATGGTTTTCACGTCGGCAGCCGACCCTAACGAGCCGTCGCCACGCGTGGCATACTGCCAGTAGAGCACGCCAGCATGGGCATCGTCTGAATGATTGACGTCAACAAACATGAACTTGGCCGAGCGCGAGTAGTCGGTACTGTTCTGCTGGAAGTGCACGGGGAAGCTGTAGGATGTCTCACCTTTGCCCTCAGTTCTCTCCAGTGTGCACCACCCCGACTGTCCGTCGGTGAGGCCGACCTTCCAATCGCCATAGCTGTAGAGCACGATGGAGTCCACCACGTTATTGGCATAGACAGCGTTCACCGCCTGTGCCGGCTTGCGGAAGACGAACCCGGCGTTATAAGGGTCGCCAGAATCCAGACACGAAGTCAGCAACGTCAAACTGATAAATAAAAAACAAATGATAAATGATAAGTGCTTCATATCTTCACTGTTCTATTTCAATGTTCATTGTTCAATCCTCTTCCCAGTTCTCGAAATCGAAATCACCGTAGCCTTCGAGCGAGGGCACGACGAAAGCGTCCATCTGCCGACGGTCTTTCTTCGTGGGGCGCCCCGTACCACGGGCACGATCGACAAAGCCACTGATGCGGTTCATCTCCAACAGGTCATACTGATCCTGAGGCGTGACATTCTCGTAGACGTCGGCCAGGAGCTTCGCCCCCACGCGCATCTCAATGGGCTTGATGATGCGGAAGCTGAACGTGACAGGCGGCTTGCGCACGCTGATCACGTCGTCGGCTTTCACCATGCGTGAGGGCTTCACATTGACGCCGTTCACCGCCACACGCCCGTTCTTGCAGGCGTCGGCGGCGATGGTGCGGGTCTTGAAGATGCGGGCGGCCCACAGCCATTTGTCTATTCTTGCTTCACTGTTCATTTTTATGGGTGGGATATGGACTCCGCCGAGACAACTGGCTCGTCTGGAGATTGTTTGGGGGTCGGTTTCTTCCCCAATTTGTTAAACTGGTTCATGGTGATGTCGATGCCTGCGAGGACAAAGCTCTCAATCATCTTCACGGCTGTGTCGATACTGGGCTGTAGCAGGTCGAGTTCCTCCTGCGAATACTGGCCCAGCACCCAGTCTATCTGGCCGCCCTGACGATAGTCGGCACCGATGCCCATGCGCAGGCGGGCATACTGCTGGCCAATGAGCTGCTGGATGTGCCCCAGACCGTTGTGGCCGCCATTCGAGCCGCCGGCCTTCAAACGGAAGGCGCCCAAGGGCAGCGCCACGTCGTCGCTCACAACGAGCAGGCGCTCCTGGTCGATGTTCTCATGGTTCAGCCAATAGCGCACAGCATTGCCACTCAGGTTCATATAAGTGGTGGGTTTCAGGAGGAACACCTTGCGCCCCCGCAGCGATGCCTCAGCCACAAAGCCGTAGCGGCGGTCGCTGAAAACGGCGTTGGATGCTTTCGCAAAAGCATCCAACACCATATATCCAGTATTGTGGCGGGTCAGGGCATACTCGTCGCCCGGATTGCCCAAGCCAACAATCAAATACTTGTCCATCTATTACTCTGCAGCAGCGGCGGCAGCCTTAGAAGCACGAGTCTCCTTCACGGAGCAGACCACCACCTGAGCGGGAGTCGTCAGAGTGATGCCGTCGAACTTCAGCTCGCCCACCTTGATGGCCTTACCCAGACCAAGGTTGGTAACATCGATTTCCAGAATCTCGGGGATGTTCTTATACGGAGCAGTAACGTCGATCTTGCGGATAGAGAGGTTCAGCTTGCCACCGTCGCGCACGCCCTGTGCCAGACCGTTCAGCTTCACGGGGATACCCACGGTGATGTCCTTCGTCTCGTTCACCTCATAGAAGTCAGCGTGCAGAATAGCCTCGGTGGTGGGGTGGAACTGCAACTCCTTGATAATGGCTTTGTGCTCCTGGCCATCGATGTTGATGACTACCACATAGACATGGGGGGTGTAGACGACCTTGCGCAGCTCAGTGAAAGCCACAGCAAACGAGAGTGCCTTCGGCAGGCCATTCTCTCTCTCCTCACCATACAGATTGCAGGGCACCAGACCCTCTTTACGCATCAGCTTGCTGGCCTTCTTGCCGGTGGCCTCACGCTTCTGACCGTTGATAACAATTTCTTTCATAACAGTTGTGTTACTCTAAATTAAGTGTTAAAAATAATGTTTGTTTGACTTAATTCGCCATCACACGAAAAAAGCGGCTGCAAAGGTACGAAGAAGTTCGGAGTTTGGCTTCAGAAGTCTGAAGTTATTTTCTGCCTGTTAACATTATTTACGAATCATCTGTTCACGCCCGCACACCTTCTTCAAGACTGCCGAAAAGCAACAATTATTCAAAAAAGTGACAAAACATTTGCGCATTTAACGAAAATGACATAATTTTGCACGCCGAAACTACGAATAGAAAGAAAAAAAAGCACAAGCGGGACGCTTTTGTCAATAAAATGAAGAGAATAGCTATACAGGGCGAGATAGGTTCGTTTCACGACATTGCCGCCCACCAGTTTTTTGAGGGTGAGCAGCTACAGCTCATCTGCTGCCAGACTTTTGAACAGGTGTACGAGGCTATCAGCCAAGACCCCACAGTGATAGGCATGGCTGCCATAGAGAACACCATTGCCGGTTCGTTGCTCCACAATTATGAGCTGCTGCGCGACAGCGGCACCACTGTCGTGGGCGAGCATAAGCTGCACATCACTCACTGCATTTGCTGCCTGCCTGACGATGACTGGGACAGCATCACCGAGGTGCACTCGCATCCCGTGGCCCTGATGCAGACGCGCCACTATCTGGCCCGTCACCCGCAGTGGCGCGTGGTGGAGGCCGACGATACTGCCGGCGCAGCAAAGATGATAGCCGAGGGGCAGCACCGAGGATGGGCCGCCATCTGCCATGCCGAGGCAGCACGTCTCTATGGTCTCAAGGTGCTGGAAGACGGCATAGAGGACAACAAGCACAACTTCACACGCTTCCTCGTCTGCTGCAAGCCGCAGAAGGCCGACTTGCTGCGCCCGCTCATCGAAACAAACAAGTCGAGCATCGTCTTCGCCCTACCCCACGAGGAAGGCTCACTGTCGGCTGTCCTTGCCATCCTCTCGTTCTACAAAATCAACCTGACCAAGATTCAGTCGCTGCCCATCATCGGGCGTGAGTGGGAATACCTCTTCTATGTCGATGTCACCTACAGCGACCTGACACGCTACCGCCAGGCCATCGATGCCATCATCCCCCTGACACGCGACCTGAAAATCCTTGGCGAGTACCGCGCCCGCTAATTCTCTCGCCAAAGCAGATGCTTCGTCCAACCAAGACTGAGCGTAGCAATCCGTAAGATTACTGCGTTCCTCGTGGGTCTTCGATGCTGCGCCAGTCGATGATGTTCCGCTCTGCAGAAGAGAAGGCGATGCCTACCTTGGTGACGGGGCGTCCGTCAAGGGCGTACTTATCAGCATAACCCTTTCGGTCTATCTGCTCGAGAGCTGCATCGGCAGTGTCATCGTATTTCAGCTCCATGATGTAGATGCCCTTCGGCATCCTGAGCGTGATGTCGCTGCGGCCTTTGGCGCTTGGCTCCTCAGCGCGCACATCGGCACCGAAAGCGGTGAGCAGGGTGTAGAGCAGGGCGTGGTAATAGTGTTCGTTGCGGTTGTCCTTCTCCCAGTGGTAAGGCACACTGGCGAAGAAAGCCTTCAAGGCTTCGATGAAGGCAGGCAGGTCGTCGTAGTCGCAGAAATCGTAGTAGGCATTGAGGAACACATTGCGGCCATAGTCGTCGGGACGGGTGTCAGAGACCATCTGGTAAAGGCAGTCTGCAAAACCAGTGCGCACCTCATAGTTGGGGAAACCCAAGGTGAACAACTTCCGGTTGGCTTGATAGTCTTTGACGGTGAGGTAGCCGCTCTGATAGAGAGCGGGCAGCGGGGCCTTGAAACTGTCGAAGGCGAGATCGAAGGCTGTGTCGGGGCATTTTATCCCGTCCAGATCGTTCAGTTCCAGCGGCGGCATCTGGCGCAGCATGTCGATGAGCGCACTCGGCGTGGCACTGTCGAACCAGTATTTCTCTATCTCTTTCGACTTTAAAGCCTTTACCAAACTGAAAGGGTTGTACATATCGGTCGTACCCCTGCCAAAGTGGTAGCCGTCGTACATGCGCTTCAGCTCGGCCATTGTCTCGTCGAAGGTCTCGCCCCGCGCGGCGGCCAGCTGCTCGATGTCGGGACACAGCTGCGTGGCCAGCTCCTCCTCGGTAATGCCGCAGATGCACTCGTAGTTAATCTGCATGGAGATATTCTCCAGGTTGTTCAGCTTACTAAAGATACCCATCTGCGAGAACTTCGAGATGCCGGTGATGAAGACAAACTGCAGGTGCACGTCCTCGCTCTTCAGCGGTGTGAAGAGATCTTGGAAGCGCTCACGCACGGTGGCCTGCTTCTGCGCGTCGCCTAAGCTGTGGAGCATCATGTTGTCATACTCATCGCAGAGCACCACCACTTTCTTCCCCATCTTACGCTCGGCGGTATGGATGATGTTCACCATACGGGCACTCGTGCTGGCCTTCGAGGGCAATATGCCATATTGCTGCTCATAGCCTGTCAGGGCGATGTCGATATATTCGTCGAGTCTCTCAATCGTTGTGAGATTGTTCTTGCTGAAGTCGAAGCGCAGCACGGGGTACACATCCCACTTCCAGTCTGTCCGGGCGATGAACAGCTGCGGCTGCTCGATGCCGCCCTCGGTGGTGAACGCCTCAAACAGCTCGCGGCGACCTTCGAAGACGGCGGCCAGCGTGTCAACCAGCAGCGACTTGCCGAAGCGCCGAGGACGGCTGAGGAAATAGGGTTTGCCCTCGGTAATCATCTTGTAGATGAGCGGGGTCTTGTCTACATACACATATCCGTCCATGCGGATGCTTTCGAAACTCTGGATGCCTACGGGATATTTTCTCATACAGCCAAAATGTTGCTAAAGCGACTAATACGGCACAAATATACATAATATTTTTGAAATTACAAGCCAGTTGAGATAAAAATGTGAACAAATTGCACCGAAAAGTTAGAAATCAAGGCTCACATAAGCTTTGTTCCTATTGTTTTGCGTGCTCTAAGTCACATTTATTGGAATGGAATAACTTGTAAACAAGTAAATAATTGGCAGCAAGGTTGAGGATTATTGTTTTTCTTTTTGGGTTTCAGATTTTTTTTCATACCTTTGCACTTGCAAAAAGAGTCGTCATTGACTCAATGAGATACAGAAACATTTTAATTCATTCATAATAAGACATGATACAGTCAATGACAGGCTATGGCAAAGCCGTCGTAGCCTTTAACAAAAAGAAGATTCACGCAGAAGTGAAGTCGCTCAACTCCAAGCAGCTGGACTTGCAGACACGCATCACGCCACTCTATCGCGAGAAGGAGATGGAGATTCGCCAGCTGATAGCTCAACAGCTGGAGCGCGGCAAAGTGGACTTTGCCCTGTGGGTAGAGCAGGACACCGGCGTGGAGGCCACCCCCATCAACGGAGCCCTGATGTATGACTACTACCAGCAGCTGCTGGGCATCGCACGGCAGACGGGCATCCCTGAGCCTCAAGACTGGATGTACACCCTGACCCGTATGCCCGACGTGCTGACACGCACTGACATGGAGCAGCTCAGTGACGAGGAATGGCAGGCAGCACGCCAAGCCGTGGAACAGGCCGTCGAGGCACTGGTCAACTTCCGTCGTCAGGAGGGGGCCGCACTGGAGAAGAAATTTGAGGAGAAGATTGACAACATTGAGCGGCTCATGGCAGAGATAGAACCCTACGAGAAGAGCCGCGTGGAGAAGATTCGCCAGCGCATCACTGACGGGCTGCAGCAGATTCCCGGTGTGGAGTATGACAAGAACCGCCTGGAGCAGGAACTCATCTACTACATCGAGAAACTGGACATCAGCGAGGAGAAACAGCGTCTGACCAACCACTTAGCCTATTTCCGCGAGACGATGAAAAACGGCCATGGACAGGGCAAGAAGCTGGGATTCATCGCACAGGAGATGGGCCGCGAAATCAACACCACCGGTTCGAAATCGAACCAGGCCGAGATGCAGAACATCGTGGTGCAGATGAAGGACGAGCTGGAGCAAATCAAGGAGCAGGTGCTGAACGCGCTGTAAGAAGGAACCGCTACAAGTTTCTTTCTAATTCAACTCTCGGGACTAAAATGGAAGTAGAAAAAACATAATCTTCAAAAACAACTTGATATGATGAACAAAGGGAAATTAGTGATAGTGAGTGCACCGAGTGGCTCGGGCAAGTCTACCATCGTGAACTGGCTGATGCAGGAGCACCCTGAGCTGAAACTCTATTTCTCCATCAGCTGCACCAGCCGGGCACCTCGCGGGAACGAGCAGAACGGCGTGGAGTATTTCTTCCTCACACCTGAAGAGTTCAGGGAGAAGATTGATAACGACGAGTTCCTGGAGTATGAGGAGGTGTACGAGAACCGTTTCTACGGCACGCTGAAGGCACAGGTGGAGCGGCAGATAGATTCAGGCCAGAACGTGGTATTCGATGTCGACGTGAAAGGCGGCATCAACATCAAGCGCTTCTATGGCGAGCAGGCCATGAGCCTCTTCATTCAGCCGCCGTCGGTGGAGGAGCTGCGCCGACGCCTTGAGGGACGCGGCACCGACACGCCAGAAGCCATCGAGAGCCGTCTGGCAAAGGCTGAGTATGAGATGACCTTCGCTCCACAGTTCGACCATATCGTGGTGAACGACGACCTGGAGACAGCGAAGCAAGAGGCCTACCTTCTGCTGAAGGAGTTTGTTAAAGGAGATGAGGAGTAAGGAGATGAGGAGTAAGGAGTAAAGGAGTAAGGAGTAAGGAATAAGGAGGTAAAGGAGTAAGGAGTAAAGGAGTAAGGAGTAAGGAGGTAAAGGAGTAAGGAGTAAGGAGGTAAAGGAGTAAGGAGTAAAGGAGTAAGGAGTAAGGAGGTAAAGGAGTAAGGAGTAAAGGAGTAAGGAGCGCAAAAGAGTCATTATGAAGATAGGAATCTTTGGCGGGTCGTTCAACCCCATTCACATAGGCCATGTAACATTAGCAAAGACGCTTCGCGAGAAAGCTGCACTCGATGAGGTGTGGCTGATGGTGTCGCCTCTGAACCCTCTGAAGCAGGGCAACACCGACCTGCTGAGCGACCAGCTGCGCTATCAGCTGGCACGCATCGCCCTGCACGGTGAGCCAGGCATCAAGGCTTGCAACTACGAGCTGCACCTGCCAAAGCCCTCCTACACATGGAACACGCTGCAGCACCTGCGTCAAGACTTTCCCGACCACACATTTATATTATTAATAGGCGGCGACAACTGGCAGAACTTCCACCGCTGGTACAGAGCCGCCGACATCATGCGCGAACATGAGATAGTGGTCTATCCACGACGGGGCTCCGGCATGGAAGACACACATCATAACGCTGGGGAAGGCCTTGACAGGCAAGGTGCATGCGGCAACATCAGGATAGTAGACACAGCACTCATAGATGTCTCAAGCACAGACATCCGCTTGCGTGTCCAGCGGGGAGAACCCATCACGCACCTTGTGCCGGCGCCAATAGAGAAACTGGTGCGCCGACTGTACTGAGAGAAGTCTACCACCCGCTCAGAACTGGAAATAGATAAAAGGCTGTATCTCGCTGCTCTTCACCTGAATGACGATGAAGATGACGATGGCCACCAGCAAGGCAGCGACAACAACGCCGCCACGACGCACCAGGCCGATGCAGCCCTCGTTCCAACGGTCGGGGATGAAGTGGCTCAGATAGCCAAAGGCTGTCATAGCAAACACAGCCCAGTAGCCCTCAACGACCTGCATAAATACTTCGGGATGGAACTCGGTGAAAATCTTTGTTATCATCGTCCATGAATCGCCGAAGGTGTGGTTACGGAAGAATATCCAGCAGAAAACGACGAAATGAAACGTCAGCAGTACGGCCAGCACTCGACGCACGCCGTGGCTCTGATAACGCTTGTCGTGATGGAAGACGTTCTCACGCAGCCACTTGTGAATGGCCAATGCCACGCCGTGCATGCCGCCCCACGCCACGAAGTTCAGGCTGGCGCCATGCCACAGTCCACCAAGTAACATCGTAATGATGAGGTTGATGTATTGTCGCACCTTACCCTTACGATTGCCCCCAAGTGAGATGTAGATGTAGTCGCGAATCCACGAAGACAGCGAGATGTGCCAGCGCCGCCAGAAGTCGGTGATGCTCTGTGAGGTGTAGGGTGCGTTGAAGTTCATGGGGAAGCGGAATCCCAAGAGCAAGGCGATGCCGATGGCCATGTCTGAGTAGCCCGAGAAGTCGCAGTAAATCTGCATGGCATAGCCGTAAGCACCCAGCAGATTCTCCACACCAGTATAGAGTGATGGATTGTCAAAGATACGGTCTACGAAGTTCAGGGAGATATAGTCGCTGATGACAGCTTTCTTAAACAGTCCGATGGCAATGAAGAAGACACCACGGGCAAACATGTCGTTGGTCACCTCTAAAGGCTTGCGTATCTGCGGTGCAAAGTCGCGTGCACGGACGATAGGGCCTGCCACGAGCTGCGGGAAGAACGAGACGTAGAAGGCATAGTCGAGCAGCGAGGGCAGCGGCTTGAGGTCGCCACGGTAGACATCAATGACATAGCTCATGGACTGGAAGGTGAAGAAAGAGATGCCCACAGGCAGGAAGATGTCCCACGGCTGAAAGTTGCTGCCCACCATCTGTGCCCACATGCCGGCAAAGAAGTTGGTGTATTTGAAGTAAGCCAACAGCCCGAGGTCGATGAGCAGCGACAGGAATACCAGCCACTTGCCTCGACGATGGACAGTCTTTCCGTCTTCAGCTGAGCAGTCTTCTGAGTTGCAGTCGGCTATTCTTCGGGCAATGAAAAAATCGCTCAGCGTCACCACGGCCAGCAGGAAGAAATAGAACCCGCTGGACTTGTAGTAGAAGTAGTAGCTGAAGGCGGTGACGAAGAGCAGGCGCAGCGTCCGCGTGTGCTGCATCAGCATGTAGCAGAACGTGAAGCCCAGGAAAAGTATCAGGAAGAGGCCCGATGAGAAAATCATCGGTTCCTCGGGGTTATAGGTCAATTGTTCAAGTATTCTGTCAATCATTTCATTCTATCTCTCAATTTTCAATTCTCATATCTCGTATTCCCGCTCGCAAGGCGAGAACTCTCAACTCTCAACTCTTAACTCTCAACTCTTAACTCTCAACTCTCAACTCTCAACTCTTAACTCTCAACTCTCAACTCTCAAAAGCCATAGCTGTGGTAGCCCGCCATGATGGCATCGAAGAGGAATCGCGCCAGATGGCGTCCTCCCTTGAAGTTGATGTGTGTATAGTCCTTGTTGGCAAAGCCCTGTTCCACCAGCCCCTTCATGCTGTCGCGTCCTCCCATGGCCTCGAAGAGGTTGAAGAAACTGACGGCGTGGTCGGAGGCCATGATCTGCTGATAGGCCACCAGCGCCTCTACGCCCTTCATGGTGTGCAGTCCGTTGCTGGCGCGCTGGTCACGGTCGGGCATGCCTACTACCAGGAAGCTGGTCTGCGGATAGGCCTGGCGCAGATGGTCGATGGCTTGGCCCATGTTGCGGGTGTAGCCAGAATAGTTGCTCTGATTGCTGTTGGCCACGTTCAAGCCGAAGTGTATGACTATGAGGTCGTAGGGACGCAGGGCAGCAAACTGCGCCAGCGTGGCTTCGGGTATCTGTGAAAGGGTATATCCTGCCGAGCCACGCATACTGAAGTTATCGACGATGACACCGTTGACGGGCTCCAATGCCACGCCATAGAACAGTGTACCGCTGCCTATGCCACGCAGGGTGTAACTGACAGAGGTCATGGGAACGCTGTCGCGGCACTCTATGGCCTGCAAGCGTGGTGCTCCGACGATGGTGTCAACAACCGTGCTGTCGCTGTTCATGGTGGTGGTCAGCTTTAGGCCTCCATCGCTGCGCAGGTAGAAGATGGCCTTTGTCCACTGATTCTGATGGCGACGTGCA
The DNA here is from genome assembly GCA_016285055.1 of Prevotella sp. GTDB lineage: Bacteria > Bacteroidota > Bacteroidia > Bacteroidales > Bacteroidaceae > Prevotella. Next base: position 63,289 of record JAEEPZ010000010.1, read on the forward strand.
CGGCCTCCCTTGTAGGTGATACGGGCTCCCTCCGACGCAGTGAAGTAGCGCTGGGCGATGCCTTGGTTGGCATTGCTGAACGGGCGTTTCACTATTTCATACTCAGTGATGCCGCTGAACGAGTGGCTGACGCTCTGTCGGAAGCCATGCACCTGACTGGCGCAGTCCACCCACCCTACTCCACTGCCGCCAAACTGGTCTTGCAGCAGTTCGCGCAGGTCTTGGGTGAAGATGTCGCCTTCTATGAACGAGTCGCCGTAGTAGGCAATGCGCACTGGCCGTCCCATCTGTCGTGCACGTGCCAGCTGCTGATAGAAGTAGTACATACCGCCGGGCTGGCCTTGCGAGTAGTCGAGGATGGGCGTCACGCCCTCGGGGTGGTCAGCCACGGGAGCCACTGTCGTGACGCTGTCGTTGGTTGGCGTATAGGCAACGGCAGCCCCCATGCCCGTTGTGTCGGTAGGCTGCAGGTGCACGCCGTCGTCGGCCACAGGTTTCTTGCTCACTGTCTGCTGTGAGTCGGCCGGTGCCGCAGGTGTAGCGACGGCCACGATAGGCTTGGGCGGCTCAGGCACATCGGGAATGAAGCCCAGGTCGTCGGTACCGCCCAGCTGCTCGGGCAGGATGTCGCTGAGCACGTTGACACGGCGCAGCTCTGTCTCGCCAATCGACATTTTGGGCAGGAAATGCAAGGCCAACAGAATGGCCACCACTAAAGCAACAAAGATAAAAGAACGTGCTATCTGATTCATAATCCATTGTCGAGGGCCTTTGTTCCCTTTTCTGTACAGATGCCGCGCAAGGATGTGAACACCAAGCTTTTGAAGATTTCCTCCAAATCATACTGGCGGTACAACTCTCGCGACATGATATAGTGTCCGATGGCATCAAACATCAGCGGCACGATGTCATAGTCCAGGTCACCACGGAAATAGCCTTCATGGATGCCGCGCTGCAGGAAGTCGGCAAACTGCTGGCGGCTGGCTTCCTTCATCTCTTCCAAGGCCTTGAGCACAAGTGGATACTTCTTCAGGTCGTCATAAAACAGCGGCGAGATGCCACGCAGTTCATCCAACCGCTGACGATAGGACTCCATGACTATCTCTATCACGCTCTTCCCCTCATGCAGAAGTTGCATGATGTGCTGCTCTCGGATGCTATGATAATGTATAATCCCTTCATGGAGCACAGCCTCCTTGGTCTCATAGAGTTCATAGAGGGTGCGCTTCGATATCCCCAACCGACGGGCTATATCATCCATCTTCACCGCACGTATTCCATGTGCGGCAAAAGCTTTCATCGCTGTCTCGACGATACGCTCGTGCAGTTGCTGTTTGTGGGATGTAAGGATGGTGTTCTCTGACATTTTTCTTCTATTAACTCACCTTTCGGAAGTAAAATCTCCCACAGACGTCAGCTTTTCGGCTATGATGTCGGCCAGGCGCTGGGCTCCCTTGCCGTCGGGGTGGATGCCGTCGCTGAGCATCTTGTCTGCGTCACCGGCAAAGAGGGTGTGGAGATCGATGACTTGCAGGCCATACTCCTTGGCCACTTCCTGTTGGATGGGGATGATACCATTGACAATGACAGAGTCGTTGATGTCCCACGTCGATTTGACGGCCGGGATGGGCGTGCAGAGGAATATCTGCGGCTTGGCAGGCTGGACGTTCTTCGCCTTCTTACCTTTCTTCTTCTTCACAGGCTGAGCCAGATCGGGGCGCAGCATGGTAATCATCTGCTCCAGGTCGTGGCGGAACTCGGCGCCGTGTTGCCAGTTCTGAGGCTTCGAGTCGTTGGTGCCCAACTTGATGACGACAATGTCGGGACAGAAAGCCAGGGCATCGTGCCAGGCCGTCTCGTTCATATAGGGGAAGTCGCCCTTGTTCAGCAAGGTGCGGGCACTGACGCCGAAGTTTTTAACCCAGTAGCCATCGCCCAGCTTCTTCTGCAGCAGGGCGGGATAGCCATACTGCGTAGCCATGTCAATGCCGTGGCCGTCAGTGATGCTGTTGCCGATACAGGCCACACGTATGGCGCCGGGCTTGGGTGTCTGACGGGCTTGGAGCCAGCTGCCCAGGTCGTTGAGCATCTCGTCGTGATACTTAAACCAGGGGCCGAAGCCAAAGCCGTGGTCGCCAGTGGGATAGATCAACATCGAACACTCGTTGCCGACATTACGCATGGCTGAATAATACTGCACGCCATTGGTGACAGGAGGCACCAGGCGGTCGTCGCTGGCCATGATGATGCAGGCGGGCGGCGTCAGATGGCGGCGCACAGCCTTGTCGGTCGAGAACTCGCGCACCAGGTTGGGGTCTTTCTGCCCCTCCTCGCCGAGGAAGTTGCGGCACGACCACTTATGCGTGACGCGCTCGTCCATCGAGATGACAGGATAGAACAGGATAGTGAAGTCGGGCCGCACGTCGAAGGCGGAGTGCGTGGAGATGACCGATGCGAGGTGTCCGCCTGCCGAGAAGCCCATGATGCCCACGTCATGCGGATTGATGCCCCACACTGCTGCCGAGTCACGCACGATGCGCATGCCCTGCTCTACGTCGCCGATGGGCTTGGTACGGTCGCCGTTGGGCAGGCGGTAGTTCACCACGAAGTAGGCAATGCCCTGCTGGTTCATCCAATCGGAGGCCAGAGTGCCCTCATGGGTGTTCGACAGCATCGAGTAGCCGCCGCCAGGCACACCCACCACAGCCTTGCCCGAAGGCTGCGATGGAAGGAAGCAAACCATCTGTGCTGCACCATCGTCGGTCAGGTTCAGCGTAAACTTTCTCGCCGTCTGTGCCTGCATCGTCAATGCAACAAGCAGCAGGCTTAAGGTCATCCATTTTTTCATAACTAACTATTTTTAGGAGTTAAAGGAGTTAAAGACAAATGACTCTTCCATGAAAAAACTTTGTCTCTGGGGTGAAATCCATAGCAAAACTATTGTCTTTATCTCCAAAACTCTTTGTCTCTGGGGTGAAATCCATAGCAAAACTATTGTCTTTAACTCCTTTAACTCCTTTAACTCCTTTAACTCCAAAACAAACTCCTTTACCTCCAAAAATACTATTACAGGGTGACTCCGTTCTTGAAGATAGAGATCTCGCGGTAGTCGTTCTCCTCATTGCGGGCTTTCTCGCCAGAGGCCACGGCCAGCACCTTGTCGATGAACTCCGGCACGAGCTCCTGCATGGTGCGTCCCTCTATGAGCTGTCCAGCGGAGAAGTCCACCCAGCGTGGCTTGTTCTTCGCCAGCGTGGGGTTGGTGGCTATCTTCATGGTGGGCACAAAGGTGCCGAAAGGCGTGCCACGACCTGTGGTGAAGAGCACGATATGACAGCCGCAGGAGGCCAGCGCCGTCGAGGCCACCAGGTCGTTGCCGGGGGCAGAGAGCAGGTTCAGGCCGCTGTGCTGCAGACGGTCGCCATACTCCATCACGCCCGACACTGGTGCACGTCCGCACTTCTGCGTGCAGCCCAGTGCCTTGTCCTCCAGCGTAGAGATGCCGCCGGCCTTGTTGCCCGGCGAGGGGTTCTCGCCTACAGGCTCGCCGTGGGAGAGGAAATAGTTCTTGAAGTTGTTGATGAGCGCGACGGTCTGCTCAAACAGCTCCCGCGTCTCACAGCGGTTCATCAGGATGGTCTCGGCGCCAAACATCTCGGGCACCTCTGTCAGCACGCTGGTGCCACCCTGTGCCACGAGCCAGTCGCTGAACTCACCCACCAGCGGGTTGGCGGTAATGCCACTGAAGCCATCGCTGCCACCACACTTCAGGCCTACGCGCAGCTTCGACACAGGCACTTCTTCGCGCCTGTCCTCTTTGGCTATGGCGTAGAGCTCGCGCAGTATGGCCATGCCGGCCTCCACCTCGTCGCCCTCCACCTTCTGCGTTACAAGCAGGCGGATGCGCTCCTTGTCGTAGTCGCCCAGCATCTGCATGAAGTCGTCGGGCTGGTTGTTCTCGCAGCCTAAGCTCAGCACCAGCACTGCCCCGGCATTGGGATGGAGGCAGATGTCGCGCAGCACCTTGCGGGTGTTCTCATGGTCTTCCGACAGCTGCGAGCATCCGTAGTTGTGATGCCAGGCATAGATGCTGTCCACGCCCTCGCATCCCGTCTCGCGCTGCAGCTCCTTCACCAGCCGCTCGGCAATGCCGTTGACGCAGCCCACGGTGGGCACCACCCATATCTCGTTGCGCACACCCACATCGCCGTTCTTGCGCACATAGCCCTTGAAGGTTCGGTTTTCCTTCTTGATGCTAAGCTTTTCGTCGACAGGCTGATAGCTGTATTCAAGCGTACCGCTGAGGTTCGTCTTCAGGTTGTTCTCGTTCACCCATTCGCCTGCCTTCAGGTCTTGGCGGGCGTGGCCTATGGGGTAACCATATTTAATGATGTTCTCGCCCTCGCGCACGTCGCGCAAAAGCACCTTGTGACCTGCGGGGATGTCCTGCAGGAGCACCACCTGCTTTCCGTCGACGTCTATCACGTCGCCCTTCTTCTTTTCCTGCAGGCAGACGACGACCGAGTCAGCGGGATTGATTTTCAGAAAAGTTGCTTGTTCCATGCTTCGTTTTGATGCTATGTTGAAATTTGCGTGCAAAATTACTAAAAGAAAAAAACAAAACCAAATTATATTTGAGTTTTTCTCACACAACTTGATGTTGAGCATTTAACTTGGACTATTCATGCCTTTTTCTTAAGCCCCTGTATTCACGGCATCACTGCGTCGTTCACACGGAACACTAGCAATTTTTGTACAGAGGCTCTGTACACTGTGTACATAGACTTCGTACAGTGTGTACATAGGCTCTGTACACTTTTAGCAGACCTTTGCTTTTCTTTCCTGTTGCCATTCCGTGAAAAATACTGGTTAAGCACACAGACATTTTGCATCTTTCTTTAAGGTGACTACGGATTTTTCCGTACTGTGAGGTTGGAATCAGACACAGTTACGTCGCTAACTAGGTCTGTTTGTTCCCCGAGTTCTGTCGTCCCTTAGGGACTTTTTGCCGTTCCTTGCCTGCCGCGTAGCTCAATGCGCAGCCCTCCCCTCCCCTAGGGGGAATCCTGCAGTTTCAAGGCAACATGGGTTTTAAAAGTTTCCTGCCGAGAAACCATCGGTTTCTCGGCAGGAAACCATCGGTTTCTCGGCAGGAAACTTCGGGTTTCCGTACTGTGCGGATGGGGTAAGGCATAGGTACGTCGCAAACTATGTGAGTTTATACCGCGAAGCGG
>JAEEPZ010000084.1 GCA_016285055.1 Prevotella sp.
GAAGAGTGGGGGCGAAGAGTGGGCTGCAAAGAAGTGGCAGCAAAGAAGGGGTAGCAAAAAACATTACTGACATTACAGACCCCACCCCATCCCCTCCCCTTGAAGGGAGGGGATGGCTGCGCATTGAGCTACGCGGTGGGCAAGGCGTAGCCTTTTTCCCAAAATTGTTTTTCTTGTTTTTATTGGTTTTTATTGGTTTTTTCTCAGGCCGCTTCGCGGTACCATCTCACACAAATAGCGACGTAACCATGTCTCATTCATCCGCACAGCACGAAAAATAAAGAAATCAAAAAAAAACGGCTCCCTGATTCAAAGCAACCAGGGAGCCGTTTATTTGTTGTCTTTACAAGAGCGGTGGATTCTACGACAGGGCTACGGTGAGGCCTGCCATGACTATCGAGACCATCGACATGAGCTTGATGAGGATGTTGAGCGAGGGGCCGCTGGTGTCCTTGAACGGGTCGCCCACGGTGTCGCCCACGATGGTGGCCTTATGGGCAAACGAGCCCTTACCGCCGAAGTGGCCTTCCTCCACCATCTTCTTAGCGTTGTCCCAGGCACCGCCTGCATTGGCCATGAAGACGGCCAGCGTGAAGCCTGCTGCCAAACCGCCGACGAGCAGTCCGAGCACGCCGGCCACGCCGAGCACCATGCCCACGACGATGGGGATGGCGATGGCAAGGAGCGACGGCAGAATCATCTCGTGCTGGGCGGCACGGGTGGAAATCTGTACGCAGGAGTCGTAGTCGGGAGTGGCCTTGCCCTCAAGGATGCCCTTGATCTCGCGGAACTGACGGCGCACCTCCTCCACCATCTTCTGGGCAGCACGGCCCACGGCCTCCATCGTCAGACCGCAGAACAGGAAGGCGGCCATGGCGCCGATGAAGGCTCCCACGAGCACGCGGGGATTCATCAGGTTCACCTGGAAGTAGTTCATGAAGTCGGGAATGGTGGCATCGGCAGCGGCAATGATGTCGCCCTTGAGGTTGGTCAGCGTCGAGCCGGCACGCTCCATAGCTATCTTCACCTCTTCTATGTAAGAAGCCAGCAAGGCCAGGGCGGTGAGGGCAGCCGAACCGATGGCGAAACCCTTGCCGGTGGCGGCGGTGGTGTTGCCCAGTGCGTCGAGGGCATCGGTGCGGTGGCGCACTTCCTCGCCCAGCTCACTCATCTCGGCGTTGCCGCCGGCGTTGTCGGCAATGGGGCCGTAGGCGTCGGTGGCCAACGTGATGCCCAAGGTGGAGAGCATACCCACGGCAGCAATGCCAATGCCGTAAAGTCCATGTGACAGGGCTTCGGCACTCATCTCCATGTTGAAACCGTTGGCACACAAGTAGCTCAGCATGATGGCCACACCGATGGTGACCACAGGGATGCACGTCGACATCATGCCGGTGCCGATGCCCTTGATGATGACGGTGGCGGAGCCAGTCAGGCCTGCCTCGGAAATCTTCTGCGTCGGCTTGTAGCTGTGCGATGTATAGTATTCCGTGGCCTGCCCGATGATGACGCCGGCGGCCAGTCCGCTGATGACGGAGAACGAGAGGCCGAGCCAGTTGTCGATGCCGAGGAAATAGAGGATGGCGAAGGTGGCTCCGGCTATGAGCAGCGCACTGATATTCGTTCCTAATGAGAGGGAGTGTAGCAGGTCCTTCATCGTGGCTCCCTCCTTGGTGCGCACGAGGTAGATGCCGAAGATGCTGAGGAACACGCCCACGGCAGCGATGAGCATCGGGGCGATGACCGCACGCAGCTGCATGTCGCCGCTCATGGCAAAGGCCGTAGCGCCAAGGGCTGCGGTGGAGAGGATAGAGCCACAATAGCTCTCGTAGAGGTCGGCGCCCATGCCGGCCACGTCGCCCACGTTGTCGCCCACGTTGTCGGCGATGGTGGCGGGGTTGCGCGGGTCATCCTCGGGGATGTCAGCTTCCACCTTGCCCACGATGTCGGCACCCACGTCGGCTGCCTTCGTGTAGATACCGCCGCCCACACGGGCAAACAGCGCCTGCGTGGAGGCACCCATGCCGAAGGTCAGCATCGTCGTGGTGATGGTGATGAGGGCCATCTTGTCGCCATGATAGAAGAAGCTGAGCACCACAAACCAGATGGCAATGTCTAAAAGGCCGAGGCCGACGACAGTCAGGCCCATCACGGCGCCGGAGCGGAACGCAATCTTCAGTCCGCCGTCAAGGCTCTGGCGGGCAGCATTGGCCGTGCGGGCAGAGGCGTAGGTGGCGGTCTTCATGCCGAAGAAGCCGGCCAGACCGCTGAAGAAGCCGCCCGTCAGGAAGGCGAAGGGCACCCACGGGTTCTGCATCTTCAGCACGTAGGCCATGAAGGCGAACACCACGGCGAGGACCACGAAGACGATGGTCACCACCTTGTACTGCTGTTTCAGATAGGCCATGGCGCCGCGGCGCACATGGCCGGCAATCTCTCTCATGCGCGGTGTGCCTTCATCGGCGCCCATCATTGAGCGGAAGAACAGCCACGCCATGCTCAGTGCCACCACCGATGCGATGGGGACGAGCCAGAAAACAAAGGGAATGTTCATTATTATTTGGTGTTTAGTGCTTAACTTGGATTATTCATGTCTGATTTTTCAGTCCCTGTATTGATGGCATCACTGCGTCGTTCACGCGGAAAGCTTTTCTTGGCTGGAGCCATGCCGTGAATCATACAGGTTAGCGGCTTTTGCCTACCGGTTATTGTTCAGAACTTGTAGTCGATGCCGATGCCGATGACATCGTTGGTGCGGCTGTAGATATCCTTGCCGGAATAGCCGGTGCCCATGTATCCGCCCTGCTCGGCAGTAAACTCTCTCGTATAGTCGCTATAGATGGTCTTGAAATAGCTGATGTTAAGGCGCACTTTGTCGTTGATGTTCCAAGCGCCGCCCAGGCCGAAGCTGTAGCTGTCGCAAGCAAAAGAGGTGTTCTGCTGGTAGGTGTCGGAGAGGCCATAGTCGGTACGCTGACCGCCACAGCTCACGGTGAACTTCTCGTTGATGTCGTACTCCACACCAGCCAGTATCTCATGGGTGCCGCCCTTCAGCTCTTTCTGACGGTCGCCGGCCATCTTCGCGTTCTTATCGTCGAAGAAGTGATATTCTAACGAGGCACGCAGCTGAGGCGAGAACTCATAGCCTGCAGCAGCCACGAAGAGTGCAGGCATGTCGTAGCGCACATGGGCACCGTCCACATAACCGGCAGCCAACTCGCCCAATCCTTCAGGCAACTTGGACGTTTCGTTCTCGGTGTTGATCTTCGTGCGGAACTCATAGCGGGCAGCTAATGTGACGGGGCCCTTGTGGAAGTCCACACTGACGATGGGGGCAATGCCCAAGCCACGCTGCACACAGTCAAGCTCAAGGTTGGCCAGCGTCTGTCCGCCTAACTGCTGTAAGGTGGAAGCCTTGACAAAAGCCTTGCTGTAGCCGTCGTAGTAGTTGGCGCGCAGGCCTACGGCAGCAGCCAGAAAATCGGTAATCTGATAGGTGAAGTTCAACTGAGCGCCGTAGATGTATTGCTTGCCCTTCACCTCAGAATCGATGGCAAGCATATCGGGCGTGACGAGCGGCAACTGCGGATTCACCATTTTCGCCTGCAGAGTAGACTTGAAAATGGAACCAGCCACCAAGGCATTGAACATGGGGATGCCCTCTTTGTACTTGACGAATCCACCGCTGCCCACAATGCCAATCATCGTAGACACTGCCCAACGGTCTTTCTTGTAAGAGGCGAACAACGCTGGCACTATGGGAGCAGAAGCCACGCCGTTGAACTTCTTTCCCTGGAACCCGTTGTAGCCTTCGTAGACATTGGGATAAGCCAAAAAGCCGGGAATGGTGGTCTCGATGTCGCGGTTCTGCCACGGCTTCTGAAAGTTCAGCGACAGTTGCCAGCCCTCATGCCCCCAGGCCAGGCCGGCGGGGTTGCTGTAGGCGGCATCGATGTCAAACGTGGCGCCACGGGCGAACATACGGTCAAAGGCGATGTGATAGTTGGTATTGGTCATCAGACCACCGGCACGAGCTGCCACAGCCGTCATCAACAGCGCAGCAAACAGGAAAAACTTTCTTTTTTTCATGGCTTCCTCCAATATTATAATAATGTGTATGCGAAATCGACCGCAAAGTTACAAATAAGTTGGGAGTTAGAGTGAGGAGTAAAAGAGTTTTTTCTTGCGTCCAACGTGAAAAAAAGTTAAGCAACATCAAGAAAGTCGTTCATCCTCACGCCTTACTCCCAACTTATTCGTAACTTTGCGGTCGATTTATTCAACTAACAAAAAATAATCCAACAATGAAGAAAGCATTATTTAGTTTTGCCGTGGCTGCCGTAGCAGCATTTGTCATGGCTTCGTGTGGAGGAAACAAGAGTGAGAAGGCAGATGCAACAGCCGAAGCCGAGCAGCCTGCAACAGAGCAGGAAGCTGAACCCGCCGAACCGCTGAAAGTGGAGACCCGCGGACAGATGTATGACGTGGTGGTTCCCGCCGGTTGGGAGTCAAAGCAGTATGCATCGGAAATGATTATCAAAAAGGATGCCAAGGAACTGAACTTCAAAGAGCAGGCCAATGGCAATATCAACGACTGGATGGCCAAAATGAACGAGGCCAACAAGCAGAACACCGTGATGACCGGTGGCCGCACATGGCAGGTGTACAAAAACGAGGGCAACTTCAAAGTGACCTACCTGTCGCAGTTCAAGAACGCCGTGGTGCGTGTGGGTTCCAACGTGGAGAACGCCGAGGATCCCGAGGTACTGCAGGTGCTGCAGGGCTGCCGCGACTATGACCAGGCCAACTACCAGTAAGCCAAATGTTTCAAAAGCATAAAGCCCGCCACTTTCAAAGTGAAAGTAGCGGGCTTATTATCATCATCAATGACTCTTCACATCTTCAATCCTGACCACGACCTGGCCTTGGCCAGCGGATTAGAGAACTTCACCGCTCCCCATGCCGGGCGCCAGCTGCGTCACGACCTGAGCTGGCTGCCTGCGCTGTGGGCTGACGCCGACGACTACATCCTGGTCGACGATGTGGCAGCGGCTGAGCGAGGTGCACGCCGCCGGCCTGTACGTTGCCGCCGCTTCGTCAGCTGTCAGCAGTTGGGTTCGCTACCCATCTCGCGCATCGAGCCTTGGGGATGGAATGTTGCACTCTGTGCCTATCTGCGGCGCCACGGGATAGAAAACAATGATTACGCACTACATGCCACAAGCCATCAGCTGAAAACCAAAGAGGAGCTGGACACCATCCGCCAGCTCTCTCATCGGCGCACCGCCGCCCTTCTGCTGCCCTTACTACAAGGTGAAGGCACTGTGGGCGAAGCCATTGAGTGCACCACCCTGGAAGAGGCGCTGTCGCAGATAGCCCGCTATGGGCAGGCTGTGCTCAAGGCTCCCTGGTCGTCCAGCGGGCGAGGGGTGAGGTTTGTTTCTTCTGGGGAAGATAGGTCTTATAAGTCCTATGAGACCTATGAGTCCTATGAGACCCATAAGTCCTATGAGACCCATAAGCCCCATGAGCCCTATAAGTCTTATGAGCCCCATAAGTCCTATGAGACCTATGAGACCCATAAGTCCCATGAGACCTATAAGTCCCATAAGTCCCATGAGTCCCATCCCTCCTATCCTTTAGACAAAAACATAGAAGGCTGGCTCCGCAACACGTTGCTGCGCCAAGGCTCTGTCATGGTGGAGCCCCAATACACCAAGGTGAAGGACTTCGGCATGGAGTTTTTCTCTGACGGCGCCGGCCATGTCAGCTATCTGGGCCTCTCGCTGTTTCACACCTCCAACGGTGCCTATACGGGCAATGTCATCGCCACGGAGCAGGCCAAGCGCGAGGCTTTGAGCCACTACCTCCCCACCCTATTGCTCGACCAGGCACAGGAGCGCATCTGTCAGCTGTTGGGCAACACATTTAAAGACAAATACAGCGGTCCCTTCGGCATCGACATGATGGTGGTGAAATCCGATCACCTCTCACCGCTCACCGCTCACCACTCCCTCCACCCTTGCGTGGAAATCAACCTGCGCCGCACCATGGGCCACGTAGCCCTCGCCCTGGGCAGCATCTACAACCCGTCGGACGATGACGAGGTGCGGCACGTCATGCGCATCAACTACTCAAATAATAACTACAAACTACAAATCAAAAGACAATGAAAAGCTACATCAAACTGCTGTGTTTAGCAATCACCCTTTTTCAATTATCGTTGAGCCACGCAGTGGCGCAATACCGCTCGCAGGTGTGGAGTCCCGACAATGGCGACGGCACCTACACCAATCCTGTCATCAACGCCGACTACAGCGACCCCGACGTCTGCGTGGGTGGCCCCGATGGCGACGACTACTACATGACGGCTTCCAGCTTCCAGTGTGTCCCCGGTCTGCCCATTCTGCACTCGAAAGACTTGGTGAACTGGGAGATAGTGGGCTACGCGCTCAAGACGCTCTACGAGGGCGACGAGCAGCTCATCGAGCACTTTCGCACCCCGCAGCACGGTGCCGGTGTATGGGCACCCAGCATCCGCTATCACAACGGCGAGTATTACATCTACTGGGGCGACCCTGACTACGGCGTCTACATGGTGAAGACGCGCGGCGGCGACCCTGCCGGTGAATGGGAGGCGCCCGTCTGCGTCATCCGTGGTCAGGGCTATATCGACACCACACCGCTGTGGGACGACGACGGCCGCTGCTATCTGGTCAACGGTTGGGCCAACAGCCGTGCCAAGTTCGCCAGCGTGCTCACCGTGCGCGAGCTCTCAGCCGACGGCACACGCGCCATAGGCCAGCCCGTCATCGTGTTCGACGGCAACGGCACCGAGAACCGCACCTGCGAGGGGCCGAAGTTCTACAAGCGCGACGGCTGGTACTGGATTATGTGTCCTGCCGGCGGTGTGCCCACAGGCTTCCAGCTGGCCATGCGCAGCAAAAGCCCCTACGGCCCCTACGAGCACAAGATTGTATTAGCCCAAGGCAAAACCGCCATCAACGGCCCGCACCAGGGCGGATGGGTGCACACGAAATACGGCGAGGACTGGTTTCTGCACTTCCAGGACAAGGAGGCCTACGGGCGCGTGGTCCATCTGAATCCGGTCGATTGGACCAGCGGCTGGCCTATCATGGGCAAGAAGGGCGAGCCTGTCGCCACATTCTCAAAGCCGAAAGCTTCGGGCACACTGATCGTGAATCCTGCGGAGAGCGACGAGTTTGATGCACCTGTAATGGGCAAGCAATGGCAATGGCAGGCCAACTATGATGAAAAATACGGTGTGCCGACAGCCTTCGGCACCTTCCGCATCTACACCCACAAGCTGGCTGAGGACTGGAAGAACCTGTGGCTCGTGCCCAACATGCTGCTGCAGAAGACGCCCGCCGATAAGTTTACCGTCACCGCAAAACTGCGCTTCACGTCGAAGGCCGACGGACAGTTTGGCGGTCTCATCATGATGGGTCTCGACTACTCCGCCCTCGTTGTGCGCCGCACGGGCGACAAGTTCGAGCTGGTGCAGATGACCTGCAAGGCCGCTGACAAAGGCAAGGCGCAGACCGAAAAGGTGCTGGCCACGCTGGAACCCACGGCAAAAGACAAGATTGACTACAAGCCCGGCATCCACGAAGACATCTACCTGCGCCTTACCGTCGACCCTCAATCGACAGCCCCCAACGCTCAGCCCTCAACCTTCAATCCTCAGCCTACGGTGCGTTTCGCCTACAGCCTGAACAACAAGAAATGGACAGCGTGCGGCGAGCCGTTCCAGATGAAGGAAGGCAAATGGATTGGTGCCAAGTTTGGCTTCGTCTCTGCCGAGACCGATGCAAAAGCTGACCGTGGATGGGTGGAAGCCGACTGGATTCGCGTCACGCCATAATCTACTAAAAAATGCAGGCCTGGTTTCACAACTAAGCCTGCATTTAAACGATATTAATAACTAAAAACCTTCTCTAAACATGTTAGCCTTACAACAAATCTTTTTAACCTAAAACCAAAAACCTATTGAACTAACAATCTAAATTACCTAATAACTAACAACTATTGAATCTAAAAAACCTATTCTTTTCTTTTTCTTTTCTTTTGTAGAACTCTTGTCATGGGGTTTTTCCTTTTGACGATGCAAAGGTACGACGAAAAATGCTGCCACGCAACATTTCTCGTCGTATTTTGTAAGAAAGAGCACTGATTATTGACGAAAATCAATCGGTTTGTGCGCGAACACACATAATTGTGCACGAAAACAGGCCAAACTTCTCAGGAAAGGGCTTCGGCTACGAAATTGGTCAGCTGGACAAACTCAGCAATGGTGAGCTGCTCAGGACGGCGGGTGAGAAGATCGGAATGAACGGTGAAAAACGGGGCTTCGGCGGGCAACATCTGCCGCAGGCTGACACGCAGCATCTTGCGCCGCTGGTTGAAGGTGGTCTTCACCACGCGTCGGAACAGTTCCTCATCGCACCCTAAGCGGGTGACGTCGTTGCGCGTCATACGGATGACGGCACTCTGCACCTTGGGCGGCGGGTTGAACACCGAAGGCTCGACCGTGAAGAGATACTCCACATCGTACCACGCCTGAATCAACACCGACAGGATGCCGTATTGCTTCGAGCCGGGCTGAGCCGCCATGCGCAGCGCCACCTCATGCTGTATCATACCCGTACAGCAGGGGATGAGGTCGCGGTTGTCGAGCATCTTAAAGAAAATCTGCGAGGAGATGTCGTAGGGATAGTTGCCCGTCAGCACAAACTGTCGACCGTCGAACAACCGGTGCAGATCCATGCGGAGGAAGTCGCCTGAAATAATCCGAGGCGAGAAGTCGGCAGTCTGAGCACTGACCTCGTCGGCCACTTCCCATCCGTATTTCTCTTGCAGGAACGCCACGCTCTCGCTGTCAATCTCCACCACGCGCAGTGGCCTTGGCTTTTCGGCAAGAAACTGCGTCAGCACGCCCATGCCGGGGCCTACTTCAAGAACGGGCAAATCGGGGCAGGCATCCACCGTATCGGCGATGCGCTTGGCTATCGACAGGTCGATGAGGAAGTGTTGTCCCAGGTTTTTCTTCGGTCTTACTTGCTTCATGGCTTCTTAGCTACCTTTAGGAGGTTCATGTCATTTGCGGCCAAAGTCGGCAGGCACCTCGCCCCACTTCGCCGTTTCCCACTTCACGATGGGGTTGCGGTAGTCGTGGGTGCGCAGCCAAGTCTCCGCGCGTACAATAATATTATATAGGGGCTCGGTCTGCGGCGTGCGCTCCAGCTTGGTCTTACACTGCCGTTTCTTCACCCAGAGGATGGCGTTGTAGCTGTCGGAGTAGATGGTCTTCGTATGCAAGCCTCTCTGCCAGCATAAGGCGAGGGCGTGGACGATGGCCAGAAACTCGCCGATGTTGTTCGTTCCCCTCATCGGCCCGAAGTGAAAGACCTGTGCCCCTGTAGCCAAGTCGATGCCCTGATACTCCATCGGCCCCGGATTGCCCGGGCACGACGCATCCACGGCAATGGCATCGGCTGTCACTTCCACGGGAAGCGGCAGCACGGTGTCATGTCTGTAGTCGGGAGGATTCTGCATGGTCGTCAGGTGGGTTGCGATGATGTCGCAACATACGAAACCTTACATTCTCTCGGGCACCTCGATGCCGAGGAGGCCCATGCCGCTCTTGATGATCTTGGCGACGTTGCGGGCAAGGACAAGGCGCACGTTGCGCTTCTGCTCGTCGGACTCGTTGAGAATGCTGTAGTCGTGATAGAACTGGTTGAAGAGCTTCGTCAGCTCGTAGCAGTAGTTGGCGATGCCAGAGGGAGAATAGTCCTTGCCGGCCTGCTCCACGGCAGCGCCAAACTCGTTCATCTTCTGAATCAGCTCTATCTCCTTCGGATTAAGTGGAGAGTGGAGAGTGGAAAGTAGAGAGTTTGCTGCCGCCATACCATCACCTTCGGTGACAGCTGTAGCCAGTTCTTTCACTTTCATCTCTTCACTTTTGCGCAGTATGCTGCGTATGCGGGCGTGGGTGTACTGGATGAAGGGGCCGGTGTTGCCGTTGAAGTCGATGCTCTCCTCGGGATTGAACAGCATGTTCTTGCGGGCATCGACCTTGAGGATGAAGTATTTCAGGGCGCCCATGCCTACGATGCGGGCAATGTCGCGGCGCTCCTCCTCGGTCATGTCGTCAAACTTACCCAGCTCCATCGAGGTCTTGTAGGCATCGTCTACCATCAGCGCCATCAGGTCGTCGGCATCGACGACGGTGCCCTCGCGGCTCTTCATCTTGCCGTTGGGCAGCTCCACCATGCCATAAGAGAAGTGCACCAGGTCCTTGCCCCACTTGAATCCTAAGCGGTCGAGCAACAGCGAGAGCACCTGAAAGTGATAGTTCTGCTCGTTGCCCACCACGTAAATCATCTTGTCGATGGGATAGTCCTGGAAGCGCATCTCGGCAGTGCCGATGTCCTGCGTCATATAGACGCTGGTGCCGTCGCTGCGCAGCAACAGCTTCTGGTCAAGGCCGGCATCGGTGAGGTCGGCCCACACGGAGCCGTCGTCCTTGCGGAAGAAGAGGCCCTTCTGCAGTCCCTCCTCCACCTTCGCCTTACCACGCAGGTAGGTCTGGCTCTCGTAGTATATCTTGTCAAACGAGACGCCCATCTTCTTATAGGTCTCGTCGAAGCCGGCATAGACCCAGCTGTTCATCTTCTCCCACAGGGCGCGCACCTCGGGGTCGTTCTGCTCCCACTTCACCAGCATCTCGTGAGCCTCCTTGATGAGCGGTGCCTCCTGCTTGGCCTTCTCTTCGTCCATGCCCTGGGCCACCAGCTCCTTGATTTCCTCGCGGTAGTGCTTGTCGAAGAGCACGTAGTAGTCGCCAATGAGGTGGTCGCCCTTCTTGCCGGAGCTTTCGGGTGTCTCGCCGTTGCCATACTTCAGCCAGGCGAGCATCGACTTGCAGATGTGTATGCCACGGTCGTTGACGATGTTGGTCTTCACCACTTTATTGCCGTTGGCCTCCATGATCTTGGCCAGCGACCATCCTAAGAGGTTGTTGCGCACATGGCCGAGGTGCAGGGGCTTGTTCGTGTTGGGCGACGAGTATTCTATCATCACAAGGGGAGCGTCTTCATTCGCGCTCTTGGTGCCGAAATGGTCGTCTTGGTCGATGGCCTGCAGGAGCTGCAGCCAGGCGCCCTGGCCCACACTGAGGTTGAGGAAGCCTTTCACCACGTTGTATTTCTCCACGGCCGAGCAGTGCTCCACCAGATACTGGCCTATCTCCTGTGCCGTCTGTTCAGGCGACTTCCTTGCCATTTTCACAAAGGGGAACACCACGAGGGTCAGATTGCCCTCAAACTCGCTGCGCGTCTTCTGCAGCTGCAGCATTTTCTCGCTGGCCTCCACGCCGTAGAGGGCCTTCACGGCCTCGCCTGCGGCCTGACTGATCAATGTCTCAATATTCATTTCCTTAAACATTACTTTTCGTGTGCAAAGGTACGAAGATGCGGTGAAAAAGCAAAATAAATATTTGTTTTTTTCACCGCTGGCTAAAAAAGTAAGGCCTATTTTTTTTCAAATCAGATTATTCTTTGTACCTTTGCAGCCGTCTAATCCATAGAGAGACTTCAAAAAAACGAAAAAGATGAAAAGACTATTCCTTGCCTTCATGGCTATGATGATGATGAGCACCGGCGCCCTGGCTCAGTCGGCTCAGCAGGTGCTCGACAAGTGTGCTGCCTTGGTCAGCACGCCCGACGGTGCCACCGCCAACTTCACGATGTCGAGTGCCCAGTATGGCAATGCCAGCGGCACTATCAGCATCAAGGGGCAGAAGTTCTACATGCACAGCAACGTCTCGACGATGTGGTTCGACGGCACCACCCTCTGGACCTACGTGGCACAAAACGAGGAGGTGAACATCTCCACGCCGACGGCGCAGCAGCTGCAAAGCCTCAACCCCTATCACTTCATCAACCTCTACAAGCAGGGCTACACCATGACGATGACTCCCAGCTCTACGGCCTACACCGTCCACTTGACTTCTACGGACTCGCAGAAGAAAATCAGCGAAGCCTTCGTCACCGTGAGCAAGGAGAACTACGCCCCGAAAGAGATTAAACTGCTGCAAGGCAACAAGTGGACCACCTTCACCGTAAGCGGTTTGAAGGCTGAGCGTCAGGACGATGCGAAGTTCCGCTTCAAGAGCAGTGACTATCCCGATGCCGAACTCATAGACCTGCGCTGATGAACCGACTGCAAATCTATCGCGAGCTGCGCCGCCACGGCAAATTAGGCGAGAAGCGTCATCCCATGCTGGAACAGAGCATGGCCGCCAAGGTGATGATGTATATAGGCGCAGGCATCATGGCCATCTATTTGGTTTTCCTCGGCAGTCTTTTTGGCAAACTTGCCGCCGAAGAGGAGGCGCCGGCCATTATCCTGGGGCTGATGGTACTGCTGCTGATGCCCCTCGACTTTCTGATGCGCTTCATTGCCCAGCAAACGCCGATGATGTTCATCAAGCCTTATCTGCTGCTGAACATGCCTAGGAAGACAGTAGTAGAAAGCTATCTGCTCAACCTCCTCACCAGTGGCTACAACTTCCTGTGGCTGACCATGCTCGTGCCTTACGCGTACATTTGTTTAGTGTCAGGCATCAGCTTCTGGGCTATGCTGGCCGTGGTGCTGTGCGGTCTGCTGCTGGTGATGATCAATAGCCAATGGTACCTCTTAGTGCGCACGCTGATAGCCCGCTCGCTGTTGTGGTGGCTGCTGCCTATTGGTGTCTATGCCGCCATCTGGTTGCCCATGCTGCTACTCTTCGACAATCCCTTCGACGTAGCCGACCTCTTTATTACCTCCTTCGACACGGCGCCCATGCTGTGGCTCTTGGTGCTCATCGCCTTCATCGTGCTCTTGGCTTTGTTGCTGGTCAACCGCGAATTGCAGCTGCGATTCGTCAAGCAGGAACTGTCGCGCGAGGAGAAGAAAGCGGCTGCTATCAAGCACGTGTGGAAGTTCACGTTCCTCGAGCGCTTCGGACAGGCCGGCGAGTACCTGAAGCTGGAAATCAAAAGCATCATGCGCAACAAGGCCATCCGCAGCCGTGTCATCATGAGCCTCGGACTCATCGTCATGCTCACGGTCATCATCAGCTACACCAATATCTACGACGGTGTGTGGATGCTCAACTTCTGGTGCTACTATTGCTTCGCCATCTACGGCATGACCACCCTGGTGAAAGTCATGGGCCCCGAGGGCAACTACATCGACCTGCTGATGACGCAGCGCGAGAACATCCTCCTGCTGCTGCGCGCCAAGTATTACTTCCATGTGGTCATCCTGCTCTTCCCGCTGCTCATCATGCTGCCCGCCGTCATCGCCGGCAAGTTCACCGTGATGATGATGGTGGCGTTCCTGCTGCTCACCAGCGGCCTGGGTTACTTCATCCTGTTCCAGCTGGCCGTCTATAACAAGCAGACTCTGCCGCTCAACGAGAAGATCACGGGCAAGAACAACATGGAGAGCGGGTTCCAGCTTCTCATCGAACTGCTGGGCATGTTCCTTCCGCTCGTCCTTGTCGCCGTGCTGCTGGCTCTCACCGACGAGGACACGACCTACATCGTCATGGCCATCATAGGCCTGCTGCTCACGCTCGCCCACCCCATCTGGCTGCGCAACATCTACAACCGCATGATGCGCCGCAAATACGCCAATCTGGAAGGCTTCCATGCCTCACGATAAGCAAACAAATCTACTAAAAACAATGAGAAAAACACTATCAGTAGTGGCAGCACTGCTCCTCTTCGCCGTTACGCAGACTAACGCCGAGGTTAAGCAGCAGCTCACCATCAGCGGGACGACGGTAGATGCCGTCGTCGACCGCATCACCTTCAGTGGCGACCATGTCGTGCTGCACTTCACGGGCGGCGACAGCCAGACGGCCTACATGGACGCCGTCGTGCTCTGCTTCGACTATGCAGCACCCGTGTCCATCGAGTCTTTGGACTTATCCGTACCTAACGCCGAGGCTCCCGTCACCATCTACGACGCAAAGGGCAAGCTCATAGCCGTCACCACCGCCGGCAAGGCTAAGGCAGCACTCGCCGCCCCGTCGCTCCGCAATGGGGTCTATCTGGTCAAGACCGGCCAGCAGGCTGTCAAAGTCATGAAGTCACCTGCGGCCCCAGCAGCCCCCGCATCCTCTTCAGTCCTCTCACCCTCTCCCGTCCTCTCATCCTCTCAAGTCCTCTCCCATCCTCTCCCGTCCTCTTCCGTCCTCTCCCCCCGCAACACCAGCATCAACCAGGCCCTGCTCACGCTGACCAACGGCGACCAGCGCTATTACGACACGCAGTCGCTGGAAGCCATCGACATCAACAACACGACCGGCGCCGTCACCCTGACCACCACCGACCAGCAGCAAGAGGTGTTCAGCGCTACTATTGCCACCCTCGCCTTTTCCAAGGCACAGGGCAGCAGCGCAGGCATCGTCATCAGCGAGGCTCATGGCTGGCTGGAGTCGGCCTACGTGAAGTTCAGCCTCATAGACGGCGCCGACACCTACCATGTCTATGTGAAGGGTGGTCAGTATGCCGACTTCACCAAGATAGACAATGAGCTGGTGCGCAACTACGGCACCTATGGACGTGCCGACGCCGTGGGGCTCAAGGCCGGCACCTATACGATGAAAGTGGTGCCCGTGGCCGATGGCAACGAGCTGAACGACAAGGCGGCCACCACCGATGTGCTGACCGTGAAGAACTACGACCGCACCGGCTATGCCCACTTCAACCACAGCGGTGTGGGTGCCTACAACGACGACGGCACGCTGAAGACGGGTGCCAAGGTCTTCTACGTGACAAAGCAGACGGCCAAGACCATCAGCACCAACGTGGCCGGAGCCAAGGAGAACCCCTGCGTGGGCATACAGGCCATCATCGAGGCCTATCAGAAAGGACTGGACACCACGCCCATCGCCTTCCGCTTCATCGGTCTCATCGAGAAGGACGACCTCGACTACCTGGGCAGCTCGGCCGAGGGTCTGCAGGTGAAAGGCAATAAGGAATACTCCGAGCTGAACTTCACCTTCGAGGGCATCGGCGACGACGCCACCATGCGCGGCTTCGGCTTCCTCCTGCGCAACACCAAGAGCGTGGAGATGCGCAACTTCGCCGTCATGCGCTGCATGGACGACGGCATTTCCTTGGACACCGACAACAGCAACATCTGGGTGCACCACCTCGACATCTTCTACGGCAAGCACGGCAGCGGCGACCACGAGAAGGGCGACGGCTCGTGCGACACGAAGGGCGACTCCAAATACTGCACCTTCAGCTATTGCCGCTATTGGGACACCGGCAAGAGCAACCTGTTCGGCATGAAGAGCGAGAGCGGACCCAACTACCTCAGCTACCACCACAACTGGCTCGACCACAGCGACTCACGCCATCCCCGTGTGCGCACCATGAC
Organism: Prevotella sp.; assembly: GCA_016285055.1. Taxonomy (GTDB): domain Bacteria; phylum Bacteroidota; class Bacteroidia; order Bacteroidales; family Bacteroidaceae; genus Prevotella. The sequence goes on from JAEEPZ010000084.1 coordinate 15,466, forward strand.
CGTGCATGTGTGGAACAACTACTTCGACAACGTGGCGAAGTACGGCGTGGGAGCCACCTATGGCGCCAGCGTCTTCGTGGAGAACAACTACTTCCTCAAGACGAAGAAGCCCATCCTCTCCTCCAAGCAGGGCACTGACGGTCTGGGCAGCGGCACTTTCTCGGGCGAGAACGGCGGCATGATTAAAGCCTATGGCAACTACATCGACCGCTCGATAGCACACTTCAGCTACTACACGCAGAGGAACCCGTCGTCCATGGGCTACGACGCCTACGAGACGGCCACCCGCGACGAGCAGGTGCCTGACACAGAGAAGGCTCTGGCAGGCGGCACCACCTACGACAACTTCGACACCAACCCACAGCTCATCTACCAGTACACGCCCGATGCAGCCGAGGATGTGCCGGCCATCGTCACCGGTTACTACGGCGCAGGCCGCATGAACCACGGCGACTTCCGCTACACCTTCGCCAACAACATCGGCGACGAAAAGGCTGACTCTGCCTACGACACCGACCTCGCCAGCAAAATAGACAATTACAAGTCCGACCTCATCGGCATCTTCGGCGAAGAAGCTCTCCCATCCGACCCATCCGACCCATCAGACCCATCCGACCCATCCGACCCATCCGACCCATCTGACCCATCAGACCCATCAGACCCCGCAGAATCCACCATCCTCGCCTCCTTCGACGGTGCCCCCTCCAACAGCATGTTCACCGTGGGTGGTGACTACGGCGACGGCAAGATCACTTACGACGGCACCTATTATAAGAAAGGTGTGAAGCTCAACTCAAAGGGCAGCATCACCTTCACGCCGAAGAAGAACTACCAGATGACGCTCATCCTGGCCACCGCCAAGCCCGGCCGCGACGTGAAGCTCAACGACGCCACGACCACTGTAGGCGGCACCGAGAACGCCGAGGGCGCCTACTACCAGATGCAGCCCATCGCCCTCACCGCCAACACCAAATACGTGCTGACCAAGGGCAGTGGCGAGAGCATCGTCATGCTCATCATCCTGGAAGAGGAATAAGAAGCCGTTTTTAAGTAAGAAGCGAGTAAAGTAAGAAGTAAGAAGTAAAAAGTAAGAAGTGAAGTCCCCGCCCCCTTCGCTTCTTACTTTTTACTTCTTACTTATTACTTAAAACTGCTTATTGCTTAATACTTTCTTCAGCCGTTTGTATTCCTTCTTCGTCAAGCGGAGGAAGGAACCGTGTTGCGGGCCGGTGACGCCCTCAATGTCAACAGGATCGTGGAAGTTGCGCAGGTGCTCATCGGCCTTGCAGATGCGGTAGTGCTTGGGACGGTCGCTGTACTGGATATAAGCCACGCGCCACGTCTTGTCACCGATAAGCTGGAAGGCACTGCTGCCCTCGCACTTCTTCTTCCCTTCGAAGCTGACATAGTCGTCCTCCACAGGCTCACCCCAACCGTGGGTGAGGTGCTGGCTGGTGGCGGTATAGATGCCCGGGTGGCCGCCCTCTTTCTTGATGAGCATGTGATAGAGGCCGTCGTCGAGCAGGTTGATGTCGGCATCGATGGTGGCGTAGCCCCAGTCGAAGAGCAGCTTCGGCTGCGTCAGCTTGGTGAAGGTCTTGTCGGCGTAGCTGTAGTACATGCGGTCGTAAGGCTCCTCGGCGCTGTTCCACATGGAGTAGTAGATGAAATAACCACCCTGGTCGCCGTTGGGCCACACGTAGGCGGGATCCCAGAATATCTGCGGCGCCCACACACGGTTGACGGTGCTCCAGTCTTTGTACACGCTCGGCGCCTCTGGGTCGGTGAAGATGGCCGGTGCCTGCCGATAGTCGAAGGTGACGCTCTGCCAATTGATCAGGTCGTCGCTGCGCAGCAGGTCAATGCCGTAGTTGTCCCACTTCTTGCTCTTGGCCACACACATGTCGGTGGTCACCATCACATAGCCCTTGGCATCCCATGAGCGGCAGACGTAGGCATCGCGCTGTCCGCCCTCTATGCGGGCGTGCACTTTCGGATCGATGACTGCGGCACCGCCCAGCAGGTCTTCATAGTGATAGCCGTCGCGGCTCAGAGCATAAGCGGTGTACTCGCCGCCGTCGCTCATGTGGCAGTACAAGTAGCCGTAGTCGCCCTTGACGGGATTCTGGGCTACAGAGGTGAGAACGGTCAGCAGCATGGCTGACAAGAGCAAGGCTTTGCCCCGGAATGAAGCAATTGTCATCTTATCCATCAGTATCAAAGTTAATTCACGGCACAAATTTAGACCTTTTGATACATTTTTCCAAATAATTTGCGAAGAATCTCTCGAAAAAGTTTTATCTTTGCACGAAATTTTCATCTCGAACAAATACAAGAAACAATAACACCATGAAAAGACAAACTCTTTTACTGCTCATCGCCCTTTTTCTGGGCTGTGCCTTCGTTCATGCCCAGAGCGTGCAGAAATGCGAATACCATCTACAGGCGGAAGATGCCATCGCCAAAGGACAGGTGGCTGCTGCCCGTTACAACTTCATCAAAGCCTTCGAGAAGTATGCCGACATGGACCAGATGAAAGAGGCCACGGAGTGTGGGGCCAAGGCCACGGCCCTCTACTACAAGGAGAGCTATTACCACGAGGCCTTCGACCTGCTGCGGCGCATCGACCAGACCATTACCGCCAAGGTGCAGGCAGAGCCACAGGCCAACGCACTCCACTATCTCACCACCAAGGAGCGCATGCAGATGTATGTGAAGCTGAGGAAGGGCGCCAACGCCATGGAACAGCTCAACATCATGGAGCGACAGGCCAACGCCTCGGGCGACGACAACCTGAAGAACGACCTGCTCTACTGCAAGACCATCTACTACTACACCTTCGGACAGAATGAGCGCGGCAATGCCATGTTCAAGGAGATGGCCGACAAGCTCACTGCCAGCGCCGAATACGACAAGGTGGACGAGGTCTACCAGACGCTCATTGCCAACGGGCGCAACTCGGGCAACGCCAACATGGTGGCGCAGTCATACAGCAGCTATATGGTGTGGAAAGACTCGGTGACCGCCCTGAAGCACGCCGCCGAGGTGGACACGCTGAAGCAGCACATTGCCAACGGCGAGGCCATCATCGCCGACAAGGACAGCTCGCTGAGCACACGAGGAGCGGTCATCACCGGACTCTCTATCCTCGCCGTCATACTGGCAGGCGTGCTGGTATTGGGAGCCATAGTTCTGCTGCGGTTCATCGCTCAGACACGCAAGCAGAAGAACACCATACGCCAGGCCAACGAGAACATCGCGCTCAAGGCCAAGTTCATCAACAACATTGCAGCACAGCTGAACCCCTCGCTGAAGAAGCTCGACAGCAAGATTCCCGAGGTGAAGGCCCTGCAGGACTTCTCCGACCATGTGCAGACGCTGGCCGCCCTGGAGTGCAGCACTGAGGAGAGCGTGGAGACGGAGGAGATACAGGTTCAGTCGTTCTGCGAGCAGCTGATGGACGAGATACGCGGCAAGGTGAAGAAAGACGTGGAGCTGATAGTGAAGGCTCCGAAGATGACTGCCTCCGTCAACAAGGACTACGTGATGCACATCTTGCGGCACCTGCTCTCCAATGCCACCATCTACACGCAGGAGGGCGGCCACATCACCCTCGAGTTCAAGAAGCGCAGCGCCAAGATGCAGCAGTTCCTTGTGCTCAACACCGGCAGCACCATCCCCGAAGAGAAGCGCGAAGACGTGTTCAAGCCCTTCTTGGACATCAAGGATCTGTCGAAGGGCGACGGCCTCGGCCTGCCTATCTGCAAGACCATGGCGCAGAAAATGGGCGGAGACCTCACCATCGACCCCACCTTCGCCAAGGGCACACGCTTTGTCCTCGACCTCCACGCATAGTCCTTAGCGGCAGCCTGGATAGAGGCTGCCGCCACCGTTCTCTCCCGCCCTCTCCGGTTCGGTGCCCTGCGTATTCGCAGGGCCGTCCTCTCCCATCCTCTCCGGCTCGGCCCCCGTTCTCTCCGGTTCGGCTCCCGCCCTCTCCGGTTCGGTGCCCTGCGTATTCGCAGGGCCGTCCTTTCCCCTTCGGACTGGCAGTCCGTAATTTTTCGACCTGTGCGGATGGCTTTTATCCTTGAACTGGCATATCTTCGTCGCTATCTATGTGAGTTGATACCGCAAAGCGGTCTGAGAAAAAACCAATAAAAACCAATAAAAACAAAAAAAACAAATTCGTAAATTTTCTCATTTGGTACAATAGCTATCGCCTTGCCCACCGCATAGCTCAATGCGCAGCCATCCCCTCCCTTCAAGGGGAGGGGTTAGGCGTGGGGTCTGTAATGTCAGTAATGTTCTTTGCTGCCACTTCTTTGCTGCCCACCCTTCGCCCCCACTCTTCGCTGAAACTTCTTCGCCCCCACTCTTCGCTGACAGGATATTACTGACATTACAGACCCCACCCCTGCCCCTCCCCTTGAAGGGAGGGGAGTGCCCCACGCGGTCCCTGCGGCG
>JAEEPZ010000209.1 GCA_016285055.1 Prevotella sp.
TCCCCTATAACTTCCCCTTTAACTTCCCCTTTAACTTCCCCTTTAACTTCCGAAAGCTGAGCAATCATACAAAAAAAGGAGTTAAAGCCCGCAGCTTTAACTCCTTTATCATGGTGGATATGTGGATTAATCCTCGTCCTTCATTTCCTCCTCGTGAGCCTTGATCAGGGCCTGCTGGATGTCGTTGGGCACGAGCTCGTAGCTGGAGAACCTTGTCTGGAACGATGCACGTCCGCCAGTGAGTGATGACAGAGCGATGGAGTAGCTGGCCAGCTCCTTGAGAGGAATCTTGGCGTTCAGCTTCTGGTAACCAGCCTCGCTGTCCATACCCATGATGATGGCGCGGCGTCCCTGCAGGTCGCTCATCACGTCACCCATGTAGTCGCTGGGCACCAGCACCTCGAGGTCGTAGATAGGCTCCAGCACCTTCGGGCCGGCCTCCTTGAAGGCCATGGAGAAGGCGTTGCGGCCTGCCAGCATGAACGAAAGCTCGTTGGAGTCCACGGGGTGCATCTTGCCGTCGTAGACGATGACGCGCACGTCGCGGGCATACGAGCCGGTCAACGGACCCTGCTCCATGCGCTGCATGATACCCTTGAGGATGGCGGGCATGAAGCGCAGGTCGATGGCACCGCCGACGACGCTGTTGATGAAGACGAGCTTGCCGCCCCATTCCAGGTCAATCTCTTCCTTGCCCTTGATGTTCATCTTGAACTCCTGACCGTTGATGGTGAAGCTGGTGGGATCCTCCATGCCTTCGGTGTAAGGCTCGATGATGAGGTGCACCTCACCAAACTGACCAGAGCCACCCGACTGCTTCTTGTGACGGTAGTCGGCGCGGGCCATCTTCGAGATGGTCTCACGATAAGGAATCTTCGGCTCCTGATATTCAATCTGAATCTTCTCGTTGTTCTCCATGCGCCATTTCAGCGTGCGCAGGTGGAACTCACCCTGTCCGTGAACGATGATCTGGCGCAACTCCTTCGACTGCTCGACGACCCATGTGGGATCCTCCTGGCGCATCTTGTTCAGGGCGGCCATCATCTTCTCAGTCTCGCTCTCGTTGATAGCCTTGATGGCACGCGAGAACTTCGAGTTGGGATACTTGATGAAGTCGAACTTCCAGTCGGCGCAGTCCTTGCCGTTCAGGGTGTTGCCCGTCTTCACGTCCTTCAGTTTCACGGTGCAGCCAATGTCGCCTGCGTTGAGCTGATCCACCTGTATGCGGTTGGCGCCGGCACATGCATAGAGTGTGCCAATGCGCTCCTTCGAGCCGCGGTCGGCATTGCTGAGGTCATCGCCGCTCTTCACTGTGCCGCTCATCACCTTGAAGTAAGACACTTCACCGATGTGAGGCTCGATGCCCGTCTTGAAGAAATAGAGTGAGGTGGGGCCGGCGATGTCGGGTGTAACCTCCAGACCGGCGGCGTTCTTCACCTTCGGCATCTCGCTGACGAAAGGCACGACGTTGCCCAGGAACTCCATCAGGCGGCGCACACCCATGTCCTTGCCTGCGCAGACGCAGAACACGGGGAAGATGCTGCGGGTGACAAGACCCTTGCGGATGCCTTCGCGCATCTCGTCCTCGCTGAGGTCCTCGGTCTCGAAGAACTTCTCCATCAGGGCGTCATCGCCGGCGGCAGCAGCCTCCACGAGGGCAGCCTTCATCTCCTGTGCCTTGTCCATCTGGTCGGCGGGGATGTCCTCGATGGTGGGAGCGCCACCCTCGGGCTTCCATGTCAGCTTCTTCATGATGAGCACGTCGATGATGCTGTTGAAGTCGGGGCCGGTGGCCACGGGATACTGCACGGGAACGCAGTTGTTGCCGTAGGTCTCTTGCAGCTGGTGCAAGATCTGGTCGAAGTCGCAGTGCTCGCGGTCCAGCTGGTTCACCAGGAAGATGACGGGCTTGCCCAGCTTGTCGGTGTTGCGGAAGGCGTTCATCGTTCCCACCTCGGGGCCGTACTGGCCGTTGACGAGGATGAGGGCCTGGTCGGTGACGTTCAGGGCTGTGATAGCACCGCCGACGAAGTCGTCAGAACCCGGACAGTCGATGATGTTCAGCTTCTTGTTGTTCCACTCGGTGTGGAAAACAGTTGAGAAGACCGAGTAGCCATACTCCTGCTCCACAGGGAAATAGTCGCTCATGGTGTTCTTACCCTCCACGGTGCCACGGCGCTTGATGATGCCGGCCTCGTAGACCATTGCCTCGGCAAGAGTGGTCTTGCCGCTACCCGCACTGCCGATGAGTGCGATGTTCTTAATCTCGTTTGTCTGATAGACTTTCATGTAGTTGTTATTATTGTTGTTAGGTAAATATGCGTCGTAGGTCGCTAAAACGGCCCAAAATTACTAATTTTTGGACAAAGAGCCAAGAAAACCTTAAAAATATTAAGCAAATTTAGGAATGAGCAAAAACTTTGTCGTACCTTTGCAGTGCTTTATGGCAGGATTGTATATCCATATTCCTTTTTGTGCCAGCCGTTGTGTGTACTGCGGCTTCTTCTCCACCACGCGCCTTGACCAGCGGCAGGCATACGTGGAGGCTCTTTGCCGCGAGATGCAGCTGCGGCCTTTTTTGACTCATGGAAGAATGTTGAAAGGCACAGAAGGGACTGCCGGCAACGGAAGGACACTGATAGACACGGTGTATCTGGGCGGCGGCACACCGTCGCAGCTCACGGGGCAACAGCTGCAGCAGCTCTTCCTATATATTAATAATGTATATGACGTGTCGCCCCGTGCCGAGGTTACCATCGAGTGCAATCCCGACGACGTCACTGCTCCGTTTGTTGCGGTTTTGTCGCAACTCCCCGTCAACCGTGTGAGCATGGGTGCGCAGACCTTCAGCGACCATCGCCTGCGTTTCCTGCGCCGCCGCCATCGAGCTGCGCAGGTGGCTGAGGCCGTGCAGCGGCTCAGAGACGGCGGCATCGCCAACGTCAGCATCGACCTGATGTATGGCTTTCCCAGTGAGACGCTGGAGGAGTGGAACGCTGACATCGATGCTGCCTTGACTCTCGGGGTGGAGCATCTGTCGGCCTATGCCCTTTCTTATGAAGAGGGCACACCGCTCTACACGATGTTGCAGCAGGGTAGGGTGGCGGAACTCGACGAGGAGCTGCAGCGGCAGATGTACTACCTGCTGAAGGATCGCTTGGAGGCTGCAGGTTATGAGCACTACGAGCTGTCGAACTTTGCGAAGAAAGAGGTGAGAGGTGAGCAGGGTGAGGTGAGTTTTCGCTCACGTCATAACAGTGCTTACTGGAACCACACGCCCTACATCGGCCTTGGTGCTGCTGCGCATAGCTTCGATGGTCGTCGCCGTCAGTGGAACGTGGCCTCCATCGGACAGTATGTGAAGGCGATAGGCGAGGGGAGAGTCCCCGCTGACGGCGAGGACATCGACGAAGTGACGTTTTACAACGAGACTATGATGACTGCCTTGCGCACGTGTGATGGCATCTGCCTTGATGCTCTTTCTGCAAAGGAGCGCAACTATTGTTTATCCCAGGCGAAGAAATACCTGGATTGCGGCTGGCTCTGTCAGCCTGACGGCCATACCCTGCGCCTCACTCGCGACGGCCTCTTCGTCAGCGATACCGTTATCACCGCCTTGATGGTTTAGCCTCTATGATTACGTGAAAAATTTCGACCTGTGCGGGTGAAATTAGATATAGTTACGCCGCTTACTCGGTCAGTTTGTTCCGCTAAGCGGCCTGAGAAAAAACCAATAAAAACAAATAAAAACAAGAAAAACAAATTGGTAAATTTTCTCATTTAGTACAATAGCTATCGCCTTGCCCACCGCATAGCTCAATGCGCAGCCATCCCCTCCCCGTAAGGGCAGGGTTCAAGAGGGGAGTGCCTCACGTAGTTCCTGCGGCGGTCAAGGCGATAGCTGTTGTCACAAATTGTTT
>JAEEPZ010000210.1 GCA_016285055.1 Prevotella sp.
ATATTACTGATATTACAGACCCCACCCCTAACCCCTCCCCTTGAAGGGAGGGGATGGCTGCGCATGAATAGGTCAACTGCTATATCATTGCCATAATTATTCGGGAATGAGGAAGTTGATGACTTCCTGCTCCACTGTGATGGTGTAAGCACCGTCGGGAGTGGGGATGAGGCGTCCGTCGATGCCGACGAGGGCATGACGTGCTTCTTCCACCACGAACTCACGGGTGCGGTAGGGGTGCACGCTGCGATGGTTGAGGAAACGTCCGCTGATGAGCAGCCACAGGCCGCTGAAGAGCTGCATCATCTTTGGGTCGTAGACCACAGTGACGTCGAGCATCCCGTTGTAAGGCACAGCGCTGGGCGTCTGTCCGTAGCCGTGGGCATTGCCTATGCAGACGGTCATAATGCGGCGGTCGATGGTTTCGCTGTTCACATGCAACCGCATCTTGTAGTCCTTGCGGTGGAAGATTTTGAGAATGATGGAGGTGATAAACGACAGCATGCGCGACCAGAGGATGCGGCGCGTCTGCTGTCGGAGGTTCATAATGTCAGCAGTGGTGCCGATGTTGACGCAGTTCAGGAAATAGCGGTGCTGCGGCATACCGTTCTTGTCATGGTAGCGGATGCAGCCCAGGTCAACGCGGCGTGTGCGGTGCTTGGTGAGCCACTCCACAGTCTGAGAGTCATTGTCGTCATTGAAACCCCAGAAACGCGCAAAGTCGTTGACCGAGCCGTTGGGAACCAGTCCTAAGGCTACCTGTTGGCGCACCTTCTTCTCTTCATGCATCAGACAGTTGGCTGCATCGTTCAAGGCAGAGTCGCCGCCCACCACGATGATTGTTTTGTAGCCGTTGTGTATGAGCATCGTCACTAAGCGCTCCACGCTGTCGGTGTTTTCGCTTTGTACCATATCGTAGTGCACGCCGCGCAGGTCCAGCTCTCTTTGCAGCCGTTCCCAGCGCTTGCGTTTGCTCTTGATGCCTTTGCGCGGACAGTAGAGGATGCCCCAACGTGAATCTTCCATTTATCTTAGAGGTGAGAGATTTGCATGATTTGTGCAACTTTTGTGGCAGTGGGCAGGGTGGCGTCAATCCACTGGATGATGAGCCCTCGGCGCTCCATGCCGCGGAACCATGTCATCTGGCGCTTGGCAAACTGGTGGATGGCAATCTCCAGCTGACGGAACATCTCGTCGTAGGTCAACTGGCCTGTGACATATTCCGTGACGTATTTGTATTCCAAGCCGTAGTAGGTCAGGTCTTCCGCAGGGATGCCCTCGTCCAATAGCGCACGCACTTCGTCGGCCATGCCTTCGTCGAGGCGGGCCTTCAGTCGCTGCGTGATGCGCTGGCGCCGCAGGTCGCGGGGGATGGAAAGACCGAAGAGGGAAGAACCGGAAGTTGACCCACCCCCAGCCCCTCCCTGTGAGGGTGGGGAGGTAATACTTTGCAAGCCCTGCTGCTCCGCTTGCAAGTCGCTTTCTTCTGTGCTTGAGGTACAACCTTGCAAGCCTTTTTCTGTGCTTGAGGTAATATCTCCCCTCCCTGCAGGGAGGGGTTGGGGGTGGGTCTGTTGGGGGTGGGTCTGCTGGGGGTGGGTCTGTTGGGTCTGCATCTCTATCTCTATCGCCCTGATGGCCCTTTGTGCGGTGTCCACATCGGTGGTGTTGTGCATGTGAGTGCCGTTGCGCTGTTTCAGCTGGCGCAGCATCTCGGTAAGCTCGGATAATGATTTGCCTTCTAACTGCTTACGTAACTCGGGATTCTGCGGCACGGGCGAGAGCTGATAATTTTTCAGCACAGCCTCCAAATAGAGCCCGGTGCCGCCGCAGAGGATGGGCACGGCTCCGCGCTCTGTCACCCCCTTGTAAGCTTTTGCAAAGTCCTGCAGATATTGAAACAGGTTGTACTTCGTGCCCGGCTCGCAGATGTCGATGAGGTGATAGGGCACACCGTCGTATTCGCTCAGGTCCTTGCCCGTGCCGATGTCCATGCGCCGGTACACTTGACGGGAATCGGCGGAGAGAATCTCTCCGCCAATCTCCTTCGCCAAGGCTACGGCTAGCGTAGTCTTGCCACAGGCTGTAGGGCCTAAGATGGTAATCATGCTTATTTGATAATCTGCTCCAGCTCGCTCACGTTTTTCTCAATCGTTTCGTCGCTCACGCTGTAGTTCATCAGGTCGCCGTTGATAAACTGGTCATAGGAAGGCATATCGATGAGTCCGTGGCCGGAGAGGTTGAACAGGATGACCTTCTCCTCGCCCGTCTCCTTGCACTTGTTGGCCTCGCGGATGGTGGCAGCGATGGCGTGGCAGCTCTCGGGAGCGGGGATGATGCCCTCTGTGCGTGCGAAGAGCATACCAGCTTCGAAACTCTCCAACTGGGGAATGTCAACACCGTGCATCAGTCCGTCCTTAATCAGCTGCGACACAATCATGCCGGCACCGTGATAGCGCAGGCCGCCGGCGTGGATGTTCGACGGCTTGAACTGGTGGCCCAAGGTGAACATGGGCAGCAGCGGCGTGTAGCCGGCCTCGTCGCCAAAGTCATACTGGAACTTGCCGCGTGTCAGCTTCGGGCAGCTCTCGGGCTCAGCAGCGATGAACTCGGTCGTCTTGCCGTCCTTGATGTTGTGGCGCATGAAGGGGAAGGCGATGCCGCCGAAGTTGGAGCCGCCGCCGAAGCAGGCTATCACCATGTCGGGATACTCGCCGGCCATGGCCATCTGCTTCTCAGCCTCCAAGCCGATGATGCTCTGGTGCAGGGCCACATGGTTGAGCACCGAGCCGAGCGTGTACTTACAGTTGGGTGTGGTGGTGGCCAGCTCGACGGCCTCGGAGATAGCCGTTCCTAATGAACCGGAATGCATGGGGTCGCGGGTGATGATGTCCTTGCCGGCACGTGTCGACATCGAGGGCGAGCCAGTGACAGCGGCACCGAAGGTACGCATGGCGATGGATCGGTAGGGCTTCTGCTGCAGCGTGATCTTCACCTGATAGACAGCGCACTCCAGACCGTAGAGCTTGGCGGCATAGCTCAGCGCCATACCCCACTGTCCGGCACCCGTCTCGGTAGTGACGTTGGTCGTGCCTTCCTGCTTGGCGTAGTAGCACTGCGGCAGGGCGCTGTTGATTTTATGCGAGCCAAGCGGATTGGTCGACTCGTTCTTAAAAAAAATATGTGCAGGCGTGCCCAGTGCCTCCTCTAATGCGTAGGCACGGACAAGCGGCGTGGAGCGGTAGAACTTGTACTTGTCGAGCACTTCCTCGGGGATGTCTATCCAAGCGTGCTCGGTGTCCAGCTCCTGTACGCAGCACTCGCGCGGGAATATATGTGCCAAGTCGTCAACGCCAAGCGGCTGCTTCGTGCCCGGATGGATGGGCGGCAGAGGCTTGTTGGGCATGTCGGCCTGGATGTTATACCACTGTGTAGGAATCTCGCTTTCCTGAAGGATGAATTTCTTTTGTTTCATAATGCTTTTGTTCATAAGTTTAGTTATTGCGTGTGCAAAATTACACTTTTTGTTTCTATTGGCCAAAGAAAAATGCTCTTTTCTTCTCTGCATTTTTATCATGGCTACCTTTTCTCGCCCTATGCGGTTGAAAATGGGAAGGCTTTTTCAACTGCACAGGCCGTTTCTTTTCTTGCCAGCTGATTGTTTTTCTTCATTTGGGTACCCCTCAAAAAAGTCCGAAGGCTTCGGACACTCTGTCCGAAGGCTTCGGACTCGTTGTCCGAAGGCTTCGGACTCGTCGTCCGAAGGCTTCGGACGGACAGTCCGAAATGTAAAGAAAAATTGCGGACAGTTTGTAAATAGCAAAATCAATGAGGC
>JAEEPZ010000211.1 GCA_016285055.1 Prevotella sp.
GAGCCAGCAGCTGATTGCCCAGGCAGATGCCCATACACGGACGGACTAAAGACCCCCCCCCGGCCCCTCCCTGCGAGGGAGGGGAGTAGTTACCTTTAGCCATCTCTGTGGTCAGGAATTGCCGAATGTGCCTAACAGTCACTTCACACTGCTCAGGGTCGCCGGGGCCGTTGGCCAGGAACAGGCCGTCGAACTCCAGCTGGTTGAAGTCGTAGTCCCAAGGCACACGAACCACCTCAAGGCCACGACGCATCAGGCAGCGGATGATGTTGGCCTTCACGCCGCAGTCCACCAGCACCACTCGTTTCCCAGCACCCGGATGATAAGTGATGACCTCCTTGCAACTCACCTTCTCCACCCAGTTCACGCTTCCGTAGTCCTGAAGGATGGCGGGATGGGGATCGAGTGTAGGCTCCCCCGCAAATATGCGGGGCGCCCAGCCATCATGAAGAGGCTGGTGCTCTATTCTCCCCATCATCACGCCATGCTCGCGGAGCACCTTGGTGAGTCGGCGGGTGTCGACGCCCGTGATGGCAGGAATCTTCTCACGCTTCAGCCATGAGGCCAGCGACTCCTTCGCATTCCAGTGTGAATAGGCCTCGCTATAGTCTGCGACGACCAAAGCCTTGGGATGAATATGCTCGCTCTCCAGAACAGGTAAAGCCTCACCCCCAACCCCATTCCCGCTGAAGCGCCTACCCGTAGCCTTTCTCGCGGGGGAGAGGGGAGTCATTTCTTTTTTCGCTGAATATCCGCTTACAAAGTATCTACTCCCCTCTCCTCCGCGAGAGGGGTCGGGGGTGAGGCTGGGCACGCCATAGTTGCCAATCAGCGGGAAGGTCGTCACCAATATCTGCCCGGCATAGCTGGGGTCTGTCAGACTCTCAGGGTAGCCGGTCATGGCTGTGTTGAACACCACTTCGCCCACCGCCTCGGCCTCGAAGCCAAACGACCAGCCACAGAACTCGGTGCCATCTTCGAGTATCAGTTTTGCTTCTCTCATCATCTGCTTATTGTTGTTTCTTCTGTTTGGTGTCAATATAGTTTACGAAGGCGGCATTGCAAAGCCGTGTACCGCCAGGCGTAGGATAGTGACCGGTGAAATACCAGTCGCCCGGGTGGTTGGGGCAAGCCTTGTGCAGGCCCTCTATGCTTTGGAACACCAGCTCAATAGGCGCCTGCATACCCTTCGGGCGCAGCATCTCCACCATCTTCTGGTTGATCTCGTCGACGGTGAAGGGCTCGTAGATTCTCCTTACATGATTTGTCTCCAAAGGATGCTCCTTGCATGCCTCGTAAACCTCTTGGATGAGCTCTGGAATCCTTCGTCCGCAAGTGTAATCACTCCCCTCTTCACTCGGAGAAAGGCTACGGGTAGGCGCTTCAGCGGGAATGGGGTCGGGGGTGAGGCTTTCCTCAATGAGTGCCATCGTGGCACGGAAAGCGCAGAACTCCTCCAGTCGCGCCATGTCGATGCCGTAATAGTCGGGATAGCGAATCTGCGGCGAACTGCTCACCATCACAATCTTCTTGGGGTGCAGACGGTCGAGAATCTTGAAGATGCTTTCCTTCAGAGTTGTGCCACGCACTATCGAGTCGTCGATGATGACGAGGTTGTCCTCATAGGGCCGTAACGAGCCATAGCTGATATCATAGACGTGGGCGGCGAGGTCGTTGCGTTCGCTGTTGTCAGCAATAAAGGTGCGCAATTTGATGTCCTTCCACACCACCTTTTCGATGCGGACATCAGCCCCCTCCATCCTCCCCTCGAAGGGGAGGTTTTTGCGTACTCCGTCGGTCATGCCATAGAAGGCTACCTCCGCCGTATTAGGGATATATGAAAAAACGGTGTTGGCCACATCGTTGTCGATGGCTTTCATGATGGCGGGCGTCAGTTGCTCACCCAGTCGCTTGCGCTCCTGATAGATGTCGCGGTCTGAGCCTCGGCTGAAGTAGATGCGTTCGAATGAGCAGGCACTCAGTTTTTTAGCGGGCATAATCTGCTCCAGATGACTCTTCCCGTTATGGCGGACAATGAGCGATTCCCCAGGTTGTAGTTCACAGATGTCCTCAGCTTGCAGGTCAAAGGTTGTCTGTAGCACAGGGCGCTCGCTGGCCACAGCCACCATCTCGTCGTCGTGATAGTAGAATGCCGGACGGATGCCCCAAGGGTCACGCATGGCGAACATCTCACCGCTGCCCGTCAGACCGCACATCACGTATCCTCCGTCGTAGTGCTCCATCGTCGTTCGCAGCACGTTGGCCATCTCTACGTGGTCATCAATATAGTCGGTAATGTCAGTGCCCTGTAAACCCTGTTCCTTTGCGATGGCATACAGCCGCTCCACCTCACGGTCAAGCCTGTGACCCATTAGTTCGAGGGTGATATAGGAGTCGCCATAGATACGCGGCGACTGTCCCTGTGAAGTAAGGAAACGGAATACCTCGTCGATGTTGGTCATATTGAAATTACCACACAGGCAGAGGTTCTTTGCCCGCCAGTTGTTGCGGCGTAGGAAAGGATGAACAAAAGTCAGTCCGCTCTTGCCCGTTGTCGAGTAGCGCAGGTGGCCCATATATAGTTCGCCTGCCATCTCTTTATTCACGCGACTAAAAATCTCTGCGATGGCATCCTTTCCCTCAGCCTTCTCGCGGAACATATACTCCGTGCCTGGCTCTTTGTTCAGACAAACCGAGGCGATACCGGCACCCTCCTGACCACGGTTGTGCTGCTTCTCCATCATCAAGTAGAGCTTGTTGAATCCGTAGGCCCATGTGCCATACTTCTGGGCGTAATAGTCCAGTGGCTTCAACAGGCGAATTATTGCCACACCGCATTCATGCTTTAGTTGCTCCATATCAGATACAAGCTTTTATAAACGACATAAACAGCGGGTGCGGGTGCAAAACGGTTGATGAGTATTCCGGATGGAACTGGGTGCCGATATACCATCGCCTGTCGGGTATCTCGACAATTTCCACCAGATTGGCAGCGGGATTAATGCCTACGCACTTCATACCAGCCTGCTCGTATTCTTCAAGGTAGGAGTTGTTGAATTCATAGCGGTGGCGATGACGCTCTTTGATAAGTGAAGAATGAAGAGTGAAGAGTGAAGAATTTGCTGCCGCCTTATAAGCTTCCATTGCTTTGCTTCCTTCGCACAGTTTGCATTCGTAGGCGCCCAGTCGCATGGTGCCGCCAAGATTCGTCACGGTCTTCTGTTCCTCCATCAGGTCGATGACGGGATTCTTAGTGTCCGCAGACATTTCGCTGCTGTTCGCATCCTGATACCCTAACACATTCCTTGCAAATTCAATCACCATCATCTGCATACCGAGACAGATGCCGAAAGTCGGTATGTCGTGCGTTCGCCCATATTCGGCGGCTATGATTTTCCCCTCTATGCCGCGCTGTCCAAAGCCTGGACAGATGATAATGCCAGCCATGCCTTCGAGCCGATCGGCAACATTATCCGTTGTCACCTCCTCGCTGTTGACGAAATGAATCTTCGCCTTCACGTCGTTGTAGATACCAGCCAGATTCAGACTTTCACGGATGCTCTTGTAGGCATCCTGCAGGTCGTATTTCCCCACCAGTCCGATGTGAACCTCGCGGGTGGCATGTCGCTGTTTGTCAAGGAAGTCGTGCCAAGACTTCATGGATGGTGTTTCTCCTACTGGTATGCCTATCTTGCGCATAATGGCCGCATCGAGCCCCTGTTGCTGCATACTCACCGGCACTTCATAGATGCTGGGCATGTCCTCGCTCTGCACCACGCACTCCAAGTCGACATTACAAAACGATGCCACCTTCATGCGCATCGCGTCATC
>JAEEPZ010000085.1 GCA_016285055.1 Prevotella sp.
GGAGTTAAAGGAGTTAAGGGAGTTAAAGGAGTTAAAGACAATAGCTTTGCTATGGATTTCAACCCAGAGACAAAGGCTTTTCATGGAGAGTCATTTGTCTTTAACTCCTTTAACTCCTTTAACTCCTGAAAATAGAGCGAATGCGAAACTTGAATAAAGTATTCGCAACTGTCGCATAGATGAACTCAGACACAGAAGATACTGATTTCTGCGTCATCTGTGGTAAGAACATCTTACAGTCAGCGGCTCCCTGATGGTTATCACTCAGGAAGCCGCGTGCGTTTCATAGATGAAAAAACATGCGCAGGGGAAATTCTTACAGAGAATGAAGGGGCTTTGGAAAAATAGAATTGATTTCAAACATTTCAACGCATTGAATGGAATATTTTTATCGCAAATGCCTCATCATTTGAAAAAATTTGACTATATTTGCAGCGATTTACTTCAAGGATGCGCTGGTATCCTCACGAAAGTATTATAATTGAAGACAATGAAGATAGGATTCGACAACGAGAAGTATCTGAAGATACAGTCAGAGCACATCCGCGAGCGTATCGCACAATTCGACGGCAAACTTTACATGGAACTGGGCGGCAAGCTCTTCGACGACCACCATGCGTCACGCGTGCTCCCGGGATTCAAGCCCGACTCCAAGCTGCGTATGCTCGCACAGCTGCGCGACAGCATAGAAATAGTCATCGTCGTATCGGCCGATGACATAGAGAAGAACAAGATGAGGGCCGACCTCAGCATCACCTATGACGAGGATGTGCTGCGACTGCGTGAGGAGTTTATGAACAGACACTTCATGGTGGGCAGCGTGGTCATCACCCATTACAACGGCCAGCACGCCGCCGACCAGTTCCGCCACCGCTTAGAGAGGCTCGGCATACGCAGCTATGTGCACTACCTCATCGACGGCTATCCGCACAATGTCGAGCTGATAGCCAGTGAAGAAGGGTTTGGCAAGAACGACTATGTGGAGACCACACGCGAGCTGGTCATCGTCACCGCTCCGGGGCCTGGCAGTGGCAAGATGGCGGTCTGTCTCTCTCAGCTTTACAACGAGAACAAGCGCGGCATCAGGGCGGGATATGCCAAGTTCGAGACATTCCCCGTGTGGAACCTCCCGCTGAAGCACCCCGTGAACATTGCCTACGAGGCCGCTACGGCCGACCTGAACGATGTCAACATGATCGACCCGTTCCATTTGGAGGCCTACGACAAGATTGCCGTCAATTACAACCGCGACATCGAGATTTTCCCTGTCCTCAATGCACTCTTCGAAGGCATCTATGGCGGCAGCCCCTACAAGTCGCCTACTGACATGGGTGTCAACATGGTGGGATTCTGCATCAGCGATGACGAGGTGTGCTGCAATGCCTCTCGCGACGAAATCATCCGACGCTATTACAATGCTACGAACAAACTGGCTGAAGGGGCCGACAATGAAAGCGAGGTCAATAAAATCCTGATGCTCTTCAACCAGGCACACATCACCACAGCCTACCGACGTGTCACCGTGGCAGCGGCTGCCAAGAAGGAACTGAGCGGACACACCGCAGCAGCGATGGAGCTGGACGACGGCACCATCATCACGGCCAAGTCATCGCCGCTGTTAGGATGCTCCGCAGCACTGCTGCTGAACGTCACAAAACACTTGGCTGGCATCGAGCACGAGGCAAGACTCATACCGCAAAGCCTCATTGAGCCTGTGCAGAAGACAAAGACCGAATATCTGGGAGCACGTAATCCGCGCCTGCACACTGACGAGGTGCTGGTGGCGCTGAGCGTGCTGAGCCGCACCGACGAACAGTGCCGACGAGCATTGGAACAGCTGCCCAGACTGCGCAACTGTCAGGTGCACAGCACGGTGATGCTCAGCGAGGTGGACAGGAAAATCTTCAAGAAACTGGGCTGCGGCCTGACATGTGACCCCGTAAAGAAGAAATAAAGACAGACATGACCTACGCAGTAATTGGAACAGGGGCCATCGGCGGCTATTATGGTGCACGCCTGGCACAGAGCGGAAAGCAGGTACACTTCCTGCTGCACAGCGACTACGACTATGTGAAGGAACATGGCCTGCAGGTGGATTCGTGCAACGGCTCGTTCCACTTGGAGCCAGTCCTTGCCTACAACGACACAAAGCTCATGCCCAAGGCCGACGTGGTGCTGGTATGCCTGAAGTCGGTCAACAACCACCTGCTGCCCACCCTGCTGCCACCGCTGCTGCATGAGAACACGCTGGTGGTGCTCATTCAGAATGGCATCGGAGTGGAGGAAGATGTGCAGCAGGCCTTCCCTAACGTGCAGCTGGCGGCAGGACTCGCCTTCATCTGCTCGGCCAAATGTGAGCACGGACGCATTGACCATCAGTGCTATGGGCAAATCAATCTGGCTGGATACTCCTGCCGCCAAGAGGAAGTGCTGCATCAGGTTTGTGCCGATTTCAACGCTGCCGGTGTGAAAGCCGGATTGGTGGAGTATCACGAGGCGCGATGGAAGAAAGCCGTGTGGAACATGCCCTTCAACGGAATGACAGTGGCACTGCACACACAGACAGACACGCTCCTGCAGCACCCCGCTACACGGCAGCTCATACGACAGCAGATGATGGAAGTGATAGGCGCTGCACAGCATCTGGGGGTCAAGAACATTGACGAGACGTTTGCCGACCTCATGATCAGCATGACCGACGACATGACGCCCTATTCTCCCTCCATGCGGCTCGACTACGACTTCCACCGCCCCATGGAGCTCCACTATCTCTACGCTCGCCCCATACAGATAGCCGCCAGCGCTGGCTACCCCATGCCACGCCTGGAGATGCTCATGCGGGAACTGCAGTTTCTACAATCACAGAACCAATAATCACTAAAACAAATATGAAAACAAACTATCCCAAAATCGGTATTCGCCCAACCATCGACGGACGTCAGGGCGGTGTACGTGAAAGCTTAGAAGAGAAAACAATGGCCTTGGCCAAGGCAGTGGCCAACCTGGTGACCAACAACCTGCGCAATGGTGACGGCTCACCGGTGGAGTGCGTCATAGCTGACAGCACCATAGGCCGAGTGGCGGAGAGTGCTGCCTGCGCAGAGAAGTTTGAGCGTGAGGGGGTGGGAGCCACCATAACCGTCACCTCATGCTGGTGCTATGGCTCAGAGACGATGGACATGAACCCACACTATCCCAAAGCTGTCTGGGGATTCAATGGCACAGAGCGGCCGGGCGCCGTTTATCTCGCTGCAGTGCTGGCGGCTCACGCACAGAAGGGACTGCCCGCCTTCGGCATCTACGGCCATGATGTGCAAGACCTTGACGACAACACCATACCCGCTGATGTGGCAGAGAAAATACTGCGCTTTGCACGGGCAGCTCAGGCTGTGGCCACGATGAAGGGAAAGAGCTATCTGTCAATGGGCAACACTTGCATGGGCATAGCTGGAAGCATTGTCAATGCCGACTTCCTGCAGCATTACCTCGGCATGAGGACAGAGTATGTGTCGCTGGTGGAGATACTGCGGCGTGTAGACTTCGGCATCTACGACAAGGAGGAACTGGCAAAAGCAATGGAATGGGTAGAGCAATACTGCAAGCCACAGGAAGGACACGACTACAACGAAGACCGTCCTCTCTTCCCCGGCACACCGATGACATCATTCAACGGAAAGGGCAAAGGCAAGAACCGGGAGGAGAAAGATGCCGACTGGGAGTTCACCGTCAAGACGATGATGATCATCCGCGACCTCATGGAGGGCAATCCCCGCCTGCTGGAGATGGGCTACAAGGAAGAGGCACTGGGACACAATGCCATAGCTGGAGGCGTGCAGGGACAGCGGCAGTGGACTGACTATAAGCCGAACTTCGATTTCCCTGAGTCGATGATGTGCACCAGCTTCGACTGGAACGGCACACGCGAAGCAAAGATACTGGCCACAGAGAATGACTTCCTCAATGGCATGGCGATGCTCTTCGGACACCTGCTCACCAACCGTGGCGTGATGTTCTCCGACATACGGACCTACTGGAGTCCCGAAGCAGTGAAACGTGTGGCAGGAACAGCACCGACAGGCATGGCCGAGGGAGGATTCATACACCTCATCAACAGCGGAGCCACCACGCTCGATGCCACGGGTGCCATGACAGATGCTGAGGGGCAGCCCACGATGAAGGAGCACTGGAACATCACCGACGACGATGTCAAGGCTTGTCTGAAGGCTACCAGCTGGATGCCCGCTGACCGCGACTACTTCAGAGGCGGGGGCTACAGCTCGCATTTCGTCACAAGAGGCGGCATGCCGATGACCATGATGCGTGTGAA
The DNA here is from genome assembly GCA_016285055.1 of Prevotella sp. Classification (GTDB taxonomy): domain Bacteria; phylum Bacteroidota; class Bacteroidia; order Bacteroidales; family Bacteroidaceae; genus Prevotella. Next base: position 4,328 of record JAEEPZ010000085.1, read on the forward strand.
CATCGTGGAAGGTCTGGGACCCGTCATGCAGCTCGCAGAAGGATGGACGGTGGAGCTCGACCCGAAGACGCACGACATCCTTGACAAGCGCACCGACCCCACATGGCCCACCACATGGTTCGTTCCCCGTCTGGACGAGAGAAAGGACTGCTTCAAAGATGTCTATTCAGTGATGAACTGCTGGGGAGCCAACCACGGTGCCATAGCTTACGGACATATAGGCGCCGACCTCATCACCCTGTGCTCCATCCTGCGCATCCCTGTCTGCATGCACAATATATCCGATAAAGACATCTTCCGTCCTGCCGCCTGGAACGCCTTTGGCATGGACAAGGAGGGTGCCGACTACCGTGCCTGCCACAACTTTGGCCCTATCTATAAGTAACCATCACAGTAATCTCCATCATTATTTTCGTCATTTGAGCGGCCTAAGAGGCCGCCACCACCGAAAAATCTCCTTTATATTAATTTTCGTCATTTGAGCGGCCTGAGAGGCCGCCCCCACCAAAAAAAATGCACACACGAGAAGAACAGATGCAGGCTTTCGGGCGACTGCTCGACGTGCTCGACCAGCTGCGTGAGAAATGCCCCTGGGACCGCAAGCAGACCAACGAGAGCCTGCGCCCCAACACCATAGAAGAGACATTCGAGCTTTGCGATGCCATCATGCGCAACGACAGTCACGACATGAAGAAAGAGCTGGGCGACGTACTCATGCACGTATGCTTCTATGCCATGATAGCCCGCGAAGAGGGACAGTATGACATTGCCGACGTGCTCAACACAGAGGCCGACAAGCTCATCTTCCGGCATCCACACGTCTACCACCACAGCCAGGTGGGAGCAGAGCATCCCAGACCCCTACCCTACAAGCCCGAAGACGACCAGACCAGCGATGACTTCTCCACTGCCAAGACCAGCGGAGAGGTGCTGCAGAACTGGGAGCAGATCAAGCTGAAGGAGAAGGACGGCAACAAGAGTGTCCTGGGTGGAGTGCCAGCTTCGCTGCCAGCGCTCATCAAGGCCTACCGCATACAGGACAAGGCGCGCAACGTGGGCTTCGACTGGCAGAAGAAAGAAGATGTGTGGGACAAAGTGCATGAGGAGCTGGCAGAGCTTGAAGCCGAGCTGAAGCGCGAGGACAAGGAGAAAAGCACCGACGAACTGGGCGACTTCCTCTTCGCCGTCATCAATGCGGCCAGACTCTACAAGCTCAACCCCGACAATGCGCTGGAGCGTACCAATGCCAAGTTCATACGCCGATTCAACTACATCGAACAGCACAGCATACGTGCCGGCCGCCCACTCACAGAGATGACGCTCGAGGAAATGGATCAGCTATGGAATGAGGCAAAAAACAACGAGACGGCCGGCAACGACATCTAATCATGATACCTATCTTTTATTAAACTTAACGATTATGCAGGACAAACGACATCACTCAAGCACGCTTTCTTTGGCTATCGTCTTCATTCTCACATTGGGCAGCTGTAACATTAGTAAACAGCAGCATTATGAATTTGAAGAGGTGTCACCCATCAAGCAAATATCCGACACCACCATCTATGGCATTTGCGGGGCACAGTCCACTGCCAACAGGCTGCAGCTCATCACCGACAGCGAGGACACACTCTATTTCGATGTGACCGAAGCAAGGAAGAAAGGCATGATTTTGCCCAGCTACAGGAGAGGTGAAAACCTGTGCATTGTGGCAGACACCACAGGCACTCGTGCCTTGACAGTCATCAACAAAGACCAGTTGCTGGGCGAATGGGTCATTCCCAGCCCTTACGATGGCAGTTCGCCTTCAGGCATCATCATCAAGGACAATGGCGATGCCGAAAGCTTCGGCCAGCAGGGCGACATCATCTACAAGGCATGGCGCATCTTCAACGGCCAGCTACAAATCGTAGAGACGCGCGATGACGATACTGGACTCTACACCGTCCACACCTACGACATCACCCGAATGACTGCCGACTCACTCTATCTGTCGAATGTCAATGAAGACGAGACCTTCGAGTTCGGACGCTATGTTCCTGAGCCAGAGACAGACTTAGGCATCTCCTTCGAAGATGACGACATGGACAACTACGACATCAACTGGTAGCCATTCTCCCTCTCACCCACAATGCCCACAATGCCCACAAAAGCTTGGTGGGCATTGTGGGCATTGTGGGCTTGGTGGGCTTTTGTGGGCCTACTCTAAAAACGCTCCCCCTTCCTTCATCACAAACTCCACCTTGGCCTTCCGCCCCAGCTGCGGCTTCTCCCATTCGCCGCCCAGCACCTGAATGACGCAAGGCTTGGTGACATCGACCCTTTCAAGTGCTTCCTCAATGGTAAGCGCATCGCCACGCCCCTGACGGTCGACGGTGATGTCATACCTTACGCGGTATCTCGACAGCAAAGGCACCTCCTCGCACAGTGCATCGGCAAGCAGCGAGGCCACGACGTGGGCACCATAGACGTTGTAGTGAGTGTTGTCCTGACGTCCCTTGGGCACCGAAGGCTCTTCGTCGGGCAGGAACCACATGTGCAGCTTCTTCGATGCTTCTGTGCCCAAACCCTGCTCCAGGTCGTGGGTGATCTGGTTGGCATCAACGAAATGGCAGTTCATGCGCTGGGCCACATCACGGGGAGCCACGCGATAGAGTCCGTGAGTATCGATAAGTGTGTCACCCTCAATCATTTTTACGCCATCTGTAAAAGTAGTGGTGCGCAGCTTCTCGTCATCGTCATTCTCAGGCGCCACTACAAAGAAGTTGCGGCGCACCACGCAGTTCATCATGATGGGTATGCCGCCATGCTCACGTGTCTCGCGCACGAACTTTGCCAGATTGTAGTCAAACGTCGAGCCCGGGTCAGTATGTCTGTCGGCCTTCGGCTTCTCGTCGTTATGTCCGAACTGGATGATGACATAGTCGCCGGGCTTCATCTTCTCTAAAACTTTGTCCCATCGTCCTTCATCAATGAAACTCTTCGACGAGCGTCCGTTGACAGCATGATTGTCCACATGGATGAAGTCGGCATCGAAATAACACTGCAGTGCCATTCCCCATCCTCGCTCCTGCTTGCCTCCGCTGATGTCTTTGTTGGCAGCAGTAGAATCGCCGATGATGAAAATGGTTGTCACTTTCTGTTCCGTTGAGGCTGTCAGCACAAGCAATGCCACAGTCACCAAGCTCATGAGTTTTAATAGTCTTGACATGTTCAGTAGATGATTTTGTTTGTTATATGTGTGCAAAGGTACGAATATCATTTGAAATAACCATATAAAAACGAGAAAAAGAAAAACGGTAAAAAGCTTGTCGGTTTTGTTTTTTTTGCTTAACTTTGCGGCAACTGAACAGTCATCATGGAAAGAATGTCTTTACCGGAAGCCTTTGTCAAGACCACAGTCGACCTGATGGGCGAGGAGCGCTTCAGCCGTTATCTGGCGTCCTTCGGCGAGGAAGTGCCTGTCAGCATACGCATCAATCCTAAAAGGATGGAGGGTGAGAGGTGGAGCGTGGAAGGTGGCGAACCTGTGCCTTGGTGCCGCCACGCTTATTATCTCTCTGAGCGTCCCAACTTCACTTTTGATCCATTGCTCCACGCAGGTTGCTACTACGTGCAGGAGGCCGCCTCCATGTTTCTCGACGAAGTGCTGCGGCAGCATCTGCCCGCCCTGAATCAGCAACCCTCATCTCTCATCTCTCAACCCTCAACTCTCATCTCTCAACCCTCAACCCTCAACTCTCAACCCTCATCTCTCAACTCTCAACTCTCAACTCTCATCTCTCAACTCTCATCTCTCAACTCTTTAGACCTTTGTGCAGCCCCTGGCGGCAAGTCTACGCTGATGAGGAGTGCTTTGCCTGAGGGCAGCGTGCTCTATAGCAACGAGCCCGTGGCCAAGCGTGCCAGCATCCTGTTGGAGAACATCACGAAATGGGGCTATCCCGGCAGCATCGTCACTAACAGCTATCCCCGCGACTATGTGCGCTCCGGGCTGATGTTCGACCTCATCCTCTGCGACGTGCCCTGCTCGGGCGAGGGCATGTTCCGCAAAGACCCGCAGACCATCGGCGAGTGGAGTCCGCAGAACGTGGAGAAGTGCTGGCGCCTGCAGCGCGACATTGTCAGCGACGCATGGCAGTGCCTCAGCAGCGGCGGCCTGCTTATATATAGTACGTGTACATTTAATATAAAGGAGAACGAGGAGAACATCCGCTGGATCATGGACACCTTCGATGCTGAGTTGCTGCCGGTAGCTACCGACCCCTCATGGGGCATCACCGGCTCGCTGCTCAAAGACTTCGATGCTCCCGTCTATCGCTTCATCCCAGGCATCACCCGCAGCGAGGGATTGTTTATGGCAGTGCTGAGGAAAGGCGGTTCTCCCCTACCCTGCCCCACGAAGGAACAGAAGAAAGGGCACAGAGGCGTCAAGAGCCAAGTGCTTCAGGTCATGTCGCCCATCCCTCACAGAGAGGGGCTGGAGGACAGCGGCGTGGACTTGACCTTCGCCCAGGCCATTGCCTATCTGCGCGGCGAGGCGCTGGTGCTACCCGCCGAGGTGCCCAGAGGCATTGTCAACGTCACCTTCATGGGCCATCCGCTGGGACAGGTGAAGAACCTCGGCACACGTGCCAACAACCTCTATCCCAAGGAGTGGCGCATCAAATCCACCCGTATCCCTACCACCTTCGTCTCACCTCTCATCTCTTAACTCTCAACCCTCATCTCTCACCCCTCAACTCTCATCTCTCACCCCTCAACTCTCATCTCTCAACCCTCATCTCTTAACTCTCATCTCTTAACTCTCATCTCTCAACTCTCAACTCTCAACTCTAAGAGCATGAAGCAATACTTAGACATCCTTGACCGCATCCTGCGGGAAGGCACACAGAAGGGCGACCGCACAGGCACAGGCACCCTCTCCATCTTCGGCACACAGAGCCGCTATGACCTGAGCAAGGGTTTCCCCCTTCTCACCACGAAGAAACTGCACCTAAAGTCGATTATCTACGAACTGTTGTGGTTTCTGCAGGGTGACACCAACGTGAAGTACCTGCAGGAACACGGTGTGCGCATCTGGAACGAATGGGCTGACGAGAACGGCGAGCTGGGCCCTGTCTATGGTCATCAGTGGCGCTCGTGGCCCGACTACGACGGCAGCAGCATCGACCAGATTCAGATGGTGCTCGACCAGATAAGGAACAATCCCAACTCACGGCGCATGATGGTCTCGGCATGGAACGTGGCAGAGGTGAACAAGATGGCGCTGCCTCCCTGTCACACCATTTTCCAGTTTTATGTCGCCGACGGGAAACTGTCGTTGCAGCTCTATCAGCGGAGTGCCGACACCTTCCTCGGCGTGCCGTTCAATATTGCCTCCTATGCCCTGCTCTGCATGATGATGGCGCAGGTCACAGGACTGCAGCCCGGCGAGTTCATTCACACCACAGGCGACACCCACCTCTACCTGAACCATCTCGAGCAGGCACGGCTGCAACTCACACGTGAGCCGCGTCCGTTGCCCGTGATGAGAATCAACCCCGACGTGAAAGACCTCTTCAGTTTCCAGTATGAGGACTTTCAGTTAGAGGGCTACAACCCCTGGCCGCACATTAAAGCCGAAGTCAGCGTGTAGAAGTAACCTACCTTACCTACCATTACCTACCTTACCTACCTTACCTACCAAATAATGTATAAGCGGCTGATTATTATGATGGCAATTCTTGGAACACTCTTTGCCTGTAAAAGCAAGGAGGAGACCACACAGCAGAAAAATGGCAGCGATGTCATCACCACTGCCCATGAGAAAGACAAGCCTGCTATGCCTGAAGGTCGGCTGATGAGGGTGACCTACTTCCGTCAGGGCATGATGATAGAGGAGTTCAGTCGATTTGAATTGCAACGCCAGCCCGAAGGATGCACGCTGACCTTCCGGCACTACAGCGACAAATTGTCCTTTGAGGTGAGCGACACGCTGCTCGATGCCGCTCGTCGCATCATCGAACAGGAGCGTATGTATGAATATGCTCCCAACTACTCGCTCGATTCAGATATAGAGGTTTCTGACGGCTACTTTTGGGCCTTTGAAGCCTGGTTTGAAGGCGACCGGCATCTTTCCTCTGGCGGTGAGCAAGCCGGTCCCGATGGCAATGGCCTTTACCTGATGGGCAATCTGCTGAGAGATGCTGCCCGCCGGGTGTTTGAAGCCGCCAGCAAATAAGGCATCTCCTTACCAATCATCCGTTCTGAAGGGGAAGAGGGGCAGTCCGGCGCCGTTCTTCACATTGCCTATCTGGTAGTTCTTGAAGCAGTAGCGCACGGCCACAGGATGCTCCACCTCGGGGCTGCTCACAGCGATGCCCTCATCCCAATAGCCGCCACCGGGCCGCCAGTAGTGCACAGCCTTGGCGGGGTGGAACACACGGTCATCGCCAGCCACCTCAAAGCCCACGATGTCTTCGAAACGGCTCATGGCACCGTACTCGTCCTGCAGGTGGATGCAGACGGTGCTGTCCTTCACCATCATATCCTTGTACGACGAACTTTTATACCACACCTGCTCATAGCCGTAGTCACGGTTCAGCGCCGTATAGGCCAGACGCTCGCCCACCTGCCGCTTCTGCGCCGGGTGTATCTGTGTCGTCTCGTAGGGATAGACCAAGTCATTGGTGCTTACCAGCGAACTGTTGGGGATGATTTGCTGTGCCCTGTACTGCTGCTCACGCAGACGTGCACCCCAGTCGGCGTTCACATTGTCGTAGTGATAGGGAGCAATCTCGACGAAGTAGAAGGGAATCTCGCCCAGTCCGAACTGCCCGCGCCACTGCTCCACCAGCAGCTTCAGGCGCTCGGAATACTGATTGCCGGGATCGCCCACGTTGGAGCAGCCCTGATAGAAGAGGATGCCCTTCACAGTATAGTTTAATATGGGGTTGAACGTGCCGTTGCCCCAGAGCAGTGCACGCTGGTAGTCCCATTCCGGCTTGAAGTTGACAATGCCCATCGAGTCGGTCGGCTCGTTGGTATGCTTCTGCAGGTTTTCCTTCGTCAGCCAGCTCTCCACACGCGAGCCGCCCTTGTTGGCCTCGATGATGCCGACGGGCATGTTCAGCGTCTGGCTCAGCAGGCGTGCAAAGAAATAGCCTGTGGCCGAGAAGTCACCCACCGTCTGCGGCGAGCACACCTTCCACTGGCATTGCGCATCGTCCTGCGGCTCCATGCGCATGGTACTGGGAATCTTCAGCGAGTGCACACCGGGATGGTTCACGGCGTCGAGGATGACCTCGTTGTGGTCTTCCACCGGACAGTTGCCGAAGCCCCTGACAGGCATCTCCATGTTCGACTGTCCGGCGCACACCCACACCTCGCCCACCAGGACGCCACTGATGCTGACCGCCTCGCCGTCGTCGAAGGTGATGGTCTGCGGCTCAAAGCTGGCTTTCGGCGTCTTCACCTTCACCAGCCAGCGACCGTCCTTGTCGGCTGTGGCCGTCACCTTGTCTGTGCTCCATGAGGTTGTCACCGTCACCTTCTGCTTCGGCTTGTCCCATCCCCAGAGCCTCACCTCCGTCTGCTGTTGTATCACCATGTCGTTGCCAATCATGTGCGGAAGACGCACACGGGCCTCGGCGCTCGCTGTCACGACGGCCAGGGTCATTGCTGCTATCACTCGTTTCATCATTTGTTATTAGGTTTAATATTTCAACGTGTTGTAAGTTCTTTTTCTTGTCATGTTTTTCGGAACACAAGGCAAAAATAAGAATAAAAAATGATTCGGCAAAATATTTTGAGACATAATTCACCTCAAGTCGGAAAAAAGCACTACCTTTGCACCGAATCTAAGAATCACACCAAAGATGGAGAAACTGGACGAAACCGACTTGCAGATACTTCGCACGCTGCAGCGAAATGCCAAACTGACAACCAAGGAACTGGCCGACGCGGTGCACCTGACGCCTACGCCCGTGTTTGAGCGGCAGAAACGGCTGGAACGGCAAGGCTACATCAGGAAGTATGTGGCGGTGCTCGACGCCGAGAAGTGCGGCCTGGGCCTGCTGGTGTTCTGCAAGGTGAAGCTGAAGCAGATGAACCGCGAGATAGCCGAGGCCTTCGTGCGTCGCATCCAGCGCATACCCGAGGTGACGGAGTGCTACAACACTTCGGGCGAATACGACTACCTGCTCAAGATTCGTGCCCACGACATGAAGCAATATCAGGAGTTTGTGCTCAACAAGCTGGGGGCCATCGAGAGTTTAGGTTCTTTAGAGAGCACCTTTGTCATGGACGAGGTCAAGCACTCCTACGGCCTGAACATCTGAAAGAACACATGCACCAGAATAGTCCCTTCGGGACTTTGCTGCGCCTTGCCCACCGCGTAGCTCAATGCGCAGCCATCACTTAGCCGCCGCAGACTTTTATCCTCGAACTTACTCCACTTCAAGCTGCTCTATGCGCTTCTCCATGTCGCGGTAGGCCTGGTTGAGGTCGCCCTGTGTGATGTCGATGTCGCGGTTGACAGGACGGTCGGGGTCGCGCAGGGAGTGTGAGAAGAGCCACTCGTAGGTTTTGTAGGTATAGAAATAGCGTGCCAGCGCTCCGTGCGATGCACCCGGCAGCCAGTCGAAGCGCAGTCGGCTGGTGATGCCGGCCTGCTTCATGCGGTTGACGACGACCTGCGACTCTCTGACGCTGACCGCCTTGTCGGCCGTGCCGTGTATGATCCACAGCGGTGCCTCACCCATACGGCTCTGGTCTTTCAGCGTGCAACCGCCGCAGAGGGCCATGGCCGCAGCCACCTTCTCGGGATAAGTGCCCACGAAGTCGAGTGTGCCGTAGCCGCCGAGGCTCATACCCAAGACGTAGATGCGGTTGTGGTCGTAGGCATAGTCATTGTTGTCGAGCCACTCCAGAATGTCGTTCAGCTTCTTCGGATTCCACGGTCCGCCAGGGTTCTGCGGTGTGATGACCAGCGCAGGTACCTGGCGCCCCATCTTGATGGCAGCCACCGTGCCGTAGCGCAGGGCTCGGTTGAGGTCGCGTCCGCAGAGGCTGGCGCCGTGAAGGAAGAGCACCAGCGGCGTGGACTCCTGCGTGTAGTAATAGTCCTCGGGGGTATAGACCCAGAAGTTATAGCCTCCGGGTATGACGTTGCGCTTGGCAGACAGCAAGTCGGTGCCCTGCGCGAAAGCGGTGATAAGTGAAAAGTAAAAAGTGATAAGTAATAAGCACTTCTTTATCATAGCTCTATTATTTTTATAATTCTTACTCGGTCTCTCAACTCTCAACTCTCATCTCTCAACCCTCATCTCTCATCTCTCAACTCTCAACTCTTAACTCTCAACTTGTAAATCATCGTTCCGCGACAGCCTACGACGAGACTGTTGCCCACCACGCAAGGTGACGACTCGAAGTTGGCCCCCATCGCCTTCTTGCATAGCACCTCGCCATCCTTGCCCCTGACGACGTATGCCACGCCGTTGGCATCGGCAGTAAAGACGAAGAACTCGCCCTTCTCATTGGTGAATCCCACGGGCGATGTCCAGCAGAAGTTGCCGTAGCCTACGGTGTAGCGCACCTGTCCGTCGCTGGTGCTGATGGCTGTCAGCTGTCCGCGGTCGGGATGAGCGCTGTTGCGGCAGATGTTGGCGAAGATAAGTCCCTCGCAGTCGCCCTGCCCCAGGAGCGGAGTGGCATACATGCCGCCGTCGAGAATCTTGGAACCCAGGTCTACGCGGTTGCAGTCGATGAAGCTTTCCCACACCACCTCGCCAGTCAGGGCTTTCAGCTTCAGGAAGCGGCAGCGGCCTTGGGTGCCCTGCTTGTCCACCTCGCACGCGCTATATAAATAAGGAGTATGGTCTTCTATGCGGCAGACGATGGTGCCGTCGCTGTCGTCGAGGTTCTTCACATGCCACACCGGGCGCATCGTGTTCAGGTTGACGCCTACGATATTGCCGTGATTGTCAGAGAAGAATCCGTAGTTGCGATAGACGCAGAGGCTCGACTCTATGCCTGGCGCAGCGCCGTTGACCCTGTAGCGCAGGGTGCTGACGCGCCGCAACACGCCGTTAGCCTGTCTCTCAAACTTGAAGAGGCTGCCGTTCTCGCCCGGCCAGAACAGGTAGCCGCCAGCCACGATGGGCGATGAGTCGAAGGCCTGCCATCCGCGCCAGGCCCGTGGGTCTTGGAAGAAGGTACCGCGCTGATGGCTGGTCAACGAGAAAGCCTGACAGCCCAGCGGCTCGCCCTTGGGAACGCCCTGACCTACGTAGAGGTTCATCAGTTCGGGGTCCATCGACATGGTGCCTTTCACCACATTGTGCAGGTCAAGAGCCGTGCGCGAGGGCTTGCCCGTCTCGAAGTTCAGGAAGAAAGCCTCGCCACAGAGCGAGCCTACCATGATTTCCTCGGGGCCGAAGTCTGCGGTCAGCGGTGCGCCGCCGTTGCGGATGCTGTCCATCTCAGCCTCTGTCCAATGGGCGTAGAGGGGCTGCCCTGTCCATCCTGTGCCTCCGCCCCACTGGCCGAACTTCGTCTCGGCGCGTCCGTAGGGTGTCTCAAAGCTCCATGCCACCTCTATCTCCTTCGGCGTACCCTCGATGTGCCCGTTGAAGGAGGCATCGCGCAGCAGCGTGCGACGGAAGGTCATCACACGGTCAGGACGGTCGTAGAGGTCGTCGTAATACATGAGCGGACGAAGCATAGAGTCCACATTCTCAACAACATATCTCATGTCAGCAACAGAGGCGTATGCTGTGTCGGGCAGCGACAGCTCCTCCAAAGTGGGGGCTGGTGTCACCTCCTCAACAACAGCAGGCGTCGCGTCGGTCTTCTTCTGCTGACAGGAGCAAGCCGTCAGTAAAATGAGCCATTGAACGATAAGCAATAATCTACGCTTCATCCTCATTTCTTAAACCTCTGGCAGAATTTCTCGCCTTCTTGATAGCCCTCTTCGTAGAGGCGCTCCAGCTTCTCCGGGTCGCGGCAGATGCGGTCTACCTCCATAGGTTTTTGCGGACGTATGACCACCACCTCGCCCCAGTTCTCCATTCGCTCCACCAGCTCCAACTGACGGTTGTAGACCTCTACGCGGCGGCTCAGCGCCACACGCAGACGCGGATAGTCGGTGTAGATGAAGCGTGGCACCTTGCGGTCGTTCTCCTTCGAGCGGAAGCCACGGTTGCGGGTCATCACCACCACGTTGAAGGGATGGCCCATAGCGATGGAGTGTTCCACAGGGATGGAGTCGACAATGCCGCCGTCGAGCATGGGCTTGCCGTCGACGTCGGTGATCTGTGCCACGTAAGGCAGGGAGCTGCTGGCTTTCACAATGGCCATCATACGTTGGCGGTCGGTCTTCTCGCTCAGATATTCGGCCAAGCCCGTCTGGCAGTTGGTGCACACCATCTCAAACGTGGCGGGATTGTTGGCGAAGGTCTCGTAGTCGAAGGGCAGAATGTCGTTGGGAAAGCGCTCGTAGAGCAGGTGGGGGTCGAAGATGCTGCCTTTCACGATGAGGTTCTTCAGCGAGATGTAGCCATACTTGCGCAGCAGGTCGATGTTCGAATAGCGTGCGCGCCGAGGCTGCTGGCTGATGTAGCTCATGCCGTTGCAAGCACCTGCCGACACGGCTACGACGTAGGGAAAAGTGACGCTGTGCTTCATAAACGCATCAAGCACACCACAAGTGAAGACGCCGCGCATACCGCCGCCTTCAAGCACCAATCCCGTGTTCCTTTCAAGCCGTTCCATGCTTTCCGCCTGCAAAGTTACGAAAAGTTGAGAGCAAAACAAAAGAAATTCATTTCTTTTTTTTTGCCGAGGCGCAGGAGTTTCCTTGAGCAAAGCGAAAAACTTCGCCAACTTGTTGGTAAAGTTACTTAATTTTACTGAATAATTTGCGGAGTTTGTAATAAAAATTTCGTTATTTCTATTTTATTGATTACTTTTGCGGCGTTAAAACTAAAAAACTTCAGAAAGCGCATGCCGATGATGGATGAACTATTACAGCAGATGCCGCCTATCACATTGGAGCAGATGAGCAGCGTGAAGCTGATGAACCGCACGGATACCAAATTCGTGACCACCATGCCGCGACTGCTGCAACTGCTGCAGATGGCCCAGAACGACTATTTCGTACAGGACATCAACGGCGAGCGCAATATGCTCTACGACACCACCTACTTCGACACCGACTCCTTCGCCATGTACTGCGAGCACCAGCACGGCTATGCCCTCCGGCAGAAGATACGCTTTCGCACCTACGTCAGCTCCCACCTGCAGTTCATGGAAATCAAGACGAAGAACAACCACGGACGCACGAAGAAAAAACGCATAGAGGTGACCGATATGAACCTGGAAGACAGCGTGAAGCGCGACTTCATAGCCCAGCGCTTGCGCTTCGACGTGGACACGCTGCAGCCTCACATGCACAACTTCTTTCATCGTGTGACGCTGGTGAACAAAAAGATGACCGAGCGCCTGACCATCGACACACAGCTGGAATTCAACAACCTGCTGTCGGGACAGAGCCGCGAGATGGGGCCGCTCGTCATCATTGAGCTCAAGCGCGACGGACTTGTGCCTTCACCAGTATTAGAGATGTTGCGCCTGCTGCACGTACATCCCCACGGATTTAGCAAATACTGCATGGGCGCAGCCATGACCAATCCCGCGCTGCCCGTCAACCGATTCAAGGAGAGGCTGCGATACGTGGAAAAGACCATTGTCACTCTCAACCCTTAACTCTCAACCCTCATCTCTCAACTCTTAACTCTCAACTCTAAACTCTCAACCCTCAACTCTCAACAATATGGAACAATTCTTGAAAGAAATCCTCATCGGCGAGTTCAGCAATATTCTGCTGAGATTCGTGCTTTGCTCATCGGTCATCTTCCTGCTCATCGACCGGCTCTACTATCCCAAGAGCAAGCGCCGCGACTTCTACTTCACGTTCATGCTCATCTCCGTCGTCATCTTCTTCCTCGTCTACTTCATGATGGGCATGGATAGAGGTAAGGCAACGATGGGCGTGGGACTCGGACTGTTCGGCATCTTCAGCATCATGCGATACCGCACCGATGCGATGCCCGTGCGCGAGATGACCTATCTCTTCATCATCGTCTGCCTATCGGTAGTACACGCTATGGCCGACGAGACAGGGCTCTCAGCCATGCAGGTGCTCTGCGACTTTGGAAAACTCGTGGTCATCGACATCATCGTGCTGCTCTTCACCTTCGTCTGCGAGCTGCGGCTCAAGATGCAGTCCACCAAGCTCGTGCAGTATGACCGCATCGACCTCATCAAGCCTGAGAAGCGCGAAGAGCTGAAGGCCGACCTCGAAGAGCGGCTCGGACTCGACATCGTCAGGATTGAGGTGGGAGGTGTCGACTTCCTCCGCGACTCGGCCATCCTGCGCATCACCTATAAAGGCAAGGGAAGAAATAATGTTGACAATCAATATGAAGTAAGAAAATCACAATGGCCAAACACGTTTGTATTGTGATGATGCTGGCTGTGGCCACCGTCATCCCCGCTCATGCACAGAGCGACGACTTCGGCATCTGGACCGAGGCAAGCATAGAGAAGAAACTGAGTAAGAAACTGACCATTGATGCCGATGCGGAGCTGCGCACACGCGACGACGGCTTTGGAGAGATAGACCGATGGAGCGTAGGCATAGGCGCCTCCTATAAGCTCACCAAATGGCTAAAGGCTTCTGTGGGCTACGCGCTCCTCGATGACAACAACCACAAACTCAACGACAAACAGACGAAATATGCCGACTACTGGGGACTGCGCCACCGCCTGAACGTGTCGCTCACAGCCTCGCAGGACTTCGGCGACCTCACCGTGTCCTTGCGTGAGCGCTGGCAGTACACCTACCGCCCGGAGAAGACCGTGAAGCGCTACTCGAATGTAGACAACGACGACTACGACTTTGGCGAGTACCGCGACGACCACACCTATGCGGGCAAGGGCAGCAACAAATGGCGCAACCGTCTGCAGCTGAAGTACAAGCTCACCAAGCAATGGAGGCCTTTCGTCAATGCAGAGAGCACCATCGGCGGCAGTGGCCTCGACAAGATGCGCTATGCCCTGGGCACCGAGTACCGTCTGTCGAAGCAACACTCGTTTGAGCTGAGATACCTCTATCAGCACGTCTACAAGGACGACACCGAGGGCAACTGCCACGTCTTAGGCATCGGCTACTCCTATAGCTTTTAGTCCAAGTCCTCTATAGTCCTCTCCAGTCCTCCCAAGTTGAGCCTCCTACGCGAAAAGCTTGACCAATGGATCAGTTTCCTGAAGACAGGCGATATTCCCGAAAGCTTCGATGCTCAGGGCCTTCCTGAGGCCCGCGAGCGGCTGCGTGTCGACAACCTCCCGGAAAAGGAGCGCCGTGAATATCAGCGCGAGCTGGAGCGTCGCATGGTGGAGAATGACGTCATGAACACTTATTTCATCGACGGCAAGGACGAGGGAGTGAAGGAAGGCGAGAAGAATGAGAAAATGAAAATTGCCCGCAACATGAAGGGCAAGGACTATCCCATTGAGGATATCATTGACATGACGGGCCTCTCTGCTGAGGAGATAGCCGAACTGGAACAAACAGCGAGACGCGCTTCCAAACATCAAGGAAGCGCGTCTCGCTGTTATGTGTCAAAAGATGGATACCCGTTAACTCTTTCTTTTTCACACGAATGACCATAAATGGACACACGCTCGGCTCTGCCGCTTGCTACCAAAGGGACACAAGAATTTCTCATGAATTTTTATGGCAATGATATAGCAGTTGACCCTTTGCAGAAAGGATTTATGCGCAGCCATCCCCTCCCTTCTAGGGGAGGGGGAGGGGAGGGGTCTGTACTG
>JAEEPZ010000212.1 GCA_016285055.1 Prevotella sp.
CATTTGCAAATTTTCATAGGAAGCAAGGGGAGGGGAGTGCCTCACGGGGTTCCTGCAGCGGGCAAGGCGCAGCGAAAAGTCCCGAAGGGACAACAGAACTCGGGTAACGAACTGACCTGTTTCGCGCCATAACTATGTCACTCCATCCGTACAGCATGTGTTTTTTTTGCCATCTAGGGCTCCGTCCATCCCTCTGCACCATAATCGAATGCTTTTATGCAAAAGTTTCCTGGCGAGAAACCTTTGGTTTCCTGCCGAGAAACCGATGGTTTCTCGGCAGGAAACTTTTAAAACCCATGCTGCCTTGAAACTGCAGGATTCTCACATGGGTAGAAATCCATAGAAAAGCTATTGTACCAATTTGTTTTTCTTGTTTTTATTGGTTTTTATTGGTTTTTCTCAGGCCGCTTCGCGGTATTCACCCACATAGATAGCGCCGTAACTATGTCATCATTCCATCCGTACAGGTCGAATTATCTCACCAAGACATCTAACGTGACGGCCACCTCCTGTCCGCCCACCTTCAGCTTCTTGACGATGTGCTGCAGCCCCTTGGGCGTGTCGGCATCGACGGTGAAGCGCAGGGGGATGCGCTCCTGGGCCTGCGACGGCAGACGGAGTGCGACGACAGTACGCTCGCGGCTCTCGCCCACATGCATGATGCCCAGGTCGAAGCGGACGGTGGAGAGACGCAGCGTGTCGCTGACGCGGACGGGAAACTGGCGCAGCAGCGTCTCCTCGCTCGTGATGCAGCTGCCCGCCAAAGTCACGGTGACCCTCTTCGTGGGGCTGACGGCAGGGCTTTGACTGCTGCCTTCAGCCTTCTGGTAAACGAGGGTGCCTACCTCGTGGAAGTCGCCACCCTTGCCGCGCGGGTTGAAGCGTAGCCTGACGGCGGTGCTGTCGCCGGGAGACACCGCAACGCCCTTGGAAAAATGAATGGTGGTGCAGCCGCAGGAGGTGTAGCCCTGCGTGAGGGCTACCGCCTCCTGCCCGACGTTGCGCAGCCAGAAGGTGCGCTCCTGTGGGCCGTCGGTCTCGTGAATGGTGCCGAGAGAGAGCGTGGCCAGACCGACGACAATCAATGAGTCAGCGACAAACATGTTTTTCCGTTCTTGATGGAGTCAGCGATTCACATATTTCTTCCCGTTCTTGAGGTAAAGACCTTTCTGCGGCGCACTGCTCAGGCGGCGGCCCAGCAGGTCGCAGCACCACCCGTCGGTCGTGCATGCCCTGTCGTTGAGCGTGGCGTCGATGCCGCTCTCCGCCTGCCCGGCATCCAGCACCCATGCCTTGACGCTCACGGCGGTGGGGCCATCGGCAAAGACCTCAGCCTCTACAGCCTGGGCATCGGTGGGGAAGAGACGGACGCTGAAGGCCCACGTGTCGTTGACAAAGATATCGGCGATGGAACCGTCGAAAAAGACGTGCAGCAGCAGCTTCTCGCCGTTGCTGACCTTACGGGGCAGGGCTGCCGACCATTTGCCGCCGTCGGTGGAGACACGGGCCAGCGTGGTGTAGTCGAGGGTAAGGATGCCCGTGGCCGGGTCGTAGCTGAGCGAAGCCTGACGGTCGCCGGCCTTCAGGAAACGGAAGCCGCAGGGGGCGCTGCCGACGGTGAACTCGCCATGCATCTCAAGGTGCCTTCCTGCGACAGGACTCAGCGACTCCGAGCCGTTCAGGGTCGTTTGCTTCTCCGTAGCCGTTGCGGTGCGCAGGGCCTTCAGGCCGCTGTAGGGCTTCTGCACCAGCGAGCCGTCGGCGGCGAGGCTGACTTCACGGGGCAGGGAGAAGTTGTGTGCCCAGCCCATCTTGAAGTTCTCGTCAGTGGGCAGCTTGTCGGGCACGATGCCGAGGAGCACCGTCTTGCCGTCCTGCTGGCAGATGGTGGGCGAGAGCAGTCCGAAGCCGTCGCGGCTGATGCCGCCCATCTCTAAATACTGCAAGGCTCCCCCTTGCCCCCCGAGTGGGGAAAAAGTGCCGTCGCTGCCGATGGTGCCCACCCAGCAGATGGTGCGCACGCCGGCGCCGGTGTTGAGCGGGGTGCAGGTGAAGAGATACTGTCCTTGGCCCATCGGCGTGACGTTGGGCATCTCCCAGAACGTGCCGTGCTGTGCGGTGCTGGTGCCTTGGAAGAAGATACTGCCGTCGTTGCTCCACGTGCCGTTCTCATAGCGGTGCAGGGTGCAGGCGCCGATGCCGTTCTTGCTGGTGCCCACAATGACATACTGCCGGCCGTTGGCCTCAAACCAGTAGGGGTCGCGGAAGTCGTCGCTCAGTCCCGACGGACGACCGTCGATGATGACCTTCTTCTCGCCCCAGCTGACGAGATCCTTGTCCTGGGCCTTGGCCTGCACGATGCGGGCACGCTCGTTGTCCACCGCCGTATATAATAGATATGTGTCAGCGCCCTGCTCATAGACACAGCCGCTCCAGCAGCCCTTGATGTCGAATGACTCGCCGGGATAGATGGCGATGGGCTCCTCGCGCCATTGGCAGAGGTCAGCGCTGCTGATGTGGCCCCAGTGCAGGCGTGACATGTAGGGGCCGTTGGCGTTCTTCTGGAAGAACAGGTGATAGCGGCCGCCGCTGTACACTATGCCGTGGCTCTCGTTGGTCCACGAGCCGCTGGGCATGCCGTGGAACTGGGGACGCCATGATATGGCGTCATAGCGGGCAGTGGGATAGCTGAAATCGGGCAGAGGCAAAGTGCCAAAGTCGACGAGGTCAACGAGCGCATAGTCTACAACCTCATTGCTGATACTGATGTCGTCGATGGCTCCGCAGAAGGTGTTGATGAGGAACGGCCCGAACTTCACATCCTTTGCATCCTTGCCGATGTAGAAGTCGGGGCTGCCCACCAGCAGGTCGCACCTGTTGCTCTTCTTCGTGCCGATGGCCTTGCCGTTGAGATAGAGTGTCACGGCATTGCCGGCCTTGTCGAAGGTCATGGTCAGGAGGCACCACCGTCCACGCGGCAGCTTCTCCGAGCCGTCGACGGTGACGAGGTAGCCGCCGCCATAGTTCACATAGGTCTGCAGGCGCAGGTCGCCCTGCGACGACAGCTGCAGGGCAAAGCCCCGCTTCGCTCCCTCGTCGAGGTTGCCGCAGATGGTGGCATAGGTGGGTGTGGTCTCGGCCACGTCGACCTGCATCATGGGGTAGGTCTCGGCAGCCAGCACGACGTTCATCGTCAGCGCCTCGCTGCTCAGCGTCGACGTGGGCAGGCCTGCCTTCACGTAGTTGCTATAGCCGTCGAAGCGCAGGGCCTCGCCGTTGATTCCGGCAACGGTGCAGGCGGGCAGTTGCGAGCTGACGTGATAGCTCTTGTTTGATACCTGCTCGACGATGCTGCCGCCCGTGAGCGACATGTCGAAGTGTGCCACAGTGGTTTGGCCAAGGGCGTTGATGCCCACGGCCGTCAGTGCAATCAGCAGAATGTTTCTCAGTGTCATAATCGTCGTTCTTAAGCAATTGTGCTGCAAAAGTACGGCATTTGGCGCTTCCCTGATAAAACAATTGTTTCAAATGGTGCAAAAAATCGTTCAGGGAAACATTTTTTGCAGAGAAAAGGCATAGACA
The DNA here is from genome assembly GCA_016285055.1 of Prevotella sp. Lineage (GTDB taxonomy): Bacteria > Bacteroidota > Bacteroidia > Bacteroidales > Bacteroidaceae > Prevotella. The sequence goes on from JAEEPZ010000212.1 coordinate 3,583, forward strand.
TCCCTGTGCCTTCGTAGGCTTTCGCACAATCTTGCTGTGAAGGCAAGAAAAAAGCGGAACCCGCAAAAGGAACCGCTTTTTTCTTGGCAATGATATAGCAGTTGACCTATTCATGCGCAGCCATCCCCTCCCTTCAAGGGGAGGGGTTAGGGGTGGGGTCTGTAATATCAGTAATATCCTGTCAGCGAAGAGTGT
>JAEEPZ010000086.1 GCA_016285055.1 Prevotella sp.
CCACCCCTAACCCCTCCCCTTGAAGGGAGGGGATGGCTGCGCATGAATAGTCAACTGCTATATCATTGCCCATATAAAAACAAGAAAAACATTTTTGGGAAAAAGGTTATCACCCTTGACCGCCGCAGAGACCCCGTGGGGCACTCCCCTCTTGAACCCTGCCCTTACGGGGAGGGGATGGCTGCGCATAAATCCTTTCTGCAAAGGGTCAACTGCTATATCATTGCCTAAAAAAAAGTGTGCCTACCGATATATCACATACAGGTAAGCACACTGAACAGTTTCCATAACTTACTATACTACAAAACTAAAAAAACTAACTACTAACTTACAAATACTAACTCTTACCCTTTGCTTCACAGCAGTGGGGGGCTATCATGTTATGTTCACTGTCATATATGGTCCTTGGCTATGCTTATGGCAAGGGCAAATACCAGTTGGCCGTGTTCATCAGCAGGGAGCGCATGCTGTCGTCTACCTCGCCGTCACGCCTTGATACGGGGTCGGCCAGATAGGCAGGGTCGCCACGACGCAATGCGACACGCATGAGGTCGTAGAAGCGGTAGCCCTCGAAGGCGCCCTCCAAGGCCATCTCGGTGACGATCATGTCCTCGACGAGCGGTATCTGGTAGGCAACGGTGTCCTGGCGGGTGGCGAGCTGTGTCTGCGGCTGTGGCAGGACATAGTAGGCGTTGCACTGCGAGTCGCCGGAGCCACGTGAGTGGATGCCTATGGTCTCATCGCGATGGAACTGTGTCTCGTCGAAAGCGATATACTGCTTGGCGGCTTCATACTCGAGGCTGTCGACATAGGCCTTGGCATTCTCGTTGCACAGTCCGTACTTGAGGATGAGCATGGCCGACTGAGGATAGCCGGCGCGGTTGAGGGCCTCGGCAAAGCGCAGATAGACCATGGGGCTGCGATAGGTGGTGATGGAGCCATTGGTGAGCTTGCTGATGTTCTGGCTGACGGACGAATACTCGGAGTAGGGGTCCTGCGAGCCACGCGAGGTGAGACGGTAGACCGAGTTGAGGCGCAGGTCGCCCACGAGCAGCTCGTCGCTCATGCCCGTCTGGGGCACATAGACGGTGTCGGTAGCGATGGCCGTCTTGTACTCGATGCAATGCACCTGGCTGGCCGACAGCCGGCGGATGCCCTGCGAGGGCTGGAGCTGGAAGTAGTAATTGTTCTCGCGGGTAGAAGACATGATGTTGTCGAGGTCGCTGATGTTGCCATCGAAGATGCGCGTCTCCATGGGTATGATGCCCAGCCGCTCCATTTCGCCGCTGACGGAGAAGGAGCCATTAGGCGTGGTGTAGACGGAGGGGTTACTCCAGAACACCCGATTGGAGGCAGTGATTCTGACGGGGTCGGTCTTGTCGTTGAGATAATCGGCATACCACTTGGCAGCCTCGTCGTAGTGGCCTGCCCAGAGGCAGAGGTCGCCTAAGAGGGCGCGTGTGGGTATGAAGAATTTGGCGGAAGGACGGTCGCCGACGCTGCCATAGACAGGCATGTCGATATGTGCGAGGGGCGTCAGGTCTTTGATGAAGTATTCGCAGATGTCCTTGATGCCTGTCTTGGGACCCTCCATGACAGCAGCAGCCTCGCGCTCGGTCATCAGCGGCTCGGTGACCAGAGGCACCTCGCCATAGACCTTGGCCAGCTCAAGGTAGGTCCATGCACGGAACCCCTTGACAGCGGCATACTCGTTGATGAAGAGGTGACGGCCTCGGCGCTGCATGGCTGTATCGACATGGGCAAGGAAATAGTTGCAGTTGTTGATGACAGCATAGTAGTCGCTCACCTGGTTGTACTTGTTGGCCACTGAGAAGTCGAAGGCAGCCAGGCGCTTGAGGTCGGTAGAGGCAGCATCAGTGACGCTCATCAGGTCGGCACGCGCCTCGCCGAGGAGCACGGTGCGGTCGGCGATGATCTGCATCCTGTTGATGATGCCCATGACGCTGTAGACCGAGTCCGTGGGATGGTTGAGGGTGTTGTCCTGCTCAAACTCCACGAGCTCTGAGCTGGTGTCGAGCATGTCGGAGCAGGAAGTAAGAAGCCCCCCTACAACTCCCCCGAGGGGGAGAGCAGTTACCAAAAACGCTACAAACTTTATAATATTCTTTTTCATAATCTATAACATTATTTCTATTGTTGCTTGCCCCCTCTTCCCTCCCCCTGGGGGAGGGCCGGGGAATGGGCTTTTTACAGGTTGATATTCACGCCGAGTGAGAAGGAGCGTCCTGCTGAGAGGAGTCCACGGTCGATGCCCTGTGAGAGGATGCCGGAGCCGAAGGCGCAGTCAGGATTGCTGCCCAAGTAGTGGGTGAGCGTGAAAAGGTTCTGTGCGCTGCCCCACACGGTGATGCCCTGCAGGTAGGTGCTCTGGATGGGCACGTGGTAGCTCAGTGTGACATTCGAGAGGCGCAGGTAGCTGCCGTCCTCAATCCATCGGTCGCTGAAGCGAGCATTGCCCATGGGGTCGGTGTAGCTCACACGAGGAATGTCGGTATGCTGTCCCTCGGTAGTCCATCGGTTCTGCATGGCCGTGGTCTGATTGAAGAAATAGGTGCCGCCCTCCAGCAGTGAGCGCTGGTAGTTGAAGATGTCGTTGCCTAAGGAGTAGTTCATCACAGCCTGCAGGGTGAGCTGCTTGTAGGTGAATGTGGTGAAGATGTTGCCATAGATGTCGGGGTTGGGGTCGCCAATGACTTCGCGGTCGGCCTCGTTGATGAGTCCCTTGTCGGCGGCAGCTGCTCCGGGCACGTTGCTGGAGAGGTCGAGGAAGCGCATGTCGCCGGCCTGGAAATAGACGCGGTCGCCATTCTGCTTCAGGATGTAGTGGGCGTCGGCCTGTGCCTCGGGCGTGGTGGTATAGACACCGTCGGTCTTGTAGCCGTAGAACACTCCCACGGGCTGGCCCACCTGCGTCAGGATGGTGGCGCCGTAGATGTCGGTCTCAATGCTGCGGTTGTTGTCGGGCAGGGCCGTCACCTTGTTCTTATAGTGGCCGGCCGAAGCGCCCAGCTCCCACGAGAAGTCCTTCAGAGCCAGCACCTTGAGATTGACATTGACGTCGAAGCCCATGTTCTCCAGCTTGCCGTCGTTGCTCCAGTTCTCCTGCAGTCCGCTGGTCCATGCCAGCTGGCGCAGCGAGAGGAGGTTGGAGGTCCAGCTCTTGAAGACATTGAGCCTGATGCCCAGGCGGTTGTTGAGGAAATGGCCTGTCAGCCCAGCGGTGAAGCGGCGGGTGGTCTCCCACTGCAGGTCGGTGTTGCCAATGTTTCCGATGACCTTGCCGGTGACCGATGCGGGAGTATTGCCGCCGAGGTTGCCCAGCATACTCTTAGAAATGAAGTAGGAGCGAGAGGCGGTGTAGTCGATGTCGTCGTTGCCGGTGACATCGAAGCCCAGGTTGAGGCGGAGGTAGTCGATGCCTTTGACGCCGGCAAGGAAGCGCTCGTTGCTGAGCACCCATGCAGCGCTGACGCTGGGGAAGAGGCCCCACACGTTGTCGAAGAGCTTCAGCCCGCTGGCATCGTCGCCGAAGCGTGAGGAAGCCTGGGCGGAGAGACCGGCGCTGAGGTAGTAGCAGTCGCTGAAGTTATAGTCGGCAAGGGCATACCAAGTGATTTCACGCGTCTGGTCGTCGGCACCGTCGGTCTTCTTGAACTGCAGCGAGTTGGACATGTTGGGGTTCTTGTCGTTGGTGGAGTTGTAGCCCAGCTGCGAGGTGCTGCTGAAGTCGTAGCTCAGATAGCGCACACCGCCCATGACATTGACGTTATGTTGGCCGAACTTGTTCTTCCACGTCAGACGGGTGTCGCTCTGGATGGAGGTCTCGCGAGAAGCCAGACTCTTGGCAATGTTGTGCAGCTTGGTTTCCTCTGAGAGTCCGTCGACGACAAACTCAGGCACACCCTGTATAGGCAGGTAATACTGCTCGTTGGTGTTCACCAGTCCGAGGACGAAATGCTCGCGGAGGTCGAGGTGGCGGTTGAACTGATACTTCGGGGTGATGGCAAACGTGATGAGGCGGTTGCCGAAAGAGTTGCGGTTCTTGCCGTCGCCATACTTCAGGATAGAAGCGGGGTTGGCCAGACGTCCACGTCCCTGGAACTTGCCCTCGAGATAGTCGTCGGCCTCGGCGAGATAATGGCTGATGTGGCCGTGATTATCGAAAGCGAAGGGCGAGAGGAAGGGCGACTTTGCCAGTCCGAGGAATCCCGGCGATGTGATGACATTGCCCAGTGGACTCAGCGGTGCGCCGTCGTCGCGGAGGTTGCGGTCGACGTCACTGTAGGAGGCGTCGAAGCGCACGTCGAGTGCCTTGGTAATGGAGATGTCGGAGTTGAGGCGCATGTTGAAGCGCGAATAGTCGTTCTCCTTCAGCGTGCTGTTGCCCAGCGAGTAGCCCACGGAGAGGTTGTAGGAGGCGATGTCGTCGCCACCCTGCACATTGATGCCGTAGTTCTGCGAGAAGGCATTGTCGTAGACCTCGTCTTTCCAGTCGGTGTTGTTGTGGTACTGGTTGTAATAGTAATAGGAGGGCTCGCTGTTGAGGTAGCGCATGCTACTCATGGAGGCGGGGTTGGTGTGGCCAGTGAGCAGCTCGGTGGTGTAAAGCCTGTAGCCTTCGGCGTCGAGCATCTTCGGCAGGCGCGGCGTCAGCTCATAGCGACCGTTGATGTTGACATCAATCTTGGTGGCCATCGACTTGATGCGCTTGGTTCTGATGATGAGCACGCCGTTGGCAGCCTTGGCGCCATAGATGGCCGTGCCGCTCTTGAGCACTTCCACGCTCTCGATGTCGTTGACGTTGATGTTGGCCAGCAGGTTGTTGTAGTAGCCTTCGTGCAGCATCTCACGGTTGTATTGCATGTCCATGATGACATCGTCAATGACGACGAGCGGCTGTGTGTTGGCATTGAGCGAGTTGATGCCCTCGATGAGCATGGTGTTGCCCATGCCGATATTTCCTCCACGGCTCACCATGCGCATGTCGGCTCCCACCTGCTGAGCAATGAGGGGGTCGATGCTCACTTCTGAGGTGTTGTCAAAGCGCTTTGCCTCGGAGCTGATGAATGGTGAAGTGGTGCGCTGATAGGTCTCTGTGAAGGCATTGCTGTACAAGCCGGCATCGGTGGTGTCGCCGCTGATGGCCCGCTGCTGGAGGCAGTAGCCCTCGACACGCAACAGCAAGGAGCGCGTTTCATTGGCAACCTTCAGCTCGTAGAGACCGTTCTCGTCGGTCATGGTCGTCATACGCTGATTGTCGTAGGCTGAGACAATGACGCCGGCCAGCGGCTTGCCTGTGGCAACATCATAGACCCGTCCTTTCACGGTTTTCGTATTGTCTTGTGCTGCCAGAGAAGCAGAGGCAAGAAGCAGGGCAAAGGATAAAATATATTTCTTCATAGTTATTCAGATTTGGAGGTTCGTGGACGCAGGTAAATGCAGTCAAGCAACATCTCACGAGAGAAGCGCGAGGTCTCACGGGCGGTGATGCTGCACTTGATGGTCAGACTGATCTTGTCGCTGCTCTGGCTGTAGTTGGTGGCAGGGAATCGGAAAGCCTCGGCCAGCACCACGGTGTCGACCTTCTCGGGGTTGGTCTGGAACTGGGTGTTGTCGCAATCAAACGTCTGCTGCTTGCCATCGGCATCAACATAGTTGATATCGGCCTTGAATTTGCAAGGGCGCAGATTGGTGGCATCGGGATTGATGACGGTCTGCGGCAGGATGATGGCACAGACATCGTACTCGCCCGACAACACGTTGTTCAACCGGTAAGTCAGCTCCCAGTTGGAGGTACCACTGGAGGCGATGACCTGAAGGAACCTGTTCTCAGAAATGCTGTCGGCCACCTGCGATATGCCGGCGTAGCGGCAGAGCTTTTCATCGGTGATGAGCCAGGTTGACTCGCCCTCAGTCCATATTTCCTTGAAGAACGTCTGCTCCGGGGAGAAAGGCCACTCGTCGGTCTTATACAACACGCCATTGCTGCATGGTGACGCCTTGGCATTGTGAAGGATGCCGCCGGGGGCAAACGGGTTCTTGAACACATGGTAGATGGGCTTGCCCACCACATAGCCGCGGCGCCAGTTGATATAGGGCACGGAGACCAGCGAGTCGTTGACAGCCTTCTGGTCGGTCATGTTGAAGACGGCATCGTCGAGCAGGGCGCGGTTGGTCCAGTAGCGCTGCAGCGAGTCGGCCTTCTGGTAGGACTTGTCGTAGACGAAGTATTGAGACGCCGTCTCCCAAGCTTTCTGCCAGCCCGCATTCGACGGAGCCACCACCCAGTAGGTAGAGTCCTCGGCATGGAGCAGGCCGATGGCATCGAGCATACGGTTGTGCTCGTAGACCACGGAGTCGATATAGACGGGGACGCCCTCTACGATGCCGCTTGAGACGGAAGCGTCGGGGTCGAACTCGTCCCACTCATACTGACGGAGGTTGGCACCGATATCCGACACCTGCGGGTCGTCGCAAAGAGCCTCATAGAGATTGTGCTCATAGGGCAGTGCACGGGAAGCGATGTGCACCACACCGTTGAGGGCCCGCTGATTGGCAGCCACGATGGGCACGCCCTGAATGGCTGTCTCTGTCACGGTGAAGAGCTTGCCGTTCATCAGATGGAGCGTCTGCGGCTCGGACTTCATCGAGGTGGTCATTCGTGAGAGGTGATTGAAGACAAATGACTTCTCGACCATGGAGTCGCCCTGGGCCGTCTGAACGAGGCGCAGCAGCGAGTCCTTGTTGAACGTGCCGTTGACGGGAGCAATGACGGTGAATGCCTGTCCGCTGTTGAGCAACTGGGCATAGCTCACCTCTGTCTTGCGGTGCATACGGAAGATACGGGTCTGCTCGAGCACCTCGCAGAAGTCCGACAGCTGGGAGTTGGCCTTCAGCTGCTCCCACAATGTAGCGCCACCGCCGCCCTCAATGGCCGGCTCGTAGTGATCGGACCAGTCGGCACACGCTACGCTAAACGATAGTTGGCAAATGATAAATGAATAACTTATCATTTTGACAAATATCTTTTTGCTTATCTTTGTTGTCATATTATTACAGTTTATTGATTCATGGTGATGTTTGCTTGGCCGCTATTAGTGCTGATCCTCGCCTTCAGGACTGCCATAGACACTCTTCGGACAGATTTCCAAATAGTTGAAGTTACAGTATTTGTCGGGGTCGTCGAGCACCTGGCGCAGACGCAGGTAGTAGGACTTCTCGGGGTCCATGCTCTCGGTAGCCAGGATGCGGCGCGTAGAGATGTTGTTGTTGCGCAGCACGTTGGTAGTGCCGGTGCCGCCCTGATACCACACGTCCATAGCCTTCATGTAGCCACGGTTGTGGAGGGCCTTGTCCTGCATCTTGATTTCCTCCTCGGTCTCTGCACCGGCAGCACCGTCGGAGATGAAGCCTATCTCAGGGTCGGTAGGATAGATACGCATGTCAACGGGAATGCCGCAGGGCACATTGTTGACATAGGCCTGGATGACACCACGCTCCTCATTGGGTGTGTAGCCGATGCGTATCTCGTAGGTACCCTTCTTGGGCACGGTGGGCAGCTTGAAGGTGACATCGAAACGGTTGGTGATGACCACCACATGGCCCATGAACGAAGCCCACCAGATGTCGTTGCCAGTGACGCCGACAAAGCTCTCGTCGCTCAGCTCCCATCCCTTGATATAGCCACGCTTGAAGCCGCGGATGGAGTTGCCTATCTCATCCTTGTGGTTACGGCCGTCGCAGTTCATGAAGTCGGGACTCAGCGTGGCGGGGTCGAAGCGCATACGGCAGTTGAAGATGACGTCACGCGTATGAGTGTTGAAGGTCAGGATGTCGTCGATGTAATGATAGTAACCGTTGAGTGCGTTGTGGTCGATGCCTCCCGACTCTGAGGGCGAGAGCACCTTCACACCACGGCTCTCGGCATCGTAGAGACGCGACATGAGGCCTCGGCGGTTGATATACACACCGGCATCGTTGCCCGACGGCAGGGCCGTGCGTATCAGGGTGCCGGGACACATGGTCTCGAAGAACTCCTCGGGGTCGGCCACGGTAGTCTTCCAGCAGTCCTTGGTCAGCTCGGAACCCACCAGCTGGTTGTAACCGGCGATGCGGTCGAGGAGGTGGTAGCTGACAAAGCGGTTCAGCGGGTTCTTGCGGTGAGTGAAGTCGTCGTCGTACAAGCCAGCATCCTCGGGATAGGTGGCGTCATACACCTGCTTGGCGTATGCCTTCAGGTCATCGATGTTGTAAATGTTATAGCGATGGAAGACAGAGTCGGGCTCGACAAAAGCGGTGTACTTGAAGTAGCGTGTGCTCACCCAGAGGCAGGTCATGTAGGGATTGCCGTTGTTCAGACAGCGCTCCTGTGTGCCGTTGTAGACCGAGTCGGCTCCGATGCTGTAAGTCTCGTCAATATAATTATGTAATGAGTCGGCCATTCCGGTGAGGCGCAGCGCCTCGCAGAAGATGGTGATGGTGGAGTCCTCGGCCATCTTCTCGGGCAGGAAGTCGTTGCTGGCGGTAATGACATGGTCGATGGTATGGACGACGCCGTTGGTCACCGAGTCATTGTATTCCAGCATACGCGAGTTGGCATTGACATAATAGATGAGGCGGTTGTCGTTGACCACATCGGAGTCGCACGACCATCCTATGAGTGCATCGAGCATGTTCATGCCGATGTCGCCCTCGGGAATATCGGAGGTGAAGATGGCTCCCTTGCGCATGATGTGAGTGCGGGCAATAGAGTCGCACACGCCCTGCGGTATGGCATCGATGGAGGCATAGTTGTTGCTCTTCATGAACAGCGACATGGCGTCGTTGGTAGGTGCGAAGAGGGTGTAGCGTCCGTAGGTGGTCATCATCGAGAAGTAGGGTGTGCGCTTGAGCAAGGCGGTGAAGTCGCTGTAGCGCTCCTGGTGTGCCTCAAGGAAAGCGCCGGCCGTCATCTTCTTGGCGGTGTACATGGTCTCGGGCACGTCGTCGTTGTCCACGCAGGAGTAGAAGAACGGCACAGACATCACAGCGAGGATGGACAGCACCTTGGCCTTGTGACGTAATATGGTGATTATCTTTTTCATGTTTATCTATTGTTTAGTGATTATCTTTTAGTAGTGCTTAACGGCTGTACTCTGAGTCCTCGCCATTGGTGAAGGCCGGGTTCTGCTGGAGCAGCGGGTTCACCTTCAGCTCGTTCTTGGCGTATGGGAAATAGATAATGTTGGGGTCGGCCATCTTGATGGCGATGGCGTTGGCGTTCTGCTCGTACTTGCTCTTCACGGCAGCGACGAGGTAGGCGGTGTTGCCGTCACGGCGTGAGCGGCGCACCAGGTCAAACCATCGCTTACCCTCGAACATGAACTCACGGCGGCGCTCGTCGAACACCAGGTTCTCCATGGCGTTCTTAGAGTTGATATACTCGTCTTTCTTCAGCGCCTGAGTCAGGTTGTTGGCACGCTTGTTCACAATGTTCACCATGTCGAAAGCAGCGTCCATGTCGCCTTCCTGTCCACGCTCCACAAGGGCTTCAGCCTTGATGAGCAGCATGTCGGTGAGACGATAGAAGATCCAGGGAGCCTTGTTGTCGCCACGGTAAGAGGTGTTGAGCCTCAGACTGGCCACACTGGTGACAGACTTGGTGTTATAGCTCACATTGCCATTCACATACTTGCCGATGTTGAGCGTCTTGCCGTCCACCCGGAAGCACTCGTAGAAGCGGCCGTCGGTGGACTTGTACAAGGGTATCTTGTTCTGGATGACGTCGAGCAGCTCTGTTCCGAAAGAGAGGGCATTGGCCCTGAGGCGTCCGTTAGGAGTGTTGCGGTTGCCATAGTAGTCGCTGACCCAGGAGTTGACCTGGCTGTCGTTGGACGACAGGAAGTAGAGCTCGAAGAGGCTCTCAAACGAGTTGCCCTCTCCGAAGATGGCTTCGTAGGCATTGCCGCCGGTGTCACCGCTGCCGGTGGGGCACTCCAAGTAGAGGGGCACCTCGTCAATGAGGCCAATCTCGTTGATGTCGCCGACGCGTGACAGCAGCTCGTCATACTGCTGGCGCTTGAAGTCGATGACCATGTCGGCATACTTGATGGCGTTGTCCCAGTCCTGCTTCCACAGATAGAGGTCGGCCAGGAGGGCCCAGATGGCGACGCGAGTGAAGCGGCTGGAGTTGACGGCAGGGAATGAATAGTAGCTGCCATTGACGCGGTCGAGCTCGAAGCGGCGCACGGCGTCGTCCTTCACACGCTCCAGATCGGTAATCAGCGAGTCAAGCACGTTTTCGAACTTCGTAGCCGGAATGATATAGGTCTGTGTGTCGTCGATGCTGGGCTCGCGTGAGTAAGGCACGTCACGGAACGTGCGGATCAGGTAGAAGTAGCACAGGGCACGCAGGGCTGACACCTCAGCCACGTCGGCCTTCATCTCGGCCTCACTGTAGTTGGGGTCGATGGCCTGCACCTTGGGGGCATAGTGGCTCACGATGTTGCAACGGTTGATGCACTCATATATCTTCGCCCAGTTGCAATAAGGATTGGTAGAGAGGAGGTTCTCTTTCAGCACCTCGCTGACCTCATTGGGAATGTTGGCACCGGCAAACAGGTTGTCCGACCTCAGCTCTCCCCAAATGCCGATGCGGCTCATGGCATCGGAGGTGGTCAGCGACTCATAGCAGCTGTTGCGCACACTTATCACATCGGCCTTCTCTGTCCAGTAGTTCTCCAGCACAACATCGTTCATAGGCAGGATGTCGAGAAAGTCGTTGCAACTGGTGAATAGTGAACATTGAACAGTGAGCAGTGCTGCGCACACCATCCATTTTACTGTATTGTTTATCTTGGTAATCATAACTATTACTATCTATCAACTATGTACTATAAACTAGAACTGAATGGTCACACCGCCAGTGAAGGACTTGGAGCGCGGCGTCTGGGCGTTGTCGGTGACGATGCCCATCGAGCCGTAGCCCACCTCCGGGTCGGCGCCCGAGTATTTGGTAAGCACGAAGAGGTTGTTGGCCGAGACGTAGAAGCTGAGCTGTGTGAGGCCCCACTTCTTGATGATCTTCGGGTCAAACGAGTAGCTGATCTGCGAGTAGTTCAGACGGATGAACGAGCCATCCTCGACGAAGCGGTCGGAGCCCAGATAGTTGTAGCCGGCCTGACGCAGTGCACGGGGAATCTCGGTAATGTCGCCCTCCACACGCCAGCGCCAGTTCACAGCACGGCTCTGGTTGTTGTTGTCATACATCTTCTCGGCGTTCATGCGGGCGGCATTGATGATCTTGTTGCCGTAGCGGAAATTGAACTGGTTGTTCCACGAGAAGCGTCCGTAATGGAGCTTGAAGCCGAAGCCGCCGGTGAACTTAGGCAGTGACGAGCCTAAGTAGACGATGTCCAGCTCGTCAATCTGTCCGTCGTGGTTGATGTCATCGTAGATGGCGTCGCCACCGCGGAACACCTTCGACTCGTCCTTCGAGCCGCTGTAGCAGAACATCATCGGCGTGGTCATGCCGTTTTCGTCGACGATGACATTGCCGTTGGCGTCGCGGGCCACAGGAGCATTAGGACCGCTCACACCCTTGATCTCCTCGGGCGAGTAGTCGCTGTACTGATAGACGCCCTTGCAGCGGAAGCCGTAGATACTGCCCATAGCAGTGTTCAGCTCCACACGGGTGAGATAGGAGCCGTTCTGGCGGTTGAACTCGCCGTTGAGCGAAGCCAGACAGGTCTCGTCCATGGCCGTAATCTCATTTTTGTTGTTGGCAAAGGTGATGTTGAAGTCAACACCGAACTTGCCAGCCTTGATGATGTTATTGCCGTTGAGGTTGAACTCCCAGCCTATGTTCCTCATGTCGCCCACGTTCTGGTAGGCCAGTGAGGAATAGCCGCTGGAGGTGGGGATGCCACGGTTGCCCATCAGCAGGTCGGTGGTGTACTGCCAGTAGAACTCCACGTTACCGGTGATGCGGTCGTTGAAGAATCCGAAGTCGGTACCGAGGTTATAGGTCTCTTTCTGCTCCCACTTCAGGTTCTTCATCTGGATATTGGTAGGAGCGGTACTGCCTGCATTGAGGTAGCCTATGCCGTTGCCGTACTTGCTGTAGAACAGTCCCTCGCTGCCCGGCTGGCGTCCCACGATGCCCCATCCTGGACGGACAGAGAGCATGGACACGAAGGGCAGTGCCTGCTGGAACCACGGCTCCTTGCCGATGTTCCATCGCAGCGACAGAGCGGGGAAGTTACCCCAGCGCTGGTCGTCGCCGAATTTGGTCGAGCCGTCGCGGCGTACTGAGAAGTCGGCCATGTAGCGGCCTTTGTAGGCATAGTGGGCAGAATAGGTGAAGTACATGCTGCGCCACTGTCCGCTGCCGGTGTTGATGTTGCTGATGAGGCCTTCAGCGGCTGTGCTCTGGATGGTGCCGCTGGGCACACCGTATTGCTGGGTGGACTGCGACGACGAGGTGCCGCTGGTCAGCTGGCCGCGAAGCATCATCGACAGCGAGTGGTCACGGTTCTTGAAGTGCGGGGTGAAGGTCAGCGTATGGGTCGTCGTCACACCCAGGCTCTTGTTGGAGTTGGCGGTCACCCTGTTGCTCGAACTGTTGTCCCAGCCCTGGGTGTTCAGCGACTGAGGCATGTACTGGTCGTCATATCTATTAAAGATGTTGAACACCACCTTTCCCTCGTAGTCCAGACGATGGTGCTCATCGTCAAGGCCCAGGAGGCGATAGTTCAGCTTGAACTCAGGGGTGATGTTGTAGCTGGTCTCTTTGCTCTTGGCCAGATGAGCCAAGGCAATAGGGTTCTGCTGGCCGGTGCGCTGGTCATTGAGCTCGGGCGACACCGTGGGCAGGATGGAATAGTAGTCTTGCAGGTCTTCGCCCGTGACGGGATCCTGCTCGTAGATGGAGAGGTTGGGCATACGCCGGTATGCTATCGAGAGCAGGTCGCCGGCATTCCTGTCGTTCTTCGTGTAGGTCAGCGAGATGTTGGTCTCAATCTTGATGCGGTCGGAAACGAAGTAGTCGAGGTTCACACGCGAAGTGAAGCGGTTGAGCTTCTGCTCAATGATGGAGCCTGTCTCGTGGTCGTAACCGGCACCGATGCGGAAGTGGGCCTTCTCACCGCCGCCGGTGAGGGCGAGGTAGTGGTTCTGACGCCAGCCCACCTTCTTCACTTCCTTCAGCCAGTCGGTGTTGTTGTTGTACATCTCATATTCCGAGAACGAGGGGTCGTAGTTCAGCTCCCTGATGTTACTGGCGGCGTCGCTGAGGCGGGGGTTGAAGTATTCTTCCTTCAACAGCATGGTGTACTCGTCGCCGTTGAGCATCTTGTAGCCGTTGGGCTGGTAGGTGCCGGTGAGTCGGAAGCTGTAGTTGACGCGTGTCTTGCCACGTGTACCACGCTTGGTCTTGATTTCGATGACACCGTTGGAGCCTTGCGAACCCCAGATGGCAGCTGCGGCGGCATCCTTCAGCACGGAGATGCTCTCGATGTCCTCAGGGTTCACGTTCAGCAGCTCAGCAAACTTCTCTTCGTTGGCAGTGTTGAAGTCGAAGTCGTTGGTGTTGGTCTCCCAAACGTTGCCGTCGACCACTATCAGAGGCTCACTGCTGCCGTTGATGGTCGACACACCGCGAAGACGCATGGACGAGCCTTTGCCCAGGTCACCGCCTGCCACGATGTCGAGACCGGCGATACGGCCTTGCAGGGCCTCATCGACGGTGGTCAGAGCCAGACCCTCAAACTCGCTCATGTCAATGCTCTGGCGAGCGGTGGAGATCTCGTCCACGGGAATGGCCAGGCCGGAGCCCTGTGCACGCTTCTTCGCCTTCACAGTCACCACGCCTATCTCCGTGTCACTGCGAAGGGTCACTTTATAGTTGGTCTTGTTGAAGGGCAGCATCACAGTCTTGCATCCCACGTAGGTGATGCGCAGCTTGTCCTTGGGGTTCTTCAGCTTGAACGAGAAGTTACCGCTCAAGTCGGTCACGGCCGATGCCACAATACGGTTGGCAGCGTCCAGCTCCACTACATTGGCTCCGATGACAGGCCCGTAGGAATCGGTAACGGTGCCGCTGATGATGTCGCCGGCATTCTGAGCGTAGCTTAATGATAAATGACAAATGATAAATGATAAACCTATCAAGAGTCGTTTGGATATCTTGGTAATCATAATTCTCTATTTACAGTTATCACTCCTTAAACATTAACGGTTTATCAATCAGATGGACAACAGCCGACGAGGTGGTCTGTATCTGGGTGGCGCTATTCGGCACCGTAGAATTATACTGATACTCACGCGCCATCAGATTGTAGAGGCCAGAGGATGTCAGCACCCTGGCCAGACGGTTGTTGTACTCAGCACTGCCACGCATGGTGGGATTGGCTGCCACCCAGTCGTCGGTAGCTTTGTCGCAGATGGTCAGCTCGTTGCCTTCAAGCTTGGTCTGTACCTGATAGAAACGTTGGGTCTTGGCATCGATGAGTGCCGTCTCGTGCACATCGTCGTCAGTGCCGCCGCCTATCACCAGCGAGTTGTCCTGGATATGATATTTCAGGAAGCTGACAATCTCCAGCGAGTCGGTCGTGGCAAGGGTCAGGTTACCCGACTCCTTGGCTATTTCCACACTCTCCCACGTGGGCAGTTTGCCGCTGTCTATCAGTTTCTTGATGCTCTCGTTGGTAGGCACATAGACGGTGTAGTGGTAGGTGTTAAACGGCGACAGGTTGTTGGAAGGCGAGGCATACAGGTTGTCATGAATGTTCTCTAACAGGTCGCTGCTTTCCAACAATTCACGGAACATGGAGAACTCCTCATGCTCCGACAGCACGTCGAAGACACTCTTGCGGGTGGTCATGATAGGCTCGGAGTGCAGCACGTATGCCTTGCCGTTGCCGTCCTTCGTCTGGTCATAGACCTGTGAAATGCTGAGCGGTGTGCCATTGTCCACCTGATAGCTGCCTTCAACGGTGAAAGCGCCGCCATCGGTACGGTTGATGCGCAGGATGGTGCCGCCCTTCGTCTGATAGTAGTCGTGACCGTCTTCCACGTCGCCGATGACGATATGGTTGTCGAGAATATCCTGCAGACGGTCCTTGATCTCGTCAAAGGAAGCCTTGCGGAGGGAGTCGCCCACCTCGCCCGTCTCAGGGTCATAGTTCCAGATGCTCGCCCACACGCGCTCGTCGGCCTGGCGGTCGGGCTGCGCCACCTTCGTGGGATCCCAGTGGAAGCGGAACAGCTGTGTCTTGCCCTTGCCGTAGGAGCAGGGGTCAACATACTGCAGCAGCGCATTGTTGTCGGGGATGAACAGGCTGTAGCGGGCATTGAGTGAGTTGAGGTACACGTTGTAACGGCACTTCTGAGCTGCCCAGTAGAGTATCTTCATCGACTCGTTGGTCAGTGCCGGATAAAGCACGCTGACAAACGAGGTGGGGGAATAGACCTTGTTGGTCAGATAGACAGCACCGTTGCAGCCGAGCCATACAGAGTCGATGTCGGCAATGTCCACACCCATCGGGTCGTTGGCATCGTTGAGGATGTTGCTGAACTTCGAGGGCACGGAGATGACAAACGAGCTGAGCATATTATTATTGATGAGCTCCGACACCACTTCGTCGGGCACATTGTCCCACGTCTTATACTGGTCGCGCAGGATTTTGCCGGCGCCGTTCTGCCAGTAATCGTCCAAGGCGGCATTGCTGGGCACCATCATCACGGCCATGTCACGCTGGATGGCGGTGTTGCCCGTCTGGGCGTCGCCGGTGAAATAGGCGTTCCACTCCGGGTCGAACTTCAGCATCGTCACGGGGCCGTTGTCGGGCGACTTGTTCAGCGCCGTGCCACCCTGGGACTTCAGCGCGAAGAAGCGCTTCTGATAGACGGTGTCCACCTGGCGGTCGGGGTAGAGGAAGTTATACTGCATGGTCATCGAGGCGTCGCGGTCGGGATGAAGGTCGGGATAGGGGGCGCAGAATCGCTCTAACAAATGGTTGAACGCGCTCGCGTTACTCTTCATCTTTATGACCTCAGCCATGTTGGGCAGCGGCATCACCACTTCGGCCATCTGATGGATGAAGCCATTCGAGCACTTGATGTTGGGGTTGGCCACCTGCATACCGTTGATGCTGGCATCGCCGGCCTGGCGCTTCGTGGTGTTGTTGAACAGGAAGTCGTAGTCGCTGTTGGTGATGCGCTTGTTGGTCAGCAGCTTCTCGATAAACTGCACCAGCGTCTTCTCTGTGTTGTCTGTCATGCACACCATCGGCAGTCCTGCCTCCTTGAAACGGCTCCAGTAGCGGTTGTCGGGCATCTGCGACGGCTGAAGCACGGTCACAGAGTCATAGGGCGAGCTGGAAGCAAAGCGGCGCATGGCCTCACCCTCGCGGGGCGGGTTGCCCTCGACGCTGGGCAGCGAGTTGAGCTGCATCGAGTTGTTCATCATGCTGCCAAAGAGCAGCAGCTTCTTCTGCGAGGTGGAGAGGTCACGATAACTCTTCACACCCCAGGTGTTGTTCTGATAGAAGCGCTCGAAGGCCGCATCATCGGCCACGAACAGCGTCTTAGAACCCGTCTTGGCCAGCACCTCGTGGTAGCCGAGGTCGTCAATGAGGCGCACCGTGTTGGTGAAGTTGCCCTGGTCCGCCAGCCAGCTGTAGATGCTCGCACCCCAGCCTTCCGGCGTGCGCTCATCCAAGTCGTACTGCGAACACGACAGCAGCGAACCGCTGGCTCCCAAGAGCGCACAGCACGCCACCTTCATCAGCAGGCGTCGGCCACGGCTCCAGTTCTTACTTTCGGTTTTCATACGTTGTTTGAATTTTGTTGATTATGTTAGTTTTTTTATGTCCTCTAATAGCGCCAAATTTATGACTGCAAAATTACACATTATTCACATATCTTATATTATAATATGTAGGTAAGGCTTTTCTGTTCGTTGAAACACTTTCGTAAATGTCCCATTCTTTTTTCTATTTGTCCCAAAAGCATTGCAAACGCGTTTGCAGATGGAAAAGCCTGTTCGATTTCTACAAAAATACAATGGAGCTCACCGCCGCTCTCCCCGCCCCTGTAAGAGGCTACCCTTTATACACATCTCGGGGGTAGTAGCCCCGAAGGGTGGAGAAAGATGATGGTGAGCACCAATCGTCCGATGGTGAGCACCAATCGTCCAGACAGGGGTGACGCTCGACATCTGGTCGCTTGCTACCGAAAGGCTACGGGTAGGCCCAATACCTGCGCATAATGGTTGGCGCAGCTATTATCCCAAATTGTTTTTCTTGTTTTTATTAGTTTTTATTGGTTTTTTCTCAGGCCGCTTCGCGGTATCAACTGACAGGCAGTTCTCCCCAATCCTCCATCTCTCAATCTTGCACTGGTGCTCCTTGGTCTTCTTGTCGTAGCTGATGGCGACGAGGAGGATGTCGCCTGTATATTCGGCCACCTTCTGCGGATAGTTGCGCTGGTGTATCTGGTCGATGGCGGTGTCCGTGGTGTCGTTGTACTTCAGCTCCACGATGATGGCTGGAGTCGTGGTGTTCTTTCGCGGCATGAGCACCAGGTCTGCGAAACCCGTGCCCGACTGGTACTCGCGGTGGAAGACATAGTCGCCGTGGGCGTAGTAGTAGGCAATGGAGAGCACGCACGACATGCTGTTCTCGTCGCTGTACCTTATCAGGCTGGTGTTGTCGATGTGTGCCTCCTGCACCATGCGGGCCACGGTGGCGGCATCGCCGCGCAGGGTGGCGTCCAGCAAGTAGCGCGACTGGTCGAGGGCATTGGCGATAATCGACCATCGGACACTCTTGACGGCATTCGCCATCTCGCCCGCCACCTCATGGTTGGGGATGAAGCACTCATCGCGCCGCCAGTCGTAGCTGAGGTAGCCCAAGTGTATGAGGAGGGTGAGCACATCATCGCGGCTATGCACCTCCGACAAGTCGTTCTGGAATCCCGTGGGGTCAACAGCCACCCGCCCCCCGGCAAGCATCTCAACGATATCCTCCTTCAGCCCGTCGAAATTCATGCTTATAAAGCCCGACACGGCGTCGAAGGCTCCCGTGCTGGCCCAGAAGCTGCGGCAGCGGCCACGCATCACAGCCTGCATCACGGAGTTGGGATTGAACATCGAGGGCTGTGGGCCTATCTGGTAGCCGTCGTACCATTTCTCTAACTCGTCGAAGTCCATGCCGTGCTTTGCAGCAAGTGCCTGCACCTCCTCACGGGTGAAGCCGAAGAACTGCGCCATGTTGCCCGGCTCCACCATCGAATACTCCATGAAGTTGTTCATCGCCGACTGCGTCTTATACTTCTTGATAGGCAGTATGCCCGTCATATAGACTCCCGCGAACACCTCCATGCCTAAGACGTCCTTGAACATCGAGCGCAGCCAGTTGACGTATTGGTCCGTCTGGTCGGGCAGCTTCGGGTTCTGTGCACACTCGCGGAGTATGGCGTCCCACTCGTCGATGATGAAGATGAACGTGTCGCCCGTGGCAGCATGGATGCGCAGGAGGTATTTCATCAGGTCGGCTCCCCTCGGCACCGGCACTTTGGGATAAGCCGTGCGGATGTCCTGTATGAGTTCCTTTTCCACGTAGTCCACCACATCGCCTTTGTCCAGCCTCTTATTGAAGGCCGAGAGATCGAGGTAGACGACGGGATACTTGTTCAGGTGTTCCTCAAACGTGGGGTCCTGCGCTATCTGTAGGTCGGCGAAGAGGCTGCGTGAGTCGCACGACCGATCGTAGTAGGCGGCGAGCATCTTAGCCGCCATAGACTTGCCGAAGCGACGGCTACGCGTTACGCAGGTATAGCTTTGCTCTGTAAAGAGTGTCTTGTTGACGACTGGGATAAGCCCTGACTTATCTATGTATTCACTGTTGCGGACCCGGCTGAAAGCCCCATTTCCCTTGTCAATGTATATTCCCATGGTTCAAAACAGATTGAGCCTGCGCCGGCGGGATTGCCAACGCTGGTGCAAAGATACGAACATTTTCCGTAACGGCCAAATCTTGCCGCAGGTATTTCTTCAACAAGACCGGCGGGGCTGCTCCCGTAAAATCCATTGACTATTACCCGGCGCAGCCCTTCCCCTCCTTT
>JAEEPZ010000213.1 GCA_016285055.1 Prevotella sp.
AATAACTATTACTCTTTTCATATCATTTATTTTTTATTGCAATATACTTTGTAAGTTTGCCATGCCTCATTGACATCATCTTGATTGTAGGCGTCCTCAAAGAACGTAACCTGACAGTCGTTTTTGAAAGGTGACCAGTTGCCACAGATGGTGCCGTTGTAAGCTATAATGGGTTGGAAAATGCCACTGTTATTATGGGCATGATGCCTATGTTCTGGAGGCAGCACGACATCACGGCTCTTGTAACTGATAAGATATTCGTCGTAAGATGGAATCAGGAGAAACTTGCCCTTCCTGAAGCCTCGTGTGCGACACTCGTCGGTCATGTAGAACTCCCTACCCTTCCACTTCTCTAAAAAAATAGTGTCGCCCAAGAGTGCAATTCCTCTCCGACAGTCACTAATGTTCAAGCCTGACCACCAGACGAAGTCCTCTAATGTAGCAGGTTGACGGCTTTGGAAGTACTTACGGGTAAAGTACATTAAGGCTTCGTCCTTCTCCATCTGCACTTTCTGTTTTACCTTATTAGCAGTAAGCGCGTATGTAGCTTTCATCGGCAACAGCTCTCCGCTGCAAAGCGTTCCTGACATCTCGGCCATACGGATATGGTACGACAGCCGATGGTCGTCCATCCTTATGCCTTTCTCCGCCAAAGCACGTACAAAATCCTCTTTCGTTGCACTTCCCAAGTCGGCAGCCGTCTGGGCAAGGATGTCACGGACGCGCACCTGTTCCTCGTCAGAAATGCTGATTTTGTTGCTGCTCATCCAACCTTTCGTCACGGCGATAGCCTTGGGTGCAAAGAGATCTATCATTGGCCAATAGTCCTCAGCAGAAACCAGTTGCCACGTGCCTCGCATCAGGTGCAGACGAATAATCCTGCCATCATCAAAAGCTTTCTTGAATGCTTTGTGTGACGGTTTGCTTGTCCGCATTGCCACAGCCCACCGCATCAGACGGTACTCCTGCGCCTGCATGGCACCCATATAATGAACCACCTCAGTAGGATTACTGAACTGAGGCGCTATCAGCTGTTGGTTGAGAAGTCGGATGGCTATCGGATTCATATCGTTTCTATCTTATAATAGTTCCACAATAAAACAAATGTAGCTGTTCTCCCATCACACTCTTCATCACCTCAAACACATTGTCACCTGTGCAATGGCTGGTATAGAACTGTGTTTCTGGATATTTTGCTTTGACTTCGTCGAACTCCTCCTCGCTCGGCAATGTCGATGCAAGCATCACATTGCTCTCGCTCGTTCGTCGTTTCAATCTTTGAGCCAAAGCCTTCAGTTCTTCCTCTGTCTCTTGTCCATCGAGCAAGTGGAAACCACCAACTACGGTATTTATTGGCCAAGGACATGCGGACAGAATATTCTCCAGTCCGCTATGAGCACAGCCCGTGAATAACAGACCATCGACATACAGGGCCAGTTCGTGGCGGAAGTCATCGTGGATATAATTGCCATCAGCATCCTGAACATAGAGGTTTCGGTTTCCCTTGGGCATTGGATGATTCTGAGGGATATGGGCAATCACATGGATGCCATTATCTATCTCGCAGGTCTGCTTTACCAAGATGAGCCTGTCATCACCTATCTCTGGCCACTCAGTGGTAATGCTGTGCAGATTCCCTCGCTTGGAAAAGAACCTACCGCTCATGGCATTGGGCGAAACAATAACTTTGGCCTGTCGATTATGCTCCAAGAAACATCGTAGACCTCCTGCATGGTCGCTATGCCCGTGAGAAATGAAAACATAATCCACATCACTGAGATCTATGCCCAACTGCTCTGCGTTTCTGAAAAAAACGTCACTCGCTCCTGTATCAAGAAGAATCTTGTGTTTCTCTGTTTGCAGAATGATTGACAGCCCATGTTCTATAGAGAGACGGCTGTCATTGCTTCGATTATCTGATAATACAGTCCACTTCAAAATGTTGTATTCAATAATCTGGTCTATCATATCACAAAACATTTTGGTAAGCTAATCGTTCGTCACCTGACAGCAGATAGATGATACCACAATAGGTGAAACCGTGCTTCAGGATGTTATGCTGCATAATCTTGTTGTCGCGGTGAGTATCTATGCGGATATTCGTATCATGAGAGAAGCAGAATTCCATGATACTGCTAAAGATGCCGTGAGCATCTGGATAACTGGCAATGCGATGGACTACATGATAAGGTTGAACATCATCAATCCACTCTCCTTCATAAATCTTGTAGTAAGTGGGTTCTGGAGATTGCAGAAAAGCAAAGTAGCCAACGACCTTGCCACTGTCCTCAATGACAAAGCCGCCATTTCGTTCTATATCAGCAGTAATGACTGCCTCAGAGGGATAGCCATCGCCCCATTGATGCATGTTGCCAGACTGCCGCATAATCTTCTTCGCAGCATCCATGACCTGCATAATGTCAACCACATCCGTTGGTCTTGCCTCTCTGATAATCCTGGCATCCATCTCTCTGCTTGCTTTTCTCATAGTTGTTTACTCACTACTGCTATAAGTATGTACACTTGAACCTTGGGCTGATGGCAGGTAGTTTATTCCCCACCAACACATTTGTAGGAGGACAAAGGAGACGATGAGCATCCAAAGGGCCAGCCGCTCACGATGGAGTCGTAACTGGCGGTAGTGGATGTAGATGAGGTAGGCGAGCCAGGTGATGGCAGCCCACGTTTCCTTTGGGTCCCACGACCAGTAGTGGCCCCAAGCCTCCTTGGCCCATAGGGCACCAAAAAGCATTCCTATGGTGAGGAAGGCAAGACCGACATAAACGAGGTTGTCCGTGATGTCAAACTCTTGGTCAGCGATACCACCCTTTTTGATAAAGAGCAGATAGATAGCCATCACTGCCGCTGCACCAAGCACGGCGTAGGCGAACATATAGACGATGACGTGTGGCGCAAACCAAGGACTCTGTAGGGCCGGCATCAGCGTCTTGTCGTGTATCTCCGGTTTGAACAGGTTTACGCAGATGAACACTAGGGCGAGAACGGTCGAGAACGACAGGATCCACTTGTACTTCCAGCGCGAAAAGACGATAAGTCCCGCTAACGGCAGGAAGAACGAATACCAGAGTCGCGTTTCGCCCATCGTGCGCAGTGGCGGACGCTCCAGCGAGATCCACATAGACAGGATGAACGAGAAGAAAACGAGCAAGCCCAAGACGGTTGTCGTGTAGGCCAAAACTGTTTTATTCTTCCACGCAGCCCAGGCACCAACTGCCCAAAGCAGTACGGACGCAATCGCGAAATATATAAAATTCTCCCAACTCATACACGTTTCCTCCCACCAATTACAAACATACAAACCGCTCCCGCCAGCATCATATAAATACCCGTATAGACAAATGGCAGCCACGGGTCACTGACGAGTTCGAGTATCGAAATCTGGCTCTGGGCACCCATCTGCGTGTCGTAGCCATACTGATAGATTTTCCAGCCGTCCACCTCGTAGGGCTTGTTCACGTCAACCGTGGTCTCAATGTTCTTGCCCGTCTTTGTCAGTATCTGTATCTCCGAGGCAAATCGCTTGGGCTTACCATCGTCGTAGGTCTCCATGATGAACTTCTTCAGTTCGATGGCAATCGGCATTTCCTTGATGGCACCGTTCTTATCAAGCGCACGCCATTCGGGCTCACCAACACCGCAAATCATCTTTACGCGCTGCATGTCGGCACTGCCTAATGTGGCGGTGGTCAATGCTATGAAAAGGCCGAGATGATTCAAGAAGAAAGGCACATCGC
>JAEEPZ010000214.1 GCA_016285055.1 Prevotella sp.
ACAAGGACGCCTCATGGTACAACAACACGCAGGACCTGCTGAAGCACAACACCAACGAGTTCCTTGCCGGTGTCGAGTGGGATGTCACTGATCGTCTTAATGCCTCGTGCGGTGGTCAGCTCACCCGCTACGGACTCAGCGACGAGTACATGAACGACATGTCGTTCGTTGTTAATAGCTATAGCATCGGTCTCGGTTTCAACTACAAGGTCAGCGACAACGTCACCGTCTCAGCAGCCTACTTCCAGACCAACTACGACAATTACAACCGCAACGACTATCCCGTCGCAGGCGTCAGCGACACCTTTACCCGCACCAGCCGCGTCCTCGGCGTCGGTTGTCAACTCGACTTCTAAGCAGTGACAGGGCGTGTGGTGGCATAGAGCCACTGGCGGTCAGGGTCGTCAAGGTGGGGCGCGAGGCGGTCGTAGACCATTTGGTGATAGTCGTTGAGCCACGTGCGCTCGTTGTCGGTAAGCAGTGTGACATCGACAGGCGTGGTGTCGATGGGACAGAGCGTCAGCGTCTCGAACTGGAGGAAACGTCCGAATTCGGTTTCCATATAAGGTTGGGCAAGCAGGACATTCTCTATGCGGACACCAAAACGGTCTTCGAGATAGATGCCAGGCTCGTCGGTGACGGTCATGCCAGCGTGTAATGGTGCAGGGCGGTATTCCATGCGGATCTGATGAGGACCTTCATGGACGTTCAGGTAGGAACCGACGCCGTGACCTGTGCCATGCAGGAAATTGAGGCCGCTTTTCCAAAGACCTCTGCGGGCAACGGCATCGAGTTGGGTGCCACTGGCTCCGTCAGGGAACTTGAGCATTTGCAACTGGATATGCCCCTTCAGCACAAGGGTGTAGATGCGGCGTTGTTCGTCGGTGACTGGTCCGAGGGCAATGGTGCGCGTGATGTCCGTCGTGCCGTCTATATACTGTGCTCCACTATCAAGCAGCAGCAGTCCTTCAGGTTTCAGCGGGACGTCCGTCTCAGGCGTTGCCTCGTAATGGACAATGGCACCATGAGTCTGATAGCCGGCAATGGTATCGAACGAAGGGCCTTGATACAAAGGCTGTTCGGCACGCAGGGCGGTCAGTTTGCGGTCAACGCTCATCTCCGTCTGCCCACCAGCCTCGACAGCAGGCTTCAGCCAACGCAAGAAGCGCACAAGGGCTACTCCGTCGCGAATCATGGCTTGCCGAAAGCCACGCTGTTCGGCATCGTTCTTGACGGCTTTCATGGCCGGAACGGGGGAAGGAGAGTTGACAATTAACAACTGACTATTGACAGTTTTTCTGCAGGTTTTGATGGCTTGCATGAGGGTGTAGCTGACTTCGTCGGGGTCGGCCAGTATGTTGTAGTCGGGATATTGGCGCAGGGCTTCCTTGACGGCGGTGTAGGGTGCGGTGTCGACACCGGCCTCGCGAAGTTGCTGACGGGCGGCAGGAGTAAGCTTCCGTTCATCGACGAAAAGCGTCGATGAGCGGGAAGAGATAAGCAGGAAGCTGACGAAGACGGGATTGCAATGGACGTCGGCGCCGCGCAGGTTGAGTGTCCAGGCAATATCATCGAGCGAGGCCATGAGCATACCGTCGGCATGGACTTGGCGCAGGGCACGGCGGATGCGGGTGAGTTTCGAGGCGACATCCTCGCCGGCATATTCGATGGGCTGCGGCACGACGGGCGCCTGGGGAATGGCCGGACGGTTGGTCCACAGGCGCTGCAGCAGATCGATGTTGGTGCGCAGGGTGAGTCCGCCATGCTGGCGAAGGTCCTGTATGAGTGTGTCGATGGAACTCGTGGTACAGCAGGAGCCGTCGATGGCGATTTCAGTTGAGAGTTTAGAGTTTAGAGATGAGAGTTGAGAGTGTTGAGTGTGGAGCCATTCGGCGATGGTAGGGGTGCCGTCGATGCGTTCGCGCATCAGTTGGAACTCGGTGCCTTCGAGTTGCTGGGCGGCGGCTATGAAATAGCGCGAATCGGTCCATAGGGCGGCAGCGGTGAGGGTGACTACCGCCGTGCCTGCGGAACCCGTGAAACCACTAATCCACTCGCGGCCTTTCCAGTGGTCGGCAGTGTATTCGCTGTTGTGGGGGTCGGTGGTAGGAAAAATACAGGCAAAGAGCTGTTCGCGGCGCATTTCCTGGCGCAGGGATTCTATTTTATTCATTGAACTTTGAACTTTAAACATTAAGCAATAAAACGTTGAAAATTGGGTCAAAAAACGGGTTTTTACCTATTAATATACGATTTTCGGTGCGAAGTTACGAAAAAAATACAATAAACGGAGAGTTTTTGCGTTATTTAATACGTGTTCGGACGAAAAATGATGCTGCTTGGCATGCTGCTGACAGTGCTGACAAGGGTTTCAGCACAGCAGGATGTCTCCTTCGCTCACTACTGGGCGTTGGAGCCTTCGTTTAACCCTGCCGCCGTGGGCAAGACGTCGCTCATCAACGTGACGGGCGCCTACGCCATGTCGATGGCAGGATTCGAGAACAACCCAAAGACGATGTTCGTGGCCGGCGACATGCCGTTCTACTTCCTGAACGGATATCACGGAGTGGGCGTTCAGCTGATGAGCGACGACATCGGACTATTCAAGCACCAGCGGCTGACGGCGCAGTATGCCTACAAGCTGCCGTTGCTGGGCGGTACGCTGAGCATCGGTCTGCAGGCGGGCTTGCTGAGCGAGAAATTCAAGGGCAGCGGTCTGGATTTGCGCGAGGAAGACCCCCATCTGCTGAAGACCGACGTGACGGGCACGGCGCTGGATTTGGCAGCAGGATTGTACTACCAACACCGCAACTGGTATGCCGGCGTCAGTGTGCTTCACGCCACCGAACCGGAGGTGGAATTGGGCGAAAAATCGATAATTGACGTCGCAAGATCGTATTATTTTACCGCAGGATACAATATTCGGCTACATAATCCGTTTATTACAATACACCCCTCTCTGTTAGCGCGTACCGACGGTGTGGGCTACAGAGTGGATGTGACGACCCGCGTGAAGTACAGCTTCGAGAAGCGAATGCTGTATGCCGGAGTGGCCTACAGTCCGACAAATTCGGTGACGGCACTCATTGGCGGCAACTTCCACG
This sequence comes from Prevotella sp., assembly GCA_016285055.1. GTDB lineage: Bacteria > Bacteroidota > Bacteroidia > Bacteroidales > Bacteroidaceae > Prevotella. Next base: position 3,105 of record JAEEPZ010000214.1, read on the forward strand.
GGGTATGCATCGGCTACAGCTACGAGGCATACACGTCGGCTCTGAGTTTCAAACACGGAAGTCACGAGCTGTTTGTGGGCTACCAGACAGAGCTGGACCTGGTGAAAAAGGGACGCAACAAGCACCAGAGTGTGAGAATACTTTAGCGGGCTACGCCCTAAATAAAAAATAAACAAATAAAAAGCGGGCAAAGCCCTAAATAAAAAATAAAAAATAAGAGATAATAGATATAGATGATATGAAAAAAGGTATTATCATGATGCTCGGAGCTGTGATGGCGGTGGTGCTGACGGGTTGTTTCGGCAGCAAGTCGCTATCGGCATCGGGTGGTGAAGTGACAGGAATGAGCGGTCGGGCCTTTACGGAGCCGACGCCTCACGGTATGACGCTGATTAAGCGCGGTCACCTGAAGATGGGTATCGAGAAGAAGGACTCGCTGTGGGGCAAGCAGACCCCGGTAAGAGACATCTCGGTAGAGGGTTTCTGGATGGACGAGTACGAGGTGACGAACTCGATGTACCGCCAGTTTGTGAACTACGTGCGCGACTCGATTCTGCGCGAGCGCCTGGCCGACCCCGCATACGGCGGTGACGAGAGCTACAAGATTGAGGAAGACAAGAACGGCGACCCCGTAACGCCTCAT
>JAEEPZ010000087.1 GCA_016285055.1 Prevotella sp.
GGGATGGCTGCGCATGAATAGGTCAACTGCTATATCATTGCCTAAATATAAACATAAAGAAAACCATTGATGTGTTTTTGACAGCATTGATGCTGCTGGGCATGGGATGCACCTTTGCAGCCTGTGGTAACGATGATGATGACGACAGCAAGGGCAACCGCGAAGTGGCTGAGCTGAAGGCACTGCTGCTCGACGAGAACGGGCAGGTGTACTTCGACGCTATGGGCGAAGGCGCCTATAAGATCAGCGACGATGAGCTACCCCATGAGGACTACCGCATCACCCTGATGGCTACCGACAGCCGCAACAGCCGCATCATGCTGAATGTCAACAGCCGGTTATCGGTAACCTACAACTGGTCGCGATGGTTTGTCAATTTGAACGGCAATTTCTATCATTCACGCTACCATTACGACAGCAACAGCGGACGTCTGAACGACTGGAGTGCCATGCTCAGACTTGGCGTGAGATTATAGTCAGCTCTTGCCATCCCCACTTGCTCACTCCATGGGGAAGAGACCGTAGAGCTTGGCGTCAATCATGTCGGTGACCTGCTTGAGGTGGTCGGCATTGTCGCCAAACTTGCAGTGGTCGCCGTCAACGATGATGAGCTGACCCTTGTAGCCGGCAATCCATTCCTCGTAACGTTTCTCCAAGCCCTGCAGATAGTCGAGACGCATGGACTGCTCATACTCCCTTCCTCGCTTCTGTATCTGCGCCACGAGTGTGGGAATGGACGAGCGGATGTAAATCATCAGGTCGGGAAGCTTCACCAGCGACATCATCAGGTCGAAGAGGTCTTTGTAGTTGGCAAAGTCGCGGTCGCTCATCAGCCCCTGCCCATGCAGGTTGGGGGCAAAGATGCAGGCGTCTTCGAAGATGGTGCGGTCCTGTATGATGGTGTCATCGGACTTCGCTATCTCCACCACCTCCTTGAAACGCTTGTTGAGGAAGTAAATCTGCAGGTTGAAGGACCAGCGCTGCATGTCGGCGTAGAAGTCGGAGAGATAGGGGTTGTTGTCCACTGGTTCGTAACGTGGTGTCCATCCGTATCGGTGGGCTAATAGTTTGGTCAGGGTGGTCTTGCCGCTGCCAATATTTCCTGCTATGGCGATGTGCATTTTTTTTTAGAGGATGTGAGAGGATGAGAGAGGATGAGAGAGGATGAGAGAGGATGAGAGAGGATGGGAGAGGATGAGAGAGGATGAGAGAGGAGAGGAATCAGGGAGTTTTGTTTTGCTGGGCTTCCATGGGGAAGAGGCCGAAGAGGGTGCGGTCGATGAGGTCGATAATCTGGGCGAAGTCTTTGGGGTTGTGCTGGAAGTCGAGGTTGTCCTTCTCAATGGTGATGACGCGGCCAGGATACTTGTTCTTGATGAAGTCATCATAGCGGCGGTTGAGGTTCTCGAGATATTCCAGCTGTATCTGCTGCTCGTAGTTGCGCCCCCGCTTCTGTATATTGCCCACGAGATGGGCCACCGATGCCCTGAGATAAATCATCAGGTCGGGCACGCGCACCACGGTCATCATCTGCTCGAAGAGCTCCATGAAGGTCTCGTAGTCACGGTCTGAGAGATTGCCCATCGCTTTGTTGTTGGCCATAAAGACATAGACACCCTCGAAGATGCTGCGGTCCTGGATGATGGTGTGCTGAGCATGGGCAATGTCGATGAGGTCGCGGAAGCGCTCCTTGAGGAAGAACACCTCCATGTTGAACGACCAGCGGTGCAGGTCGCGGTAGTAGTCTTCCAGATAGGGGTTGTCGGCCACGGTCTCGTAGCGCGGCTCCCAGCCGTAGTGCTTGGCCAGCATCTGGGTGAGCGTGGACTTTCCACTGCCAATGTTTCCTGCTATGACGAGATGCATTGTTTTTTTAGAGGAAGTGAGAGGAAGTAAGAGGACGTTAGAGGATGGGAGAGGACTTATAGGAAATAAGAGGACTTACGGGCGAAGGAAGGTGGCGATGTCGTCGGCTACTTGCTCGCTGACGCTGCCTTTCTTCATATATTCCTGGGGTGTGGGGGGACCTTCGCCCGGGATGAAGAGATGATTGAGGGCGGGATAGGCGATGAGGGTGGCGTTCTTCTTCTTGCGCAGCTTCTTCTGCCAGATGCGGAAGTCCTTCATCGTCACCTGATAGTCGCGTTCGCCCTGCAACAGCAAGATGGGTATGTGGAGGCGAAGGGCTCTCTGCACCTGATGCTGCGGCACGAAGTAATGAGGCATCTGACTGTGCAAGTCTGCCAATGCCTGCGCTTTTTGCTCCTTTGTAGCCTCTGGAGGTGACAGGCTCTCCACTTGGTCGATGACCACCTGCTCCATGTCGCGTGCAGGAGCAGCCATCATCACAATACCCTGCAACGAATCCTGCTCGGCAATGGCAGGAGCGAGCATGGCGCCTAAGCTGTGGCCCAGCAGATATACATTATTATTATATGTGCGCGCGAGGGCAATGGCCGCCAAGGCGTCGTTGATGGTTTCCACCTCTACCGAGGCCACTGGCTCGTGGCTGACGTAGGTGCGCTTGTCGTAGCGCAGGGTACTGATGCCCCTCAAGGCGAGGAGACGTGCCAGGTCGCGGAAGGGCTTGTTGGCCATCACCGTCTCGTCGCTATCCAAGGGGCCTGAGCCGTGCACCATCACGACAATGGGCGGATGCTGCGCCAGGCCGCTGAGCGTGATGATGCAGGGCAAGGCCAGACCGTCGGCAGCACGCACCGTGTCGGTCAGTTCGACGATGCCCTCGGGCAGTGGCTCATGCTTTACCTCGTCGTGCCGTGGCATCAGGTGCAGTCCGTGGATCATCCAGCCCCGGTCGAAGACGATGACTGCGCTCAGCTCTCCGTTCTCAAAACGGCAGACCGATGAGCATATCGACAAGGTGTCCTGCAGGTTGACGGTCCACTCGCCGTGCTCCTGATAGGCTCCTGCCAGTTGCTCGGCCTGCTTCATCGCACCGCTGAGCTGATCCTTATCCACCATGGCACGCATATCGTCAGCCAGCCGCTCGTAGAGGCTGTCGGTCTGGTCGTATTGCAAGAAGGAAAAGATGCGCTCAGCTTGGCGCACAGCATCCTGCGTGTCAAGCTGAGCCAGCATGTTCAGGGGGAGCAGTGTCAACAGAAGGAAAAGCAGTCTGCGCATGGTTTTTCACATTTGATTGCAAAAATAGCTATTTCTTCCGACATCTGCAAATTTTTCGGCCTTGTTTTTTCAACGAACTGCCGTGATGTCTATCGGCACTACCACCTTGAAGGTGATGTTGCGCCCCATGTTGAAGACTCCTCGCCTGCCTGTTACCCTGTTGTCGTCGGCATACTTGAGGCGGCTCAGGTGGTTCTGGTAGGCTTTGTCCAGGAGATTGTCGGCTGTGACATACACCTCGGCTATCTTCCTGCCTTTCACCTGGATATCGGTGCCAGCCGCGAGCGACAGCAGGGCGTATGCCGGTGTGGCGGTCTCGGTGTTGTCGGCGCTGTAGATGTGGCTCTGCTTCAGATAGCAGTCCAGTCCGGCGGCGACATAGAGGTTGTTGAACGGCCACCTTCGGACGGCGGGCGCTGCATGGTGATGGTTCACGGTGCTGTGTGAGTGGTGCATCAACTCCCACTTCAGCTCCGACGACCATCGCGGCGCAGGTGTGAAGGGCAAGTACTTGGCCTCTGGTGCCGCGTGCATCTGCCGGGCATCGACCATCGAGAAGGTATTGGAGAAATGGACGGAATGAATGGGATGGAAGTCGGCTCCAGCTTCGAAGCCCAGCAGCTGCGCGTTGCCCTGCGTGTAGGCATAGGTGAGATAGCCCTCCTCCACAACTTCGTCTAAGCGATGTGTGAAGATGAAGTTGTCGATGCGGTTGGCGAAGAGCGCTATCTGTGCCGAGACGTAGGGTGAGGTGAAGTCGATGCCGAGGTCTGCCTGCAGGCTGTATTCTGCCTTGAGCCGACGGTCGCCTATCTCGTAGCGGATGGAGCCTTCGTGCACGCCGTTGGAGGCCAGCTCGCTCATGTTGGGTGTACGGAATCCACGGGCCAGGTTCATGCGCAGGTTGAAGTGCTCACTGATGTTGCACACGGCCCCGAGGCTGCCTGTCATGCCGTTGAAGTGGCGGGTGAAATCAGCGAAGCGCAGCGCTCCGTCGTCCATGAGTTCATAGCCGTGCAGCCGTCGGTGGTCGTAGCGCAGGCCACCGTTCAGCGTCCATTGCTCTGAGAGCGACTTTGAGGCAGTGGCATAGAGGCCGAAGTCAAAGAGCCGGCTGTCGGGGATAAGATATTCCTCGCCCTTGTTGTCCGACTGCTGATACATGCCGCCGATGCCCGTTGAGAGCTTCCATCCGTCCCACTCGTGCGTCACATAGCGCAGGTCGTAGGTCAGGGTATGCAGCTTGAGGAAGATGCCGTACTCGTCGGCCGACTCCTCATACTCCTGTCGGCAGTTCTGCTGATAGCCTACGATGGCCTTCAGATATCCCGTGGGGAGTGTGAGCGAGTTGTCCCACACCAGCTTGTAGTGCTTCACCTGCTGAAAGGGCAGTGCCTTGCCGTAGGTCTTCACATCGTCGGTGCTGCACTCCAACAGGCCTGTCTCAGCGTCGCGCTCGCCCTCAATGATGCCTGGGGTAAGGTGATAGCATGTCCAGAGGAGCCGTGAGTGGCCCCAGCTGCTGTTCATGCCCAGCATCAGTCGGCCGGCCCGCTCCCTGAATTGCGAGCCGGGCACGTAGCCGTCGTACTTGTTCTGATAGGCATGTGCCATCTTGTCGCTGAAGCGTGCATCCCAGACGAAGTCTTTCTGATGACCCGCCATCGACAGGTTGTAGGCAAAGAGGCCGTTGTTGGTCTGATACTCCGAGCTGACGGTGGCTTTCATCTGTCCCTGTGGCAATGTGGGCTGCGGGTGCATGATGACCACGCCGGCCATAGCGTCAGAGCCGTACATCAGCGATGCCGGACCCTTGAGTATCTCGACGCTGTTCACGCTGCTGCCGTCCACCTCCACGCCATGCTCGTCGCCCCACTGCTGGCCTTCCTGCCGCACGCCCTCGCTCATCACCACCACGCGGTTGTATCCCAGTCCGCGGATGATGGGCTTCGAGATGCTGCCGCCTGTGGTCAGCTGGCTGATGCCTGGCTGGTGGGCAATGGCGTCGATGATGTTGGTCGAGGCAGTAGCCCGCAGCACCTTCGGGGTGACGATGCTCACGGGGGCCGTAGAGTGTTTCAGCTTCGTGTCGCCTGTCACTCCCGTCACCGTCAGCTCGTTCAGTTGCAAATGATTGAAGAAGACGTCGGTAGAGTCCTCTGCATGATGATGTTCACTATTGTTCTGAGCTGCCGTTGCCGTGCATATACACAGCAGCGGCAGAATGATATGTCTTGTTTTCATTCTGTGTTCCTCTCAGGAGTTAAAGGAGTGAAGGGAGTTAAGGGAGTTAAAGACAAATGACTCTTCATGAAAAGTCTTTGTCGCTGTAGTTGAGATTCATAACGAATCTATTGTCTCTATCACCCTTAACTGCTTTAACTGCTTTAACTCCAAAACTTGAAAGTTAAATAATGTATGATAATAATGTGCTGGTTCCTCCTTTCAAGAATCAGACAGAAGGAGGCCCGCGCGTGATGTTGCAGCCCCAGCAGGCGGCCTGATAGCCGCACAAAGGCTGGGAATGAAACTTCTTACATACATTAATATCTATCCTGACAGCCAAAACAGCAGCTGGCAGCAGGGTGAGCGTCAGAAACTGGCATAGCACACAGTCGTGTGCCCACGATGCCATCGTCGTCAGGTGGCCGTGACAATTGTGATGCACACAATCGGCACATTCCGGCCCGACCCTCTCAACCGTTTCATGCACGTGAACCGACGACAGTACCAGCATTGGCACAAACACTGCCAACAGCAACCATGATGCTATATATCGTCTCGTTTTCTGGTTCACGGGTGCAAAGGTATAAATTATTTAGCAAATAACAACTAAAAAGTTAGGAAAAAGTCTGGTGGTAAACTACACTGAAACAGATTTACTAAGTCATCGTTAGGAAATCTGGTGGTAAACTACACTGAAACAGATTTACTAAGTCATCGTTAGGAAAATTCCCAGCGTGGGAATAAAATATTCCCAGCGTGGGAACAAAATATTCCCAGCGTGGGAAAAAATTATTCCCAGCCTGGGAATATTTTGTTCCCACGCTGGGAATTTTTCTGGGGGGCTTTCTGCCGGACGCAGGCCAAGGCTTCTTACGTCAGAAGCGGAAGTCGAGCTGCGCGTCTATGAAGTTGTAGTTGTGCTTGTCGGGGTTGGCGATGCTGCGGTCGTTGACACGGGCATACTCCACGTTGAGCTGCAAGTTCTTGGTGAAGTAGTAGTTCAGACCCACCTCGTACATGGTCTTCGACGTGCTCCACTCCTTTGCCTTGCGGTAGCACTGGTAGCGGGCCTTGGCGTGCAGCTTGCTCTTGATGACGGGCACGATGCCGAGTGCGTACCATCCGTCGGCCTTGTCGCCCAGCGTTGCGTCGGCGCCCATGCCCTGACTGTGCAGATACTCGGTGCGGAAGGTGTATTCGTCCTTGTCATACTCGGCGGAGAGGGCATAGCGGTTCTTGCCTCCGATGCCGGCACGGCTGCCCGTCCATCCGAAGGCGCCGATGCGCAGGCCCTTCACAGGCATGACCCATGCGCCGCCTATGATGTCCTTGCGCTGATCCTTGTCCTTGCTGTTGATGCCCTCGCCGTTGTAGACGCCCACCTGATAGTGCAGCAAGGGACGCCCGGCAGCGTTCTTCAGCACGTCGCCCTGCAGCTGCAAGCCTATGTCGCGCCCGCCGCTCGACTTCTCGCCGGTGCGGTCGCCGAAGCCCGACAGGGCGTTGATGACGTTGGCATAGGCATACCAGCCCTGCGTGATGGGGTTCATGGGGTTTTCAAAGGTGAAGGCTCGCTTGAACTGGCCCACACGAATCTTGAACTCTGGATGCTTGCGCCACTCGGTGTAAAGGTCGATGAGCTGCACGGTGGGCTCGCCGGGACCCTTCACGTTAGTGCCTTGTATCTGAACGCGCCAGTCGAAATCGGCTATCTTGCCGTCCAGCATGAAACGGGCCAAACGCAGGTTGAACTCGTTGTGCTCGCCGCCGTCCTTGTCCTCAGCTTGATATTGCAGCATGCCGTAGCCGCTGAACTTCAGATTGTCATACCACTTGGGAGTCTTCTCCTGAGCGCTGGCTGCCAGCGCCATGAAGGCCACGAAGGCCACTGATAATAATCTTTTCATACTTTATTGTTATTCCATATTTTTGCACATGACTGCTTATGCGACACGTCTCTCATTGAGGCTGCAAAGGTACGAAATGATTTTGTAACCAAATACGATTCAGCGTTAAAAGTGCAAAAAAGGGTAAAAAGAGTGGAAAATGACACTTTTTTTATTGCGCAGCATCAATTCTCAAAAAAAATACCTAATTTTGCACGCGATTTAAAACCGACAACGATGGTAAAGATTACGAAAGAGGCTGCCCTGGCCTATCATGAGAGCGGGCGGCCCGGCAAGATTGAAGTGAAGCCCACCAAGGCTTACCGTACCCAAACCGACCTGAGCCTGGCCTATTCGCCTGGCGTGGCCTATCCCTGTCTGGAGATTCAGCAGAATCCTGACGACGCATACAAGTACACCGACAAAGGCAACCTCGTGGCCGTCATCAGCAACGGCACTGCCGTGCTGGGCTTAGGCGACATCGGCGCCATGAGCGGCAAGCCGGTGATGGAGGGCAAGGGCCTGCTGTTCAAGATATACGGCGGCATCGACGTGTTCGACATCGAGGTGGACGAGAAAGACCCCGTGAAGTTTTGTGAAGCCGTGGAACGCATCGCCCCCACCTTCGGCGGCATCAACCTGGAGGACATCAAGGCGCCGGAGTGCTTCTACATAGAAGAGCGGCTGAAGAAGACACTCGACATCCCCGTGATGCACGACGACCAGCACGGCACGGCCATCATCAGCGCTGCCGGACTGAAGAACGCTTTGGAGGTCATTGGCAAGGACATCCGCAAGGTGCGCATCGTGGTGAACGGCGCCGGCGCTGCCGCCATCTCTTGCACCAAGCTATATATGGCCATCGGAGCACAGAAGGAAAACATCGTGATGCTCGACTCGAAGGGCGTCATCAGCACCGAGCGCCAGGACCTGAACGAGCAGAAACGCTTCTTCGCCACCGAGCGCACCGACATCCACACCCTGGCCGAGGCCGTAAAGGGCGCCGACGTGTTTGTGGGCCTGTCGAAGGGCAACGTGCTGTCGAAGGACATGGTGAGAAGCATGGCCGAAGACCCTGTCATCTTCGCATTGGCCAACCCCACACCCGAAATCACTTACGAGGACGCGATGGACGCACGGCCCGACGTACTGATGTCGACAGGCCGCACCGACTATCCCAATCAGATTAATAATGTAATAGGCTTCCCCTACATCTTCCGCGGCGCCTTGGACGTTCACGCCACCGCCATCAACGAGGAGATGAAGCTGGCCGCCGTGCACGCCATTGCCGACCTGGCGAAGCAGCCCGTGCCCGACGTGGTGAACGACGTGTACAAGGTGAACAACCTGAAGTTCGGCCGCGACTACTTCATCCCGAAGCCCGTTGACCCGCGGCTTATCTCAGAAGTCAGCGCCGCCGTGGCCAAGGCTGCCATCGACAGCGGCGTGGCCCGCAAGACGATAGACAACTGGGAACAGTACAAGGACTCGCTGAGCGTGCTGCTGGGCCAGGAGACGAAACTCACGCAGAAGCTCTATGCCACCGCCGCCGCCCATCCGCAGCGTGTGGTCTTCGCCGAGGCCGTCCACCCCACCATGCTGCGTGCCGCCGTGCAGGCGAAGGCCGAGGGCATCTGCCACCCCATCCTCTTAGGCAACGACGAGGTCATCACGAAGATGGCAGCATCGATGGACCTCTCATTAGAGGGCATCGACATCGTCAACCTGCGCCACCCCAACGAGCAGGAGCGCCGCGAGCGCTACGCCCGCATCCTCACCGAGAAGCGCGGACGCGAGGGCTACACCTTCCAGGAGGCCAACGACAAGATGTTTGAGCGCAACTACTTCGGCATGATGATGGTGGAGACGGGCGAGGCCGACGCTTTCATCACAGGTCTCTACACGAAATATTCGAACACGGTGAAGGTGGTGAAAGAGGTCATCGGCATACGCCCCGAGTACCAGCACTTCTGCGCCATGCACATCATCAACTCGGCACGCGGCCCGCTCTATGTCGTTGACACGCTGGTGAACGAGAATCCCGACACCGACACACTGGTAGATATCGGCAAGCTGGCCTCCACAGCCGTGCGCTTCTTCAACGAGAAGCCCGTCATCGCCATGGTGTCACATTCGAACTTCGGCTCTTCGCAGAGCGACGGTGCCCTGAAGGTGAAGCATGCCGTAGAACAGCTGCATGAGCTGTATCCCGACCTGCCCATCGACGGCGAGATGCAGATAGGCTTCGCCCTGGACCGCGAGCTGCGCGACCAGCAGTATCCCTTCTCGCGTCTCTATGGCAAGGACGTGAACACGCTGGTGTTCCCCAACCTCACCTCAGCCCGCTCGTCGTATAAGATGCTGCAGATGCTGGGCACCGATGCCGAGATTATCGGCCCCATACAGATTGGCCTGAACAAAGCCATTCACTTCGTCGACTTCGGTGCCTCGGTGCGCGATGTGCTCAACATTACAGCCGTGGCCGTCATCGATGCCTACGTGTTCAAAATCAAAGACCGCATTGCGAAGTTGAAAGGCTAATGGCTGTGGGCGATGCACAAGGTATTGATATCGTTAGCCAGCAACCATGAGCAGGAAAAGAACCTGAGCGAGGCCCGCAAAGCTCTCGCCCAGGTTCTTGTCAATCCTTTCTATACCCCTGCCATCTGGACGGTACCCTATGGCAAGCAGCAGTCCTCCGACAGCCCTATAAGTCCTATAAGTCCTATAGGTCCTATAAGACTTATAAGTCCTATAAGACCTATAAGTCCCATAAGCCCCATAAGTCCCATAAGCCCCATACCCCAAGCGCCATCCTTAGACCCAAGGGAGGCAAAATACCTTAACCAGCTGGTCAGCGCTGAGACCTCACTCGACTGCGAAACGCTGAACAGCCGGTTGAAGGAAATGGAACAGGCACAGGGCCGTGACGCCGAAGCACGGCGCCAAGGCATCGTGCCCCTCGACCTCGACCTCCTGCAATATGAAGAAGAGCGCTACCATCTCCGCGATTGGCAGCGCCCTTACATCCGTCAGCTGTTGACTACTCTATGTTGAGCCGGCGGCTCTTGGGATATTTCACCTTATACTGCAATACCAGCTCGCGCTGCTCACCGGCCTGCAACTGCAAAGGCCAGGTGACGATGCCGGTGTCTTTGTCGCGCACGCCGCCGCTCAGCTCTTCCACAGTGACCTCAATGCCAGTGTTGCGTGAGACGGGCGTCTGGTCGAAGACAGTGATGCTGACCGCCTCGCGGCGCGTGTTCTTCACGGTGATGCGCCAGGTGAGCGTTTGCTCCTGGTTGCTGCCAAGGAATCGGCGCGTGGACGACTCGTTCACCTTCGTGCGCTGCACACGGATGCTCTGGTCGCGGCCCAAGGAGAAGTGCAGCGTGTCGCTGGCGGCATTGGGGTCGAGGATGCTCTTGCCCACGAAGGAGTTGTCGAAATAGACATTGGCCTCACCCTCCATGAGGTTCAGCTTCTGCCAGTCGGTGGCGTCGGCCACGAGGAAGGCCTCCTTGTCAATCTTCGGTATGCCGCGATACTCATAGGTGGCGGGCAGCTGATAGCGGGCTATCTCGGTCGTAGTGGTCTTGCCACCATCGGGCAGCGTCAACGGCTGCTTGATTTCGAACTCATAGCCAAACTGCGCCTGCTGCTGCTCTACGACCACAACATCACTCTCGTCCATCGCGGCCCCGGGTTCTCTCACCGTCGTCCTCATCTCATCCATAGCCATCGTGGGCGCCTCTACTCTGGCACTGCCCGGGCTTTTCTTCTTCCTTTCGCCATAGCCAACGACCACGACCTCGTTGAGAATAGCCTTGTCTTCCTTCAGTCGTACATTGAGCGAGCTGCCTGGCGCAACGATACGCGTCTGACTCTGATAGCCAATAAACGAAATGGTGAGCTGCCTACTGCCCTGCGGCAGGGTGATGGAGAAGTTGCCATCGACGTCGGTGACTGTGCCTAAGTGGGTGCCCTTCACAGCGACAGAAGCGCCAATAAGAGGCGTGCCATCGGTGTCGTCCAGCACTTTGCCACTGACGGTATTTGACTCACTGTCAGTATCATAAGATGGGGCCGATAAACCATAATCTAACCAATAGGTCTTCAGATGGGGCGCCACATTGCTGCGGTTGGGATTGGCCGACGAAAGCAGCACCGGCACGTTCTTCCATTCCTCCTTGGTGTTCTGATAGATGTTGGCCTTATAAGAAAGCACCAGCGGCTTGTCCGTTCCCTCAGAGCGGATGTCGTAAGAGGGGAACCAGCCGGCGTTCTTCACATAATAAGTAATGTCGAAGTCAGCACGGCCTGCCTGCTGGGCATCCACCTTCACGTCAACCTCAGTAGCTGTGGTCAGTTTGACGTGCCCGATGGAATCGAGCACTTCCAGTTTCTTCTTCAGCTCTTCGTTGAGTTTCATCAAGCTGTCGTCAATATCCTGTGTACGCTTTTTGATGGACAACAGCTCCTGCGAATAGTAATTGTTCAACTCCTTGATGTTGACCAACGGCGTAGCTACTGTGCGGCTGGCCACCGAGCAGTTGGTCTTCACCAGCTCCAGCTGCGAGGCCAGCACCTCTTTCTCGTCGTTAGCCTGCTGAATCTTGCGACGCACGGCTTTCACAGCATCCTCCGCCTGATGCAGGCGTTTCATCTGTTCTACAGAGTCGGGATGCACGGTGCGGTGAGTCACACCCAGCACGGAGAGACGGCCGCGAGCCTTCAGCTGCATACTCTTGCGGTCCATGTAGGGCGACATGCCCGTGAAGGTGACCACCTGCTCGCCAGCCACCAACTGTACGCTCTTCGAGCGCACCACCTGCGCGCCATTGGCAAACACTGTGACGCGCTCAATCGAGGCCGTGTGTTTCTCTGCGGCCATTGCCAGCACCACCGTCAACAGGCAGGCCAGCATCATTTTGATTCTTCGAGTTGTCATTTTGAAAGAAAATTGGTTGTTTCAATTGGCAAAGATAAACAAATTTCCATGAACGGCAAAATTTTTGACGAAAATATTGGTCATATCGAAATAAAAGTGTAATTTTGCGCCGTATTTCAGGAATCAAAATTTTTATTCAAATAAACATTCTTAAATGATTATGAAGAAGTACAACTTCAATGCTGGCCCTTCGATGCTTCCCCGTGAGGTCATCGAGGCCACTGCCCAACAGTGTTTAGACTTCAATGGTTCAGGTCTCTCCCTCATGGAGATCAGTCACCGTGCAAAGGATTTCCAGCCCGTCGTCGACGAGGCCGTGGCTCTGGTGAAGGAGCTGCTGCAGGTGCCCGAGGGTTACAGTGTCATCTTCCTTGGCGGCGGTGCCTCTTTGGAGTTCTGCATGATTCCCTATAACTTCCTCATCAAGAAGGCTGCCTACCTCAACACCGGCGTGTGGGCCAAGAAGGCCATGAAGGAAGCCAAGCTCTTCGGCGAGGTGGTGGAAGTGGCTAGCTCGGCTGATGCCAACTACACTTTCATCCCTACTGGATGGACAGTGCCTGAAGACGCAGACTATCTGCACATTACGACGAACAACACCATCTATGGCACAGAGATTCGCAAGGATCTCGACGTCAATGTTCCCCTCATTGCTGACATGTCGTCAGACTTCATGAGCCGTCCCGTTGACGTGAGCAAGTACGACGCTATCTATGCCGGTGCCCAGAAGAACCTGTCGATGGCCGGCGTGACCATCGTCATCCTCAAGGACGAGAAACTGGGCCAGGCTCCGCGCCCCATCCCCACCATGCTCGACTATCGCACACATGTGGAGAAAGGCTCCATGTTCAACACGCCTCCTGTGGTGCCCATCTACTGCGCCTTGGAGAACCTGCGCTGGATCAAGCGTCAGGGCGGCGTAGAGGCTATGGACAAGCTGGCACATCAGCGTGCCGAGATTGTCTATGGCGAGATTGACCGCAACAAGCTCTTCGTAGGCACCGCCAAGGAGGAGGACCGCTCGCTGATGAACCTTTGCTTCGTCATGGCCGACGAGTACAAGGAGCTGGAGAAAGAGTTCCTCGACTTCGCTGTATCGAAGGGAATGGTCGGTGTGAAGGGTCATCGCTCCGTCGGCGGCTTCCGCGCCAGCTGCTACAACGCCCAGACCATCGAAGGCTGCAACGCCCTCGTAGCCTGCATGAAGGAGTTTGAGGCTAACCACTAAAGACATTGAACATCAGAGTTTAAGAGAAAGAAAACATCATTTATATGAAGATTCTTGTTGCAACCGAGAAGCCTTTTGCAGCAGCTGCTGTAAATGGCATTAAAGCAGAAGTTGAGGCAGCCGGCCATGAGCTGGTGCTCTTAGAGAAATATACGGATAAGGCACAGCTGCTGGACGCCGTGAAGGATGCCGACGCCATGATTATCCGCTCGGACAAGGTGGATGCCGAGGTGCTTGACGCCGCCAAACAGCTGAAAATCGTGGTGCGTGCCGGTGCCGGCTATGACAACATCGACCTGGCCGCCGCCACTGCCCACAACGTCGTGGCTGAGAACACGCCGGGACAGAACGCCAACGCTGTGGCCGAGCTCGTCTTCGGTCTGCTGGTGATGGCCGTCCGCGGCTTCTACAACGGCAAGAGCGGCTCTGAGCTGCTGGGCAAGAAGCTGGGCATCCTCGCCTTCGGCAACGTGGGCCGCAACGTGGCACGCATCGCCAAGGGCTTCGGCATGGAGGTCTACGCCTACGATGCCTACTGCCCCGCTGAGGTCATCGAGAAGGCCGGTGTGCACGCCGTGGCCAATCAGGACGCCCTGTTCGAGCTGTGCGATGTCGTAAGCCTGCATATCCCCGCAACGCCCGAGACGAAGCAGAGCATCAACTACGCTCTCGTGGGCAAGATGAAGAAAGGCGGCATCCTGGTGAACACAGCCCGCAAGGAGGTCATCAACGAGCCGGAGCTGCTGAAGCTGATGGAGGAGCGCGAAGACCTGAAGTTCGTCACCGACATCATGCCCGATGCCAACGCCGACTTCCAGAAGTTCGAGGGTCGTTATTTCTCCACCCCGAAGAAGATGGGCGCCCAGACTGCCGAGGCCAACATCAACGCCGGCATCGCTGCTGCCAAGCAAATCAACGCCTTCTTCAAGGACGGTGACACCCGCTTCCAGGTGAACAAATAGGATTACTCGCTTTTCAGCGACAGGATTTCAACCTGTATCATTCACGGAATGGCAACAGGCAAGAAAAGCAAAGGCTCTGTACAAAAATTGGCCAGTTTTCCGCTTGAACGACGCAGTGATGCGTCAATACAGGGGCTTTAGAAAAAGGCATGAATAATCCGAGTTAACGGATGATACGGATTGTCTGACTCGTTCAGCGGTCCGTATCATCTGTTTTTATAGTCCGCCATCATCTCTCATTGAGGTGTCTCCGCCTCTTCCCCACACCCCTGTAAGGGGACCCTTTCCAAGGGGGAAATGAAAATTGAAAAAATACGCATTTCTGCTTTACATTTTCTTCTTCTGAACTGTATTATAAGTGTATGACACGAAAAGAAGTTGAAAGTCTGTTCAAGACACACTACGCACAGATGTATCATCTGGCGCTCACGCTACTCTTTGACGAAGCGGAGAGCAAGGACGTGGTGAGCGAGGTGTTCGCCAGTCTGCTCAGCGGAAAGACGATGGTGCGAGCAGACAGCGCACAAGCATTCCTGTTGGCGAGTGTGCGTCATCGCTGCCTGAATGTGGTGCAGCATAAACAGGTGAAAGAACGCTTTGCACGCCTCCAGACAGAGGACAGCGACATACTGGCCAACAAGGACAGTGTAGAAGAGCAAATGCAGATGGAAGAACTGATGCGCTACCTGCAGGGCAACCTCTCGCCCATGAGCATGGAGGTTTTCCGTCTGCGCTACCTGCAGGAGATGACCTGCCAGGAGGTGGCCGAAGCGCTGAACGTCAGCCGTCAGACCGTCCACACCCACTTGAAGCAGACATTGGAGAAAATCAGAACGTATTTCAATTCAAACTCAATAGCAAAATGATGACCGAAGAACGTTTTCATGAAGCCGGGAGCAGAGGCCATACTGGTATGGACGATGCCGAGGCAAGGGACAAGTCGCAAGAAATGCAACAGCGTATAGAGTGGCTTTTGGAATTGCAAGAGCGCCAGCTGGAACAGCAGCTCGATTTTGCAAAGCGTGCCTTCAAGCACCAACAGTTGAAGAACACAGCCGTTAATCCTGATAACCAAAGCTCTGGCATGGCGAGAAAAGGTGAGATGACCTCCAACGACATCCCTGACGTGGATGACGAATGGCAGCGGTTTGCCGCTACCCATGCCGAGGAACTGGATGCCCTCGATGAAGAAAAGCCAAAGCCCACTCTTTCACTATTCAACAATCACTTTTCACTCCACAAAGTCGCCGCCAGCTTCATCGGTGTGCTCCTTGTGTCGGGCATTGCCTTTGCTGCCATCTGGAAGCATACCCACCCCAACAGGGGAGAAGACACCCCTTACTCAGAAAAGGTGGATGTGCAAAGACACGGCTCCTCTCCTTCACTGGGAGAGGCAGGGGGTGAGTCAGAGCCGGTCGTCCCCGTCGTCTTCGACAACGTTCCGCTCGACACAATGCTGGCCGACATCGCCGCCTATTACGGCGCTGCGATAGAATACAAGAACGACACCGTGCGCCTGTTGCGCTTCCACTTCGTGTGGAAACGTGAGGACGGTCTGAGTCGCGCCGTGGAGAAATTGAACCGTTTCGAGAGTCTGGCCATCAGGCTGGAGGACAACAAAATCATCGTCGAGTAAGTCATGAAACGCATCCTGTTAAGCCTAACATTTCTCGTTTGCCATTTAGCATTCAGCAGCGTAGCAGCGCAAAAGCGCATCACGCATGAATATAATGATGTATCGCTCAGCGAAGCCCTGCTTCAGCTGAACAGCGAGGCCGACGACTACGAAATCAATTTCCTGTATAACGAATTAGAGGATTTCCGCATCACCACGCGTGTGCACCGCCAGACGGTGCCCGATGCCATCCGCCAGATGATAGGCTTCTATCCAGTCCGAGTAGACGTCGACGGCAAGGAAATCATTGTGGAGTGTGTACAGAAAGCCGCTAATCGTTATAAAGGCAGCATTATTGACGAAAAGGGCCTGCCCGTGGCCTATGCCAACGTGGCGCTGCTCCATCCCTCCGATTCCTCTCTCGTCGCAGGAGGCGTGAGCAACGAGGCGGGCTTCTTCGTCATTCCCTGGAACGCAAGCGGCTCGCTTGCAGACACCGCAGGCAAGGCGACAGCACTCACCAAGCAAGTGCTGGCCCGCGTCTCACACGTCGGCTACAAGACGGAATATCTTTGGCCTGAGTCGTGGGACATGGGGGCTATACGTCTTACGCCTGCGACCATCGTGCTGAACGGTGTGCATGTGACGGGCGAGCGCATCCTGTCGAAAGCTGAGAACGGCCACCTCGTCTACAACATGCCGATGTTGCTGCAGGTCTATCCTGCCGACGATGCCTTCGAGGCCTTGACACGCATCCCCGGCGTCATCGACATGAACGGCAGCCTCTTGTTCTGCGGTCAGCAGGTGACGCTTATCATCAACGGCAAGGCGACAACGCTCGATGCCGACAAGGTAGTAGCCCGGCTGAAGGCTATGCCTGCCGACATGCTGGCCAAGGCCGAGGTGATGCCGTCGACTCCTGCCAAATACCATGTGCGAGGTATGGCCATCAACATTGTGACAAAGGACTTTACGGGCACCAACCAGCTCTCAGGGCAGAACAAGTGGGTATGGCAGCAGAGCAAATACGGCACGGGCTACTGGGCACCCAGCATCATCTTTAACCAGGGCAAGCTGAGCATGGATTTGTCGTATGGCTTCACCAAAGGCAGTGGCTACGGGCAGGTGGAGCACGAGGCTAACCATCCGCTGGGCGACCAGCGCAAGGCCTACAGCGACGAGACCCGCAACCGCAGCGACGGCCTCGACCACGAATACCGCATCGGCATGGACTATGCCTTCAGCGACGACCACCGCCTGAGTATGGCCTATACCGGCCAGTGGAACAGCACACGCGCCACCAACACCACCACGGGCACCGCACTGTCAACGCAGCACTCCCACGAGCACGACTATCTGCACAACATCGACGCCAGCTACGACACGCCTTTCGGCTTAGAACTCAGTGCCTCCTACACCAACTATCAGAATCCACGTACGCAAAACCTCGACGGCGAGATGTACAACACCCGGCGCGACCTTTTCGTAGACAGTCGTCAGAAGGTGGGCAAGTGGCTCTTCACCGCCGACCAGACACACACGCTGAGGAACGGCTGGGAGCTGAACTATGGTGCCAAGGCTCAGTTCACAAACAACAACAGCTATCAGACGACGCTCGACACGGAAGGGAAGGCGATTCCCGACGCTTCAACTCACGTCGACTACGACGAGCGCATCGTCAACGCCTACACAGGGGTCAGCAAGCAGATGGGTGAAGCGCTGAGCTTCGACGCCTCGCTGACCATGGAGCAGTATCATGCCACGAAGTGGGACGAGTGGCGCGTCTACCCTCAGTTCAACGCCATGTGGAACGTCAACGCGAAGAACATGCTCAACCTCTCGTTCAGCAGCGAGGCCGTCTATCCCAGTTACTGGAGCACCATGAGCAGCATCTACTACGCCTCGGCCTACAGCGAGATATGGGGCAATCCTGACCTGAAGCCCATGTCGAAATATGACATCAACCTGATGTGGCAACTCAACCGCAAATATACGTTTACCGTCTTTGCCACGCTGGAACCCGACTACTTCGTGCAAATGGCCTATCAGCCCTCCGACCGCATGGCCGTCATCATGAAGGAGACCAACTTCGACTATTCCAACTACTACGGTCTGCAAGCATCGGCACAGTTCCGCATCGGCAAGTGGCTCAACGGAAATGTCATGGCCACAGCCCTCTACCGCCACGACAAGACCCATTTCTTCGACCTGTCCATCGACCGCGCCCACCTCTCAGGCATCCTCGGCGGTATGGCCGTTGCCAGGCTGTCGCAGAAGCACAACATCCAGTTCATCCTCAATCCGTTCTTCCAGACAAAGGCCATACAGGGCGTTTACGACATCAAGCCGTTCCTGCGGCTCAATGCCACGCTCCGCTACACCACCAAGGATGGCAAGTGGAGCCTCGTGGCCAAAGGCGAGAACATCCTGAACGCCCACATCGACACCCGCTCCACCACAGCCCATCAAGACTACAGTATGCGGGTCTGGATGCCCTACACCAACTACTCCCTTGCTGCCATCTACCGCATCGGCAACTTCAAGGAGAAGAAAAAGAAGGAGGTGGACACCTCACGAATGGGATACTGAGTTAAAGGAGTTAAAGGAGTTAAAGGAGTTAAAGACAATAGCTTTGCTATGGATTTCAACCCAGAAGCAAAGGCGACAGAAACAATGATTCGTGCTGTACGGATGAAGTGACATAGTTGCGTCGCGAACTATGTGAATTTATACCGCGAAGCGGCCTGAGAAAAAACCAACAAAAACAAATAAAAACAAGAAAAAACAATTTGGGAAAAAGGTTATCACCTTGACCGCCGCAGGGACCCCATGAGGCGGGCAAGGAACGGCAAAAAGTCCCGAAGGGACTATTTGCCGCGCCTTGCCCACCGCGCAGCTCCATGCGGAGCCATTCCCCCCCTTGCAAAGGGGGGGCAGGGGGGGATTCACTCTGCGCAGATGAATCCCCCTCTAACTCCCCCTTTACAAG